>NZ_JALAAC010000051.1:0-18508 GCF_037546855.1 Vibrio sp. 1-Bac 57 | reverse complement strand
AACAAATTTTACTCGCCGCTTATAGGTGACAACAGTGTAATGGAACAGAGCCCTTTATCTAAAGAAAGTGATAGAAAGCGCATAATAGAGGACAAATAGAGGACAAAGCCCACTAATAAAAAATCCCAATGATAAGGTTTATCACTGGGATTTTTAAATCATCATATTAATTTAACCGCTCAGAGTTAAATCAAACTAAACCTTGCTTACTTCAACTAATGCACTAGCAAGATATTGAATTTGCTCTTGCTTTAAACCTGCAATATTAATTCTTCCATTCAACATGCCATATATTGCGTACTTATCACGTAGAACGTCCATCTGCTCTGCTGTTAAAGGTAATAAAGAAAACATACCTTTTTGCCTTGTTACCGCTTGAAAAGAGTCAGGTGCACCCATTTCAGCTAATAATTTCCCTAATGCGTTGCGTAAATCATTAATACGCTCTCTACACACAGTTAACTCTGCTAACCAAGGTTTAGGATCTGAAAATAATAACGATGCAATCGCAGAGCCATGGTTAGGAGGCATAGAATAATTGATACGGGTGATACGTTCTAATAACATACGAATTTTTGTATGTTGAGAGTGATCTTTTGCTACCACCATGGCTGCGCCTGTACGTTCACAGTATAACCCCATATTCTTTGAGCAACTTGCTGCAACTAAAACCAGATCAACCTGTTCAACAAACATTCTTAAACCCGCAGCATCTTGCTCAGGGCTATCGCCAAAACCTTGGTAAGCGATATCGATAAAAGGAATTATTTTTTTCGCTGTACAAAAATCAATAAATTGTTGCCATTGTTTTAATGAAGGGTCCACACCAGAAGGATTATGACAACTCGCATGTAATAATAAAATATCACCTTCTTTAGCGTTTTCTAAATCTTTAAAGCAAGTTTCTATGTCTAATAGTCCCCCTTTATGCTGCCAGCGAAAGGGTTTAACCGTTAAACCTGCACCTTCCATAATAGGACGATGATTTAAATAACCTGGGTCGGTATTCCAAAGCACAGCATCAGGAGATAGAGCGGCTATAAAATCAGCAATCACTCTTAATGCACCAGAGCCACCAACGGTTTGAATTGTACATGGGTCAGAAAATTGCGCACTGTCACCTAATACAAACTTAGCTATATGATCATTAAACTCAAGGTTACCAGACAACATTTTATAAGATTTTGATTGTGCAGCTGTTGCTAGTTTAACTTCAGCTTTTTGTACTTGCTGCATAACAGGTGTTTTGCCTGTTTCATCGCGATAAACGCCCACCAGCATATCTATCTTGTGATCTCGTTGGTCTGCATTAAATTGATGTAACAATGCCCACAGGGGATCACCTTGAACGGTAGGTAAGTTTTCTAACATAATTGAATACCTTAAATAAAATTAAACACGATTTGATAAAATAACACCTGTTATGGTCAGGCTAAGACCACAAAAAATAGCAATTGATAAAGGCTCATCAAAAATAGGTACCGCTAACAACGAGGTTATACCGGGCGACAAAGCACCTATTATAGATGACTTAGCCGACCCCAATTGACTCACTGCATAGGAAAAACCAATAGTTGCAACGATGCCAACACCAATACCTTGCACTAATAAAAATGGCATCGCCTGTTGCAGTGAGAAAGAGCCCCAATTACTTGCTACAGTACCAGACAAGACTAAAAACAGCATAATAAAGAATGAAAAATAAGAAACAATAATGGCCACGGTAAGCGCACTCAAACCGGCTCGTTTAAGCCCTAGTGTATAAGTGGACCATAACAAACTAGCACACAATAAAAATCCAATGCCAGTGAATATTTCTAGCGATAATTGTTCCGCTAATCCAGCAACCATAATAAGCACTCCTATTAATATCAGGGAAAGCATAAATAACCGTTGCTTAGTAATAACCTGTTTATAAAAAAGCATAGAAAGTATGGCCACAAAAAAAGGAGGGGTGCCGGTAAGTATCGTTGCAACGTATGCAGTAGGGACTATTTTTGCGCCTAAGGAAGCTAAAAAGAGGAAAGGTATTCCACCTAATAAAATAAGCAAAAAGTCTGATATTCTCACTTTTTTAATCACTGCAAGATGCTTGATAAACCAGGGAGCTAATAAAACTAATGGTACAGAGAAACGAATCAACGCAACATCTGCGATAGTAAGGGGAGATGTGCCAATATTGCGTACCGTCAATGAGAAACCAGACCAAATTAATAGCACCACTAGCATGGCTAAATAGCCATAAGTTAATGGCGACATAGCACTGTAATTGACTTTATTTACTTGTAGCAGCTGTAACTTGTTCATTCAATAACTTCCTATCAACTAGAGTTTCAAGTAGTATTATTGACTAAAATAAAAGCTCTTATTCGGCGAACAACCTTCTAAAAACTAAATTATTAACTGATTAAAGCGCACATATTTACATTCACGCTTTAATACACCAAGGAAAGTTATGGATAAAATAGATCGTCACATATTAGCTGTACTACAAAATGAAGGACGTATATCAACAGCAGATCTTGCGGATCGCGTTGGTTTATCGCCCTCTCCCTGTGCACGACGCTTAAAACGCCTAGAAGACGATGGTTATATTGAAGATTACCAAGCGAACTTAAATAAAAATCACGTGGGTATTACCATGACCTTTTTTGTAGAAGTAAGCCTAAATAGGCATCAGGAAGAGACAATTGAAGTCTTTGAATCTGCACTACTTGATATGGATGAAGTGATTAATGCACATATCGTATCTGGTCGTTACGATTATCTATTAGAAGTGGTTAGCAAGAACTTGGCTGGTTATGAAGCTTTCACTAATAAGTTACATCGAATTAAAAGCGTTAAAGATATCCATACGCATTTAGCAGTAAGGAAGATAGCAGACAAACGGGCTTTACCGATTTATGTTTAAGGCTATTTATGTTTCAACCTATTTGTTCAAACCTAGCAATGGTGTTCAAAATAGCCTGAAAAGGCTATTTATGAAGTAAATGTGCTGTTGTTCGGCAAAAGATAAAAAACAGCAATTTGAGGTAACTAAAGCCAAATAAGCAGTCTAAAAGTAACGCTCAACAATAAAAGAATGAGCGTTGGCAACTTAAAAATTAAACATAGCGGTGTAATAAAGCAAATAACTGTTGCTTACGATGATCATTACAAAAGCTAGCCACAATACTATTTTCTACTAACTTTCTGGCTTGCTCTTGATTCATATTCAGCGAAGTCGCTAATGCTTCAAAATTCTCCGTCATATAACCACCGAAATACGAGGGGTCATCTGAATTAACCGTCACACAAACCCCTAACTTTAATAAATCTAGAATAGTATGTTCACTCATATCTGAAAATACTTTTAATTTTGTATTCGATAATGGACATACCGTTAATGGCATTTGGCTTTCTTTTAAGTAATCAATCAACTTAGGATCATGAATAGCATTCACTCCATGGTCAACGCGTGCCACCTTAAGATCATTAATCGCAGTCCAGATATATTCAGCGGGACCTTCTTCACCGGCATGAGCCACCGTTAGTAAACCTAATTGACGCGCTTTAGCAAATACACGACTAAATTTCTCAGGCGGGTGCCCTTTCTCAGAACTATCCAACCCGACCGCTTTAATTTTATCTAAATAGGGTTCAGCTAAGGTGAGTGTCGCAAAAGCCTCTTCCTCACTTAAATGGCGTAGAAAACACATGATCAATTCACTACTAATACCTAGTTGCTTTTCTGCATCTTCAAGCGCACTCGTTATTCCGGTTATCACGGTACTAAAAGCAATTCCACGCTCAGTGTGTGTTTGTGGATCAAAGAAAGGCTCAACATGATAAACATTCTGCTCTTTGCATTTCAGTAAATAAGCCCAAGTTAAATCATAGAAATCCTGTTCAGTGACTAATACTTTTGCAGCTTGATAATAGATATCCAAGAAATCTTGAAGCTTGGTAAATTGGAATGCTTTTTTTACCGCGCTGACATTTTCATAGGGCAACTTAATATGATTGCGCACGGCTAAGTCGAACAACATCTGCGGCTCTAAGCTACCTTCTAAATGTAAATGTAACTCAACTTTTGGCAATTGAGATAACCAACTTAATGGGTTAGAGCAATGTTCTGAGGGTAATTTTGAATGTAGCATAATCTTCTCTTTGTTTAGATACCTGTTAAGCATAGCGAACTTTTCAACATAAAAAACTAAAGCAGCTTATATTCTTGTAATAAATAGATAAAAATTCATTACAGTAATTAATGCTTGTTTTGTATAACTTAACCATTATCATCGTTGCAATGAACATCCCTCCAAGATTTACTTTAAAAGACTAATAAGAAACTTTGCAACACTTAAGGAATTATCATGTATAAATTTTTTGAAAGTTTGGTGCCTGCGCTAAACGATCAAGAACCAACCCAGCCGCCAAATACACTCGTTGCCTTTTGCATGCACTATACAAAGGGTTATAAAACGGCACTTTTCTTTATGACCTTACTAACAGCTATTTTAGCTATATTGGAAGTGTCTTTATTTGGGTTCATGGGACAACTCGTCGACTGGTTAATCACTAAAAATCCAGAGACGTTATTAGTAGATGAAGGGCAAAAATTATTGTTTATGTCCTTAATGGTTTTAGTATTAATTCCTGTCTTAACTATTATACATTCTTTGATCGTACATCAAGTTTTGTTAGGCAATTATCCGATGTCGATCCGTTGGTTTGCACATCGCTATTTGTTAAAGCAAAGCGTGTCTTTTTATCAAGATGATTTTGCCGGACGAATAGCCACTAAAGTCATGCAAACAGCGCTGGCCGTACGTGAAACCGTAATGAAGCTACTAAACGTGATGGTTTATGTTTTAGTGTACTTTATTTCCATGGTGGTGATGATTGCAAAAGCCGATTACCGGTTGGCGATTCCAATGTTGGTATGGATGGTTATATATATCTGCATACAGTATTACTTTATTCCGCGCCTAAGAAAAGTAGCAACAGAGCAAGCAGATGCCCGCTCAACCATGACGGGGCGAATTGTTGATAGTTACACCAATATATCAACAGTAAAACTATTTGCGCATACGGACTCTGAATCGGCTTATGCCAAACAAGGAATGAAAGGATTTTTAGATACAGTTTATCGACAAATGCGTTTGGCAACGGGGATTAATGTCAGTGTGCAAATCTCTAACTATGTATTAGCCTTTGCGATAACGGCTTTGTCTATCTCACTATGGATGCAAAGCGCTATTTCAGTGGGTGCTATCGCTATCGCTATCAGTTTAGCATTACGTTTAAACGGCATGTCACAGTGGATCATGTGGGAGTTTAGTGCTTTATTTGAAAACATAGGCACAGTGACTGACGGCATGAATACCTTAGCGAAGCCTAATATTATTGAAGACAAAAAAGACGCGAAACCATTAGTGGTGAGTGAAGGTAATCTCTACTTTAAACAGATGAGTTTTCATTATGGTGAGAGTAAAGGTGTCATTGAAAACCTAGACCTAAATATCAAACCTGGCGAAAAAATAGGACTTGTAGGCCGTTCAGGCTCAGGTAAGTCAACATTAGTGAATCTATTGTTACGCTTTTATGATGTTGAAAAAGGTCAGATCATTATCGATGGCCAAGATATTAAAGATGTTCAGCAAGAAAGTTTACGATTACAAATCGGTTTGGTGACACAGGATACATCTTTATTACATCGCTCTATTCGCGAAAACATTCTTTATGGTCGCCCCGATGCAACTGAAGAAGAGTTATTAAAAGCGACTAAGCAAGCACAGGCGCATGAATTTATCTCTACCTTAACGGATAGTGAAGGCAATACTGGTTACGATGCACAAGTCGGTGAACGAGGAGTGAAATTGTCAGGCGGTCAACGCCAACGTATTGCTATCTCACGCGTATTATTAAAAGATGCCCCTATTCTAGTATTGGATGAAGCGACCTCTGCATTAGATTCTGAAGTGGAAGCAGCGATACAAGAAAGTTTATATGAGTTAATGCAAGGTAAAACGGTTATTGCGATTGCACATCGTCTATCAACTATCGCCGCGATGGATCGCCTCATTGTATTAGATAAAGGACAGATTATTGAACAAGGTAGTCATCAACAGTTAATTGAACAAAAAGGCGTTTATGCACAACTATGGGCACACCAAACGGGTGGATTTTTAGGGTGTGATTAATCACGTCATTAATTAATATAAGTTGCACAATTAACGCACATATAGCCAATTAAAGGCGGCTCGTTTTACCCCGTTATCAGTCAAAATGCACCTCGATTGATAACGGGTATACTACATCATTAGATAGCGCTTTCAGTTACTTCCAGCCCTGTAACCAACATTCTGAATCTTGCAGATCACGCCAACTAATTTCTGTTTCACGATGAGAAATAATCGCTTCTAATAAACAAAAAATAACATTGCCCTGCTCGTCAAAATCAACATCAGTGATCAGAAAGTGCTTTTCTTTGTTGAGTGGTTTAACGGCAGTCCATTTACTATTAAGCAATTTTTGCGGGTTAATTTTATTAATGGGAAACTCCTTCTCAGTAAAGGTAATAGTCTATTGCAGCGACTAGGCACAACTTAAATTTAGATAAAAAGCTTGAACTTAAATAAAAACCTAAATTTAAACCAGAAACATTAAGTTAAACAAATTCAATAAATAAAATTGCTATGAAAAATAGCATCTCATTGAGCTTAAAATAAAACACAGGAAAAGAGAAGAAACAACAGGCAAGGAAATACAAATAGATAGAAAGTAAAAAGGCTACTGATTACAAACAATAGCCTTTAGACCTTCATTATTAATTATTGATGCTGATAGCTTTTTTCCCACAGCTTAAATAAGTAAATAACAGAAAATGTTAAGCACATATATAACAAACCAGCTGCTAGATAAGCTTCAAAAGGCGCATAATAACGAGCATTAACAACACGAGCAGCACCGGTAATATCAACAATCGTCACCACACCTGCAATCGCACTGCCGTGTATCATAAAAATAATTTCGTTACTGTAAGCCGGTAAAGCACGGCGTAATGAATTAGGTAAAGTAATACGCTTAAGTGTTTGCCAACGACTCATACCATAAGCTTTAGCGGCTTCTAATTCACCAAGCGGCATTGTTCCTATCACACCACGTACAATCTCAGCAGTGTAAGCCCCTGTATTTAATGAAAAAGCGAGTAATGCACAAAACCAAGCTTCTTGAAAGTAATACCACATCCAACTTTCACGTATCGCATCAAATTGTGCAACACCGTAATAGATCAAAAATAATTGTACCAACAATGGCGAACCACGAAAAAAATACATATAAGCCCAAATAGGCCCTTTAATGAACCAGTTTGAATGACTACGTAAAATACCAACAGGTATCGCAATCACTAAGCCTATCAATAATGAGACTGCCACTAACCAAGTTGTTGTCCACAAACCTTGTAAGTAAAACGGGTATTCATTAACAATGATTGAAAAATCCATACTTACCTCGTTTGTATACTATATTTACGCTCGGCCCATTTTAAGACAGAGGTAGAAACAGCAGTGTAAAATAGGAAGATTAGCGCTACCACTAGATAGAAAGTGAAAGGTTTTTGAGTAGAACCAGACGCATCACCTGCAATTTTAACCATATCTTGTAAACCGATGATCGACACTAATGCCGTTGTTTTTAATAATACTAACCAGTTGTTACCCAAGCCAGGTAATGCATGGCGCATCATCTGAGGGAACATCACACGTGAAAAACGTTTATATTTATTCATGCCATAAGCTGTTGCCGCTTCTAATTGCCCTTTTTCTACCGATAAAATAGCGCCGCGGAAGGTTTCTGCCATATACGCACCAAAGATAAAACCGATAGTCACAATACCTGCAATATAAGGGCTAATATCAATATAGTCAGGTAAATATGCTGTCCATTCGTGGTCAGGATAATAATTTGTCGCTACTTCGTTAAACCATTCGTTAAGGTTATAGCTGGTGTCATTAATTAACACTTGCCCACCAAAGAAAATAATCAACATTAAGATAAGATCTGGAATACCACGAATAATAGTCGTATACAGCGTCGCAATGCTGGTTAATATAATAGAATGAGACAGCTTAGCGAGTGCTGCTATTAACCCTAAGAAAACAGCTAATAATAAAGATAACAAGGCTACTTGCAGTGTTAGCCATGCTCCTTCTAGAAATATTTCTTGGTAACCGTATAAAGAAAACATATAAACTTCTTTTTATTTAATTCCAATCCACTAATACGTAATTAATAGCACTGGCATAACAAAAAAGGATGAGACAACATATAAAAGGTTGTGCGTCATCCTTTCTATTTTAACGCTCAGGTTAAAAAATTAACCGTGATAACGTTTATTCTTGACCGTATACATCGAAAGAGAAGTATTTATCTTGAATCGTTTTATAAGTACCGTTAGCGCGGATTGCAGCAATCGCTTTGTTTAATTGCTCAACTAAATCCTTGTTTTGTTTACGAACGGCAATACCTGCACCGTGACCAAACCATTTAGGATCATTTAGTTTAGGACCAACAAACTCAAACTTGTCGCCACCTTTTTTTGCTAATAACCCTTCAGAGATAGAGGCAGAGTCAGCGATAACATAATTAAGGCGGCCCGCTTTTAAATCTAAGTATGCTTCATCAAAGGTACCGTAGCGTTTAATTTTTGCAGAAGGGAAATTATCTGAGATGTATAAATCCATTGTTGTTGCACGTTGAACACCAATGTTTTTACCTTTCATGAACGCATCAGTCGCTTCAAATGCAGCCCCTTTAACAGCAGTAAAACGTGCTGGAATATGTTGGTATTTATTAGTGAAAGCCACTTGTTTCAAACGCTCTTCAGTAATATCCATTGTCGCAATAATTGCATCAAATTTACGTGCTTTAAGCGCCGGAATAATACCATCCCAATCTTGTTTTACTAACGTACATTTTGCACCCAATTCATCACATAACGCATTAGCGATATCGATATCAAACCCAGTAACACTGCCGTCTTCTTCTGTTTTACTAAATGGAGGGTATGCACCTTCAACACCAATACGTATTTGTTTCCATTCTTTTGCTTGTGCCGAATTAAATGCAAAAGCAAATAATGCGATTAGTAGGCTGATTTTTTTCATTGTATTTCCTTATATTATGATAGATAGCTGTTTTAAAAATTTTTACTAAATTGATTTATAACATTAACCGCTTTAGTTAAGCACTTATTTTAATTAAACGTTTAGCAGTCTCATCTAATAAACAGTAGAGATAAACTGCTTAAAACGTTCCGATGAAGGATTCTGAAAGATATCTTCAGGCTTACCTTGTTCTTCCACTAAACCTTGGTGTAAAAATAATACTTTATTTGATACGTCTCGTGCAAAAGCCATTTCATGTGTGACCACTAACATGGTGCGGCCTTCTTCGGCTAAATCACGCATAACGGTTAACACTTCACCGACTAATTCAGGATCAAGTGCGGAAGTCGGTTCATCAAATAACATCACTTCCGGTTCAACCGCTAACGCCCGCGCAATAGCAACACGTTGTTGTTGTCCACCAGAAAGCTGGCCTGGATAATAATCTTTACGTTCATATAAGCCAACACGTTGTAATAAAGCTTCTGCTTTTACAATGGCTTCTTTTTTAGGTACCCCGAGTACATGCACAGGGGCTTCGATGACATTTTCAAGAACCGACAAATGTGACCAAAGATTAAAACTTTGAAAAACCATCGCTAAACGACTACGAATACGTTCAACTTGTTTAATAGATGCAGGAATAGCACCACGTTTTTTATCCATCTTCATTTTGATTAATTCACCATTAACCAAAATATCCCCTGACGTCGGTGTTTCAAGTAAATTAACACAACGTAATAAAGTACTTTTCCCTGAGCCAGATGCACCAAGAATAGAGATCACATCACCTTGATGAGCTTCTAAGTCGATACCTTTTAATACTTGATTATCCGCGAAGGATTTATGTAGGTTTCTAATCGAGAGAGTAGGTGCTGTCATTGCTAATATTCATTATTGATAGTTGGATTCATTATTTATTGTACCTATTTTGGAGAATAAATTAATAAAATTAATAAAATTAATGCAAACCTTTACTCTGCATCAATTTTTTAAGTTGTACAATATAATAATTCCCTTTAATTTTCTAAAAACATCTCAAAACTACGCATTAACGCCGTTAAATTGATGCAAAACAAGTGCTAGGCCAAACTTTCACATATTCCTTTACAAAAAAGTCGAGCATGTTATCGTGCGCGCGATCCCAATTTCTTACAAATTATACAAAAAAGGTACATGAAGTGTCACAATCAATTAATTACGCTAATCCTGCCCCATTAGGCCTAATGGGCTTTGGCATGACTACAGTTTTACTAAATATTCACAATGCTGGTTTCTTTCCAATCAGTGCCATGATCCTTGCTATGGGTTTATGTTACGGTGGTATTGCACAGATCATCGCTGGTATTTTAGAATTCAAAAAAGGTAATACTTTTGGATTAACCGCTTTCACATCATACGGTTTTTTCTGGATCAGCTTAGTCGCACTTCTATTATTTCCTCAATTAGGTAATGAAGGCGTAACACAAGCAACACCACATGCATTTATGGCTTGGTACTTAGTAATGTGGGGCATGTTTACTGCATTTATGTTTGTAGGCACTTTACGTGGTAACCGTGTTTTACAATTTATCTTTGGTAGCTTAACGGTTTTATTCTTCCTATTAGCTATCCGTGATTTCACAGGTTCTGAGTTAATTGGGCGTATTGCTGGTTATGAAGGCATTGTTTGTGGTTTAAGCGCAATCTACTTAGCAATGGCAGAAGTGATCAATGAGCAATATGGTCGCACCGTTTTACCTATTGGCGAACGATAAGCGCGATTGCTTTTAAAGTTAGCACTCGCTTTAGTACGACAACAGCTTTAAATTTAATTTTAATAAACCGAGCCATTATCGCTCGGTTTTTTTATACCTAATAAAAGCTGCTAATAGCATAAAGAGATCACTTCCATGCCCTAGGTTAATAAATGGCATATCAGTAAAACTTGCTTTACATTAACTTCCACCTTCTAACTCTCTTCTTCTTATCTTTTGTTCTACATAGCTTATTTTTTCTACATAATTCTTTTTCTTTCAATCCACTACAAAAATTCTGCAACAAATAATTAACAATTCTGTTAAAAAACATTTAGACTGGAGCAATGCTTAAAAATGTGACGCAGATCTTACTAGTTGGTTATTTTTTGTTAACTAAGTAGGATTTTTTAATACTGGCCTTAAATCAGGAAAAACAATGAAAGCTGTAAAAACCATTGATAGAAAACAAGTTAGACCAACAGACGCTTATATCGAAGATAATATGGAACCCAAAACAGTTGCATTCAGCACTATAACTGTTGTTCAGCAGATGATGGATGTTGATGCCAATATCGCAGGCAATGTTCACGGTGGCTCAATAATGAAGCTAGTCGATAACACTGCTTGTATGGTAGGAATGCGCCATACTGGCGGTAATGCCGTAACTGTTTCTTTGGATCGCCTAGACTTCCACTCTCCAGTATATGTAGGTGATATTCTTAGAATTAAAACCAGTGTTAATTTTGTTGGCTCAACGTCGATGGAAATTGGCGCTCGAATCGAAGCAGAGTCAGTATTAACAGGTGAAGTTCGCCATACTGCATCCGCTTACCTGACCTTTGTTTCTTTAGATCCAGAAGGAAAACCGCGTCAAATTCCGCAGATCATTTGTGAAACAGAGAAACAAAAAGACCGTTTTGCAGCTGCACTAAAACGTAAACAAAAACGCTCAGATGCGAGAAAAGAAGCCAAAGAACGCTCTCAGCAGAAGCAATTACTAGCAAGTTAAAAAATAACTTAAAGCTAACAGCTAAAGAGGTTAAAGCTGCGGTCAGGATCCTTCCAATCTGAATAGACCCAGGTTTAACCTTTTTAAATAACCTCAGTTCGGAATAAGTAACGCTTTAAATGACTTAAATACTGTTTCTTACATACCGACTCTTCTCATTAAATAACCTTGATATAAAAATGTTAAAGCTTAAAATTGTCTTCAGTATTTTAAGCCGTATCTATTTTAGCAATCAGAGCATGACCAAATAAAACAGGAAATAAATGTCGCATCATATTGAAGATTTATTATCGCAGTGGAACAGATTCCCAAATGATAAATGGGTTCTGGCTGTCATTACCAAGATTCAAGGTTCCTCTTATCGCAAAACCGGCGCAATGATGTTATTTCATTCCTTAGGGAAAAGTATCGGGTTAGTCAGCGGTGGCTGTTTAGAAGGCGACTTACTGCGACATGCTCAACGTGCTATTCAGCAAGACCAAGCGATTAATATCACCTATGATGCAAGTGATGAATCAGATGCAAGCTATCAACTAGGTTGCGGTGGTATTGTTGATTTATTATTAATCCCCGTTACCGCTGAAAATAACTATCTGCATTTATCAACATTAATGGAAACATTAACATCGACTAATTGCGAATATCACTTGCCCTTAGTAAAAACAGGCTCTCAAGCCGCCTCTATTTCAGCAAACGTAATACCAATTACCAACAAAACTGATTATGATTTCAGTAAAAGTACATACGGTAAAGCTAACGATACTTCTGATGTGACAGTACTCCAAATCCCCTGTCGAACAAGGTTCCATCTCGCTATTTTCGGTGGAGGGTTAGATGCGCAACCTTTAGCAAAGATGGCGATACAGTTAGGCTGGAAAGTAACCGTGTTTGATGAGCGATCGAGTTATGCACATCAACATCACTTTCCTGATACCAACATTATTAAACAACCTATTTCTGCATTAGGAACGAAACACTTGCTAGATATTGATGGCGTCATCGTCATGCAACACAATTTAAGCTTGGATGCATTAGCACTCAAATTAATTAGTCAAAGTAACCAAGCCTATATCGCTTTATTAGGTCCCCTACATCGGCGCGACCAAGTTTTTAATAAAGCCAATATTAGCTTAAATGACTTCAAAGGTTTCTTTTCAGCGCCAGCGGGATTCAATATAGGTGGTGAACTACCGGAATCTATCGCATTAAGTATATTAGCGGAGTGCCATGCTGTATTTCATCAACGTACTCAATTACTAAACTGATGCTATTACTGTTACTGAATTAAAAAGTAATGAATCAAATTCCATCAATAAAATCCAGTTAAGTGTTGTGGTTACTTTAATAGCAGCAATAAAGAAAAGTTCATCAATCAAGAGTAGTGGAGTGTTGTGGATACAATAATAGAAGCGATAAGTAATGCCCCCCAAAAAACCATAACCTTAGTGTTATTGGCGGCAGGTAAAAGTAGTCGATTCAAGGGGATTAAATTAGCCCAACCGATTATTGACTTTAATGCGCATGGCACTTTAATCGAGCAGCCGTTATTACTGCATAGTTTAGATAAATTAAACTATTTGGCAGATTATTTAATCGCCAACAACATCAATAGTCGAGTGGTTGTTGTACTCGGCTCTCACCACAAGGAATTAAGTGCACTACTGCCCAAATCGACGGTTTTTATAATCAATAAACAAAGTGAACAGGGTTTATCAACATCTATTAAAGTAGGTGTTAAAGATGCGATATCAACGAATGCTAGCGACTTAATATTAGCCCTTGCTGACCATATTGGCGTGAGTTATAGCGACTATGTAAAGTTAGCTGATCTTTGGATATTAAAAAGACACAGTATTTGTGCCTCATACCAATCGCAGTTAGGAGTTCCAGCACTATTTACTGCCGATCAGTTTTCAGCTTTAGCGCAGCTTAATGGCGACAAAGGAGCCAAACCTTTATTACAACAATTAGCACACAATAAACAATTAACTTGTTTAGATTTACCCAGTGCCATTAATGATATTGACACTCAAAATGACCTTTTGAAATGGCAAGAATCCAAGTTAAATCAGTCGCTAACTTAAATAAGTCATTAAGTTAAATCAGTCACTAACTTAAATAAAAACGTTAAATAACCACTAACAGTTCAAATAAAAAAACCCGAAAAATCGGGTTTTTAAATCACATGGTTGAACAATAAATTATGCTTTTGCTAAAGCACTTTTTAATTCACTCGGACGCATTGGGATTTTACGTAAACGTACCCCCACAGCTTGATAGATTGCATTAGCGATTGCAGGTGCAACAGGTGTTACAGCTGGCTCGCCTAGCCCCGATGGTGGCATTTTACTGGCAATAAACTCAATCTGAACTTCTGGTGTTTGGCCTAAACGTAAAGGCGTATAAGTATCAAAGTTTGTATCTTTGTACTGACCATTAAGCAACTCAGTTCCTTCGTATAGGGCCATTGATAATCCCCATAATGCAGCACCCTGACATTGCGCTTCCGCACCATTTGGATCAACAATAATACCGGCATCAATGGCAATCACTAACTTTTGAACATTGACAAGACCATTACTTTTATCCACATGGACCTTAACAGCACAGGCAACCCACGTAGGCATATCTCGTTCTTGACCAAAGGTAGAAGCAATACCAAGTCCTGTATCTTGAGCTTGTTCAGTGCCCCAACCAATCATATCAGCAGCTTTTTTAAGTACCGCAGCCTGACGTGCAGCACCACCCTCAGAAACCGCATTATTGCCTGCATTTCGCCCTTCAGCAATGAGCATATCCAAACGGAACTGCAACGGATCTTTACCGGCATGATGCGCGGCTTCATCCATAAAGCTTTCCACCGCCCAACCAGTCCAGCCCGGCCCAACTGAACGCAACCAGCCCGGTCTAAAAGTCGCCATTGCTAAGTCATTTGAAACAGCACGTACTTTTTGTGCGCCAACGCTATACCAATGATCTGCGCCTGCAATTGCAAAGGGATCATAAACCTCGCCATTTATACCTTTAGGCATAAAACCAGGTGCTAATTCCTGCGTTGGCCAGCCTGCGGTTGCGTGATGTTCCATGGCAGTCACCGCTTTGTTATCATCAAAGGCCATTTTTAATTGTTGAACAGAAGCAGATCGCGCACTATCAAATAACATATCTTGCGGGCGCATCAATATCATTTTAACTGGCTTACCGCCTAATGCTTTAGAGGTTAGCGCAGCAGGGATCGTATAATCACCATTCAGTCTTCGCCCAAAACCACCGCCTAACATATAGGTACGGATCACAATATTTGCGGCATCTTCACCCAACGCAGTCGCTAATACAGGCAAAGTAAGCGACTGCCACTGACAACCTGAATGTATTTCCCATATGCCATCTGGATTTTTAAATACTAACGCATTCAAAGGCTCCATTTGTGCATGCAATACAGTGCTAGTAATATATTCATGAGCAATAGAACTGCTGGCACTCTCAAAAACAGGCTCAGTTTTTACATTACCCGTATCTAAAATACCGCCTTTACTTGCATCATCAAGTAACGTTTTACCATGGGCGATGATATCTGCTTCAGAGACATCAACTGTTTTGCCCGCATCCCAGGTAACTTTCACTAATTTTGATGCTTTTTGTGCTGCAATGAAACTACTAGCGATCACCATTAACCAACCAGGTACGCTGCCACTAGCATCTTCTAATACGATTGTTTTTTGGTAACCTTTGACAGCTTTTGCTGCTGAGTCATCAAATGAAACAACTTTAGCGCCATAACGCGTTGGGGGTAATATAGGGTTCGCATACACCATGCCATCGACTTTAGCGTCAATACCATAGATAGTTTTACCATTGGTTTTGTTAGCTACGTCAAGCGACGTCACTTGTTGCCCTACTAGCTTAAGATCTTGATTTGGTTTAAGCGGTAATGTTTTTAACTCTTCTTCGGTAAACTGACGAGTTAAACCTAAGGACACTAATTCACCAAAGGAAAGCTCACCTTTACTTGAGATAATTTTACCGTTACTGGCTTTACAGTCTTTTGCTGCAATCCCCCACTTTTTAGCTGCTGCTTCAATTAACGCTGTACGACCTGCGGCACCCGCTTGACGGTAAACTGGCCAACTTTGTGAAATAGACCAACTACCACCAGTGACCATGAAACCCCAACGAGGGTCACTATCAACATGAATAATTTCAACATCATCCCAGTCGGCTTCTAGCTCATCAGCTAAAATACGAGCAATCGCAGTACCAACGTGCTGACCCATTTCTGAGCGCATAATATTGACTTTAATTTTGCCGGCAGTATCAATGGAATACCACAATGAAGGTTCATAAATATCGCCTTCACTTGGTAACACTTTACCGTCAGCACTTGCAGGATCCATTGCCGCCATCAAATGACGAGGAAAACCAAAGCTGATACCAACCGCTGTCATACCAATTAAAAAACCACGGCGGGTAATGCTCGGTGAACCACGTTTAGGTAATCTACTCATGATTGCACTCCTTTAATTTCAATGGCATTTGCAGCTTCATGAATAGCACTGCGGATACGTACATAAGTCATACAACGACATAAGTTACCGCCCATCACCGCATCAATATCTTTATCCGTCGGTTTAGGAATATCTTTTAATAATGCTGCGGCCTGCATGATTTGACCCGATTGACAATAACCACACTGTGGCACTTGAAGATTTTTCCATGAAATTTGTAATGGATGGTCGTCTTTTTCTGACAACCCTTCGATAGTTGTTATTTCAGCACCTTCCACTGACGAAATCGGTGTAATACATGAACGTGTCGCACGTCCACCTACATGGACGGTACAAGCGCCACAAGTTCCAATACCACAACCAAATTTAGTACCTGTCATATTAAGTTCGTCACGAATAACCCACAGTAAAGGAGTATCGCTTTCTACATCGGCAGTTTTTGCTTCGCCGTTTAAAATAAATTTTGCCATTGTCACTTCTCCTGTGAATTATTGCTCAAATCGAGGTTGATTGCGGATTTCAGTTACTTTCTGTTGCAATTCAGGCCAAGCCTCTTGGCCTGCCGATTGACGTAAATATGCTGCGATTGCACTAATATCTTGATCGCTTAATGCATCACGGAACCCAGGCATCACAACACCACTTATACCTTGATCGCTGCGCACACCATCTAATATTACGTTAACCAAGTTAGTTGGTTGTTCAAGGTGAGTTGCTGAACCTAGTGTTAATAATGGACGACCTTTAACGAGTTCTTCACTGCTGTAATGACAAGCTTGGCAAGCCGTTGCATATAAGCGAGCACCTTCATCAATACGAAGATCAGTTTGGGTATGTTGCGCAGCAATAGCAGTTTGTAAATTAGCATTAGCAGCAGGATCATCACTTTCATTAGCGCCGCTATGGTCAGCAAAATACAAACTAATCGCTCGTACATCCTGCTCAGGCAGTGCAGATAAACCTTTGTGCATTACCGGAGCCATCGGACCTGCAGCACTCCCATGATAAGGTGAGTTACCCGTAGTTAAGTATTCATAAAAATCCTGCGCACGCCAAGGGATCGGGGAAGTACTTGTTGCCGTTAATGAAGGAGCTATCCAACCATCAATATCCGCACCTTGATACATTTGGTCGTATTTTTCACCACCAAGCGCATTACGCGGTGTATGACATGCGCCACAGTGTGCAATACCTTCAGCTAAATAAGCACCACGATTCCATTGCTCAGATTTTTTTTCATTAACTTTAAATGCATCGCTATCGGCAAATAACAACTTCCAACCAGCTTGTAACCAACGAATATTAAGCGGGAATGGAATGCCATTTTCTTTTTTGACTTGATTAACTGCTGGCACTGAGGTCATGATATAAGCATAAATAGCGCGAATATCTTGGTCAGTCATTTTATTAAAGTGCTCAAAAGGAAATGCTGGTAATAAATGATGCCCATCACGGCTTACACCACTGCGCATAGCACGATTAAAAGCTTCCTCAGACCAACTACCAATACCTGTTTCAACATCTGGCGTGATATTACTCGAATAAATCGTACCAAACTCAGTGTGCATTTCGTAGTTACCTGCGTAAGGTGTACCACCTGTGGGTGTATGACAAGTACTGCAATAACCGGCAGCTGCAAGTACTTTGCCTTGCTCAATAACTTGTGGGGAATAATCACTCTTAACTGGAGGGGTTATTGGATCAATAGAGGGGTTCCAAGCATAAAAGCTGAATAAACCAAGTCCAATAATTACTGCGCCAGATACGCCATAAACAATACGTTTTAGCATATTACATTGCCTTATTTAAAAATATTTCGGGGGGCAGAGAGTGAACTAACATTCCCTGTTTGACTTCGTATTACAGGTAATATTGATGTAAAAATTATTTACCATGATTTGAGACAATAAAACCTATAATCGACGCTAATTTTAATGTTAATAAAATGTGAAAGCAACCTTCAGAGGCCAGTAATCACTTAACAAGTTAACTGATTAGCGTATTACATGTTTGAATATCTAATAAGAGTTAAAGACTCGACAGTGCAAGTCAGTAATGAATAACAAAGTAATAATATTCGTTATCATTTAGATGTAAAAATTA
>NZ_JALAAC010000050.1:0-18891 GCF_037546855.1 Vibrio sp. 1-Bac 57 | reverse complement strand
TTTAAACAATGCCTCTTCGATCCATTTTGTATCGATAGCAGTTAAAACATTGTTGTATGAATCTTTATTTTCAAATGACTCATAAACTAATTCCATTTCTTGATTAAACAAAAAAAATCCCCAACCTTTAATAAGATTGAGGATTATGATCTATCTGTAAGATCGTTCAAGTTTTCTTAACAGATCCTTAAACGATCGGCATTAAACGCTATTATTTAGGGTTTTGATAAATCAGGATACCTAACTTATTTACGTATTTGTCATTGTACGAACGATTAATTTTCAATGTACAACAAAGCAAAGTAGACTGATGCTAATGATGTAACGATAAAACAGGAGGACAACATGCTAATTTTTTATATTATTTGTGGGTGCTTGATCTTTGCTATATCAGGTTTCATTGTGCAATATAATCGCTTAGCGATATATCGCCGCCGTATCATTAGAAACCTTGCAAATCAAAGTTCACTAACCAAATCAGAACGTCCTCCTCAAACGCCTATTATTTTATCTGACCACCAAGAACAGCAAATAAAACAGTGCTTTTTAAAAGGGGTTAGCATTCCACAATGCATTAAGCAGCTTTAAGAGTAACTATTTATAAGGTCTAGTGATGTTCTTCATAACTAGACCTCGACATGATTGAATAAATATCTATCAAGCCTTAAGCTCCCAGTTAATGTTTTTTTAAAAACCAGTAAACCTTAATAAAATCAATTCGGGAAAAGAAGATGAAAATGGTGGCGGTTACTGCATGCCCAACAGGCATTGCACATACTTATATGGCAGCAGAAGCTTTAATCAAATCTGCAGCCAGTTTTGGTATCCAAATACAAGTCGAAACCCAAGGAGCAATGGGCATTGAAAATCAATTAACCCATCAAGATATTCACCAAGCAGATCTGATACTTATTGCGTCTGATATCAACATTGAAAATGCTGAACGATTCCAACAATATCAAGTGATTAACACAACAATAGTTGAAGTTTTAACTGACCCAAATAAAGTCATTCAAGATTGTATCAAGCAAACCAGTTAATGATCATGTCAACAATACGTATTACTCTGTATTTAGGGGAAAGTGGACTCACAGCTTGGTTAATTAAGGGTATCAACCATCGCTTACGTGACATACAAGGCGCTGCTGAGTTAATCAAAATAGACACGTTACAACGAGTTAATGTACAACACCCGTTAGCAGCACTTAGCCTCGCTTGTAAGCCCTTTGATCTATGCCAAATTTTTATTATTGGAGAGAATCTACAAACTCAGGTTGACGCACTCAAGTTATATTTACAACAATACTGTGTATTGGTGGCAGATACATACTCGGCAACGCTCCATTCAAGGTCGCCAATGTGCCGTGATAACTTTCAGTTTCATCACTTCTCAGTATCCAATAAAATGAGCGCCAAACACCGTTACCATATTATGCCCTTTGCTAAGGATGCTACCATAGTCGATAAAGCACGCATCCTTAAACTGATAGCTAAAATGGCTTCCATCAAACACTATAAAAAAATAGAATTACAACTCATACAAAGAGAAAAATTGTCCTCAACTGATATGGCAGGAGGCATTGCCCTACCGCATATAGTGAGTGAATATATCGATCAACCAATGATGATTTGTTTAACCTCCAAAACAGCCATAGACTGGCAGTCAGCACATGGTGGAGTGACTCATATCGTAGCGTTATTATTACCTAAGCCTTGCGCTAAAGAGGATATTATAGCGGTGCGGCATTTAGCAGTTAACTTACTCAATGCGGATAAAAAACAGTTTATTACTTATCATTATATGGGTCATCAATTACAAGCTATTTTAGCTTGTTTCATGCAACCTGCAGAGTAGTCTACCGAACAATCTCGATAACCCTCTGACGTTATTTCACCTAGCAGTAACCCAAATTAAGAAGGCCGTTGTTGATCACTGTAGATCGCCCTAAATTCACTCGGTGTACGCCCTAATTTACTTTTAAATACACGATAGAAATAGTTAACATCATTAAACCCGCAACGTAATGCAACTTCACTAAGTCGAAAGGAATAGCGTGTTAACATAAATTTAGCACGCTCTAAACGTACCCATGTAATGTAATCAGCCAAGCGCATGTGCCCTTGTTGACGAAATAAACGCGATAGATGATTGGGGCTAACATTAAAATGATGAGCGATATTATCGCGACTAATATGGCGATGAAAATTTTCTTGAATATAAATGCAGACTCCCTGATACAAATCTTCACTGCGTCCTTGATTAGCGCTCTCAGGGGATAGCAACATACCATGACAATAGGTCATAAGCGCCATCAATAAATACCCACCCGTTGGATGCTGAATTTTCTCTTTTGCTAAGGTATTTAACGCATTTAAAATATGATCCAAGGCATGGCCTGTACGAGTTTGCAGGCTATATTTTTGCACATCAAAAAAGGCCTCTTCCCCTTTGCGTTTTTGCACCAAACTAAATCCTAACTGACGCTTACCAAATAATAAACTAAGCACACTACAGTCGCTATTCCACTCAGGTTTATTCCAACTATTAGGTGGAATATATAAAATATCTCCAGGTAATATTTTCACCTCAGTCAGGCCAAATTCAGGATCTTCAATTTTATTAATGTACTCACCAGTGATAACAAATTCCATACGCGGAAAATTGACCTGATAACTAAATGAAGGCGGCGTTGAATGGTCACTGGCAAACCACACACGATTAAACTGATCTATTTCAGACAACACACCTTCTAATACATTAATAAATACTTGGCTCATGGCTATTATTCACTTTTATCGTCAATGGAAATAAGTTTAGGTGCGATATCAATATAATAACTCCTAGTATTTGTTGCACATAGATTAACCTAGTGACCCACTTCACAAAGGGATATTTAGGGTACAATAATCCAGTAAATGGATTGACTGTACACTATTTTTTATCCGTAAAATATCCAACAATTGCCTCCATAAACTAAAACAATATTTTACACAGAGGAGGTGCAGTCATGATTACTCAAATGATTAATGAAAAGTTGATATGCTTAAATCTTAAAGCCACAACTAAAGATGAAGTACTAAATGAGATGGTCGAGCTATTAGCCAAACAAGGCAAACTAAGCGACCGAGATAGCTTTTTAAAAGATGTCTATGCCCGTGAAGCTATCGATAATACTGGTTTTGAAGAAGGTGTTGCGATACCTCATGCTAAAAGCTCGGCAGTCATTGAACCAGCTGTAGCTATTGGTATTAGTAAATCGGGTATTGAATACGGTGCCGAAGATGGTAAAAATTCAACACTATTTTTCATGATAGCTTCTCCCGATGGTGGTTTTGATCATCACATAGAAGTGTTAGCAGAACTCTCCTCTAAATTAATTGAAGATGGGTTTATTGATGCAATGCATAAAGCGACATCAACTAAACAGGCACTTGCTTTATTATTAGAGAAAAAAGAAATAACCGATAAAGTCGCCTTGGATAAAGGCTTCATTATTGGTGTAACGGGTTGCCCAACTGGCATTGCTCACACCTATTTAGCAGCGGAAGCATTAGAAAAAGCAGCGGCACAAATGGGGTACGAAATTAAAGTAGAGACCAATGGTTCTATTGGCGTAAAAAACGCACCGACAGCAGAAGAAATTGAACGCGCGGTGGCGATTGTTGTAAGTAGTGATAAGCAGGTTGATATGACTCGCTTTGATGGTAAAAAGCTCATTCAAACTCCAGTAAAAGCGCCGATTAGTAATGGTAAAGCAGTTATTCAACAAGCATTGGATGCACCTGCTTACCAAGCTGACTCAAAAAACTCATCACAAAACAATTCCTCTGCAACTTCAGGTAGATCTAACCTTTATCGTTATTTAATGAATGGTGTATCGCATATGATCCCATTTGTGGTCACCGGCGGTTTGATGATTGCGCTATCGCTTGCTTTGGGGGGAGAGCCGACAGCTAATGGCATGCAAATTCCTGAAGGCAGTTTATGGAACCAAGTACTTAATGTAGGTGTCGTTGCCTTTACTCTTATGATCCCTATTCTGGCCGGTTACATTGCCTATGCCATTGGTGATCGCGCAGCGCTTGCTCCAGGGTTCATTGGTGGTTGGATTGCTAACAATGGTTCGTTTTATGATGCTTCTGCAGGAACTGGGTTCATCGGAGCCATTGTCGCAGGCCTATTAGTGGGTTACTTTGTGCGCTTTATTGCAACGCGTGAGTACCACAAAATGGTTGCGCCACTTGTACCGATTATGATCGCGCCCATTTTAGGTACCGTCTTTATCGCTTCGTTATTTATTTTTGTTATTGGTGCACCTATTGCCAATTTAATGGAATGGTTAAACGCTGTCCTCACTGAAATGAGTACCGGTAATGTCGTTTTATTAGGCATTGTATTAGGCGGCATGGCAGGCTTTGATATGGGTGGACCATTTAATAAAGTGGCATTCCTCTTCTCCGTGGGCATGATCGCAAGCGGCCAAACTCAATTTATGGGTGCAATGGCAGTCGCTATTCCAATTGCTCCACTAGGTATGGCACTAGCCACCGTGATTGGCCGTAAACTAGAAATATTTGAAGACAGTGAAATAGAAGCGGGTAAAGCAGCCGGTGCGATGGGTCTCGTTGGTATCTCTGAAGGTGCAATCCCTTTTGCAGCGCAGGATCCTCTATCAGTCATTCCTGCCAACGTACTAGGCTCAATGGTCGGCGCAGTAATGGCTTTCTCCTTTGGTATCACCAACAGTGTTGCTCATGGCGGACCAGTTGTCGTCTTACTTGGCGCAATGAACAAACCAGTGATGGCGATTATATGTATGGCAACGGGCACAGTCGTGACAGCCTTAGTTTGTGTTACATTGAAAAAAATGCGCATTGCACGTAAAGCAAAACAGCTGACTTCAGCAACCGCATAAAACTTAGCGTATAAGCTAAATCATAAAAGGCAGATAATGTTCCCATTATCTGCCTTTTTTCGTTACTGCCAACAGAGTCTATTCTTTCCGTTTAGTAGAGAGTTATGTTTCTCGCTAATAAACTTAATTAATTTTATCAGCTGGAAATACAACCCCTGTTTGGCGTCGGATCTCAGTTGTCATACGAGAAACACTCAATGCTCTTGCCTTGGCTTTTTCACATAATTTGCCCTGTTTAATTTGCTGAGCAAAAAAACTCGCTTCATAGGTCATAGTATTTTCAACCTGTGCAACTTTAAACTCTTGCACTGCTTCTCCTCGACGCTGTAGAGAAATATGATCACACTCAGAAATATGCGGAACTAACATCACTCCCGCCTCTCCTTGTAACTCACTTGGTAACGTTGAATCAGAGACTTTAGAATGGCGGATCACCACTTCGAAATCAGGATAATAAAAAATAGCAGCTCCATGTGCATCGACACCCGAGTCAAGTAAATGCGCACTCGCTTTTATTTTTAATGGCTCACCGAACAAAGCAACAACACTGGATACACAATAAAAACCAATATCCATAATTGAACCATTGGAAAAAGCAGGATTAAAGGTATTTGGATTTTCTCCATCAAGATAACGCTGATAACGAGATGAATATTGGCAGTAGTTAATGCTGACTTTATGTAAGCGACCTAATTTAGGTAAGTGTTCAGTGATTAAAGCGAAGTTAGGTAGATATTCAGTTTTAAATGCTTCAAACAATACTACATTGTTTTTTTCAGCAACCTCAAACATATGCTCAGCTTGGGTTATATTGGAAGCCACAGGTTTTTCGCAAATGACATGTTTGCCATTCTCTAGCATCAGAATACTTTGTTCGTAATGTAGTGAGTTTGGGCTAGCAATATAGATAGCATCAAAGGCATCGCTTTTAGCCATTTCTGTTAAATCAGTAAAACTAACAGCTGCACCATTGAAAGGAGCTGAAAATGCCTGTGCACGCTTTGTATCTCGAGAATACACTGCTGTTAATTCAAACTCTTGAGATGCTAGCGCAGCTTCGACAAAACGTTCAGTGATCCAATTAGTACCAATAATAGCGAGACGTAACATCTTTCCTCCAGTGCTTTTCATATAAAAATTATGGCTGAATATACCATGATCTGCTCCTTATCACGTCAGCACAGTAAAATATTTGAATTATAGAATGACAGCCACCAGCTAGAAATTAGTAGCAGCTAGAAAAATGATCGACAATACAATGACCAACAAAGTGATGCCAAATTATTTTATGCGGCTTTCACGAATATAAAACGTATCGCTTTATTTATAAATGTAAGCATCAGTTCGAAAGGCTAATAATAACGATAACGTTTGTTGAAGTTGTGGCTGGTGGATATGAATGCTCACATGACTTTGTAATTGATGCGTAAATTGACGTAATAACGTCGCGCCTTGTAGCGTATGAAGACTGGCAATCAGTGCTACATTTAGCAACAGTGTAAACATAAACACCACTCTAAAAGATTGCTTTTGACTTTTATGGCGTAACCTTTGTTGTGCAATAATTGCACCTGGCCAACCACATAAAATCGAACAGAAGTGTAAGGTTTTTTCAGGTGTACGCCATCGATTAAGACGCGCTGCTTTTTTATCTTTTGCATAAATTAAATAAGTCACTAGGCTAGCAACCGCAAAAATAACAAAAATGAAAAGCGGCATGTATCCAAGAAAATAAGAAACAGCTAATCCTACAATCGCCAAATATATAGGCAGGTAATGATAATTCATAAGTTCTCTAACTAGGATGAATAAGGTTTATTAGAAGTGATTTTAGCTAAGCCATTAATAATGCGATAGATGGACCATACCCAAGTCACAAACAAAACAAAGTAACCCACAACAAAGAAAGCTAATATCACCCCCACTACTGACCAGGCTAAAACCCACCAAAACGTACTAAGGATATTGGTATAGTGATCTTCAAATAAAGTCCTCCGTGCATCTTCCCTTTTAACCATTACCCAAATAGCCCCGATTAACCAAAATATACCGGTAAACATACCTAGAATCATCAAACCATAACCAATTAGCGCACTGGTTTTTGCGGCATCATCTTCAATAGATAAACTCAAGTTTGAGCGTAAATCGTTCATTTTAATCTCTTTTAATTTTTTATGTATATTAGGTCAATTCGTCTGAATAATTGATCACTTTATTAAGCGCAATGCTATTAGAGGAATCAATAATCATTGAACTCATGTTTTAAATCAGCACAGAGGTTGAAACGCTTACTTATCTTAATATGCCGTTACTATTTAAACTGCATTACAGCATTACAGCATAAAAATAACACCAACAGAAGGCTAGTTACAGGAGGTAGGAATCACTGGCTTTGAAATGGCAGCCAGTGATTATTTGTGTTTATATTGATAAGTTAAAATGCAGCTTCAATGGTGCCTTTGTATGTTTTATCTAAAAATGTGCGTGTTGCTTCAGATTGAAGAATCTTAACAAACTTTTTATAAGTTGCATTGTCTTTATCTTGTACACGCGCAGCAACATTCATCACAGCAAATTCGGCATCTTTCGCTTCCAAATAAATACCTTGCTCAGCAGGATTTAAACCCGAAGACATAACGTAATTCATGGTAATAACCGACGCATCAACATCATCTAAAGTACGTGGTAATTGCGCTGCTTCCACTTCTATAAATTGAAAGTTTTTAGGATTTTCAACAATATCGTAAACCGTCGTTTTTGCACCAGCATCTGGCTTTAACGTGATCAGTTTTGCATCAGCTAATAACAGTAAACCACGACCGCCATTGGTTGGATCGTTAGGAATTGAAATTTTTGCATTATCAGGTAAATCATTGATCGACTTGTACTTAGTCGAGTAAATACCCATACGCATTAAAATAGAATGACCGATAGAAACAATTTTTTGCTCGCTGTTACTATTAAAGTTACTCATGAAAGGTTGGTGCTGGTAACTGTTTAGATCCAGGCTACCATCCGCTAACGCAGCATTAGGCGTGATGTAATCAGAGAATATGACAACTTCAACGTTCAAACCTTGCTTAGCTGCTTCAATAGCGACAGCTTCAATAACTTCAGCATGGGGGCCAACGGTTGCGCCTACTTTAATCACTTCAGTGTTTTCTTCTTGCCCACAGGCAGCTAATCCAAACACTAAGGGTAAAAGATAAAATAACCTTGAAATTTTCTTATTAAACATTTTCAGTTCCTTTAAAACAAATGGCCGTATAGACGTCTAAATAAGATGATACAATAAAGATTATAATAGTCATAACTATTTTAACGGTGCTTGATATAACGGATGGTTATAAGTAATAGATATTATTACTTTATTTTTGCCACAAAAAACAAAAAACGGCTACTCAATTGAGTTAGCCGTTTTCATCGTTTTCTATTAATTCATTGCTTTATATTAACTCAAGTGCTGCTATCAATTAGCAACATGAGATTAGCCATGAGTAGCGCGATCACCCCAAATCTCTTTTAAGCGTTGGTCTCGCCCACAGTTCCAACGATATGCTTTGTAACGTAGAGGACTGTTTTTATAAAAATCCTGATGGTAGCTTTCGGCGCCTTTAATAGGATAAAAAGTACTGCTATCTAAGATAGGTGTTACGACTTTTTGCTTAGGGAACTCAGCAATCACTGTCTGTTTAGATTTTTCAGCCAATGCTCGCTCCTGCTCGTTTGCAACGAAAACAGCACTTAAATAACTTTCACCTTTATCGCAGAATTGCCCTCTTCCATCAAAGGGATCAATATTTACCCAGTAATGATCTAAAATCTGTTGATAGCTCACTTGCTTGGCATCATAAGTAATTTCAACGGCTTCATAATGCCCTTGATGGTTGCCTCGATAAGTTGGATTTTCTAAGGTCCCACCAGTAAAGCCAGACACAACATCAGTCACCCCCGGTAATTTTTCAAAATCAGATTCCATACACCAAAAACAACCACCAGCTAATACAGCTTTATCCGCACTTGCGAATGACACATAAAAAAGCATCGATGCTGATAAAACCAATCCTAAAATTTTTTTCATAGATATCTCGTCCTGCTAAATGAATAAAAAATGCTGTAGATATGAGTAAGTAGACCTGACGTTGATAGAAATTATTTCATTAATAATTAAATCATGAATTCTGAAAAGGGATCAGTATTGAACTAAAGATTTTCAATAAGAGTCAACTAAAGCATAAAACCTTAATAACGAAGATCTAAAGAGCGTAAACTCTCTATTTTTCTTATATTTAAGAAGTGAGCAAATGAAAAGTGTTAAATAAATTTATTACTCAATCATTTCTACTTTCGAAAAAATGCAGTTTCAGTACAGAGCCAATTAGTATTGCTTTTCTGAGCTTAGGTTTGGCAGGGCTATACTGTTCACGAAAAAAGAAATTTAGACTAGAACAATAAAAACCTTCACTTAGTTATATATGAATGCTTTTAATCTACCAATGAAAAAGCTAATAACTCCCTCTATGAACAAATTACTTCTCTAATCTCCTAACTCCGCTATCACAAAGTCGATAAAGCTACGTACCTTTGCTGACATATGCTTTCGGCTCGGGTATACCACATAAACACCTATTGGCGGCTTAGGCCAGTCACAGAAAATCTCTACTAATTTCCCTGTTTCCACTTCATCTTTTAACGCAAATTGTGGCACGCGAATAATGCCTTGGTCGGCAACGGCGAGGTCTATTTCCAAGGTCGCATTGTTAGTCAGCACATGACTTTCAACATGAACCTGAATGGTTTCTCCGTGATGATCACGGAACAGCCAAATATTAGGTTGCTTCAAATTACTATAGCTGATGATTTTATGGCGCTCTAAATCATAAGGATGTTTTGGCGTGCCGTGTTTTGCTAAATAACGAGGTGATGCTAATACCAAAGCTTCTGATTGACTCACCCTGCGACTAATTAAACTAGAATCTTCGAGTTGCGTAGAGGCTCTGATAACGACATCAAAACCATCGGCGATAAGGTCCACTTTTCTATCATTCAGTTCTAACTCAAGTTGGATTTTTTGATGCTTTTCAGTAAACCGACTCAATACAGGACTCAGGTTAGATAAACCATAGGAGATAGGACAACTTATACGTAGCTTTCCTCTAGGCTCACCTTGATTACCACTAATACTATTTTCTGCTTGCTCCGCATCTTCAATAAGTTGCTGGCACAATTGAAAATACAATTCACCTTCCTGCGTTAAACTCAAGGATCGTGTGGTTCTATGTAACAGGCGAATACCCAAACGTGCTTCTAGCTTATTCACTTCTTTACTAATGTATGAAGTGGAATGGCCACTACTCTCAGCGGCTAAGGTAAAACTACCTAGTTTTGCTACATCAACAAAAACAACCATACCATCAAATAATTTGCTGTTATTCGCCATCACATCACCTTTAGTTAAATAGATCACTACGAGTCATTTGGAAACAATCTATGCACAAAATGACTATTACTCAGCAAATGATAATAATTTAAAGTGTATCCATCCACTGAGAGAAAGAACAGGAATTAATAATGAAAGTACTCGCATTCGCAGCAACAAGTAGCAAAAGTTCTATTAACAAACAGCTCGCTAATTACACAGCAAAACAAATTAACAACGCACAAGTTGAGTTGTTAGATATCAATGATTATGAAATGCCGCTATTTAGTGAAGACCGTGAAAAAGAATTAGGACAACCAGCGCTGGCTAAAGCCTTTTATAAAAAATTGGGTGAAGCTGATGTGATTGTTATCTCTTTTGCAGAGCATAACGGTTCTTATACTGCGGCTTATAAAAACCTATTTGATTGGACGTCTCGTATTGATCAAAAACTATTCCAAAACAAACCCGTCATTATGCTGTCAACTTCACCGGGCCCTGGTGGTGCCGCTAGCGTATTAGCATCGGCACAAGCTTCTGCACCATTTTTTGCAGCACAGGTGAAAGGTGCCATTTCAGTACCTAGTTTCTACGATAATTTTGATCTGGAAAATAGCCAGTTAACTAACCAAGACTTTGTTGATCAAATAATGAATGTCATTGCTAAGCTGTAATACGTCGCGTCAACCCCAATCCAAACAATCCAAGGCCCAAAATAACAAATAAGCTAGGCTCTGGAATTACAACAGTACCTCCGGGTCCGATTAGCTTTGATGAGCCTGAACTAAAATTCGTCGCCCCTTTGATACTTTGTACACGCATTCCAACACGTTGGTCTTGAAACTGAGACTCAAGAAGTCCTGCAATCTTTAGATCGAAACTGATAAATTGATTAAAGCCACTGTTTTTCTTGTATTACTTGTAGATTAAAGCCCAATAATTAATGTAATTATTGGGCTTGGCTTCAGCAATCGCGGCGTAACGCTATTTATCAATTAATAAAAAGTGAAACTAATACTGCAACAATACCTCCGGTCGTTCCAATGATCGTTTCCATTACCGTCCAGGTTTGTAGTGTTTGCTTTTCCGTCAGTCCAAGATAGCGGTTAGCTAACCAAAAACCAGAATCATTCACATGTGAAAGGACAATCGAACCGCCACCAATAGCAATAGTAATAGCTGCTAGTTGCATGCCATTAAGTCCAAGTGGTTCAAGCATCGGAATAATTAATCCACATGCAGTTAACATAGCAACTGTTGCAGAACCTTGAATGACGCGCACTGCTGCAGCAAGAATAAATGCTAGTACAACTATCGGTAATCCCGAGCCTGCTAACATATTACCCAATGCAGCACCTACGCCTGAATCTACTAATACTTGTTTAAAAACACCACCTGCACCAGTAACTAAAATGATGATCCCAGCAGGCTCGAGTGCACTGCTGCAAATTGCCATAATACGATTATTAGATATTCCGCGTTTAGTGCCAAGTAGATAGAAAGCGGCTAAACATGCAACCATAATTGCGGTAAAAGGGTGGCCTATAAATTCTAGCCATCCATGTGCTGTTGAAGCTGGATCAACAAAACGAGCAGCAATCGTTTTAAGTCCGATCATCAGTAATGGCAGACCGATTAACCCAATAGCTAAACCAAATGTCGGAGTCCCTTCACCTTCCCGCACACTCACTCCTATTTTTTCATGTTCAGGCAGTTCAACATGCACATGTTTTGAAATCATTGAACCAAAAATAGGACCACCGATAATCATAGCAGGGATAGAAGCCAGAAGACCAAACAAGATCATATAACCAAAATCAGCATTCAGTTGTGAGGCAACAAGAATAGGCCCGGGCGCTGGAATTAAAAACGCCTGGCATGTGGCAATACCTGCTAACAGTGCAATACCTATTTTAACAACACTACCACCGCCTTGGCGAACAACTGCAAACGCTAGACCAATAAGCAATACTACGGCGACATCGAAAAACAGAGGTAAGGCACAAATAAAACCGGTAAAGGTCAACGCCCAGTTGGCATTTTTAGTGCCAAACTTATGCAATAGCGTATGTGCAACACGATCCAGTGCTCCGGTAGTTTCCATTACCTTACCAAACATAGCACCTAGCGCGACCACAACAGCCACAAATCCAAGCGTTCCTCCCATCCCTTTTTGGATGGTCACAGCTATATCTTCAGGGCTCATGCCTGAAAACAAACCTGCAATCATAGAGACTAGTATTAGTGAGGCAACGGCATGCAAACGCACTTTCATCACCAAAAATAACAACAGGATAATAGATCCTGCTGCGGTCATTATTAACGATATATCTGACATGATGTTTCCTTTATTAGTTGGTGTGTGATATTTAATTATATTATTGTTAACGAGGATCTAACTCGAGCAAAGTTACGGGTAACACGTTACCCGTAACTTTTGCTCAAAAAAACCCTTGTGTTGAATAAATGCTCTCTACTTCACATTTTTTGTCATGTGTTAATTTTTTCTTATTATTATCTATTCGTAGTATTCACAACGGGTAGAGTTACGGGTAACATGTTACCCGTAACTCTTGGCTGTCCCCAAATACACTTAAGAGTATTGTTTAATAATTAGACAGAGGTAAAAAATGGATAAACAGCAAAAATCTAAATGCTTTATTATCATGGGCGTCAGCAGTACCGGCAAATCTTCGGTTGGTGCCGCTTTCGCTAAAGCAATTCAAGCAAAATTTATTGATGGTGATGATCTGCACCCGAAAGCCAACGTTATTAAAATGACATCTGGGCAGCCACTCAATGATGAGGATCGCAGCCCCTGGTTAGAACGGATTCGCGACGCAGCTTTCAGCCTTGAGAAAAAAAATGAAAATGGCGTGATCGTTTGTTCGGCGCTCAAGAAAAAGTACCGGGATATGATTTGTGATGGCAATGATAATGTAACCTTTATCTTTTTGAATGGTGAATTTGATCTGGTTCTGGAGCGTATGAAAAATCGCCAAGGGCATTTCATGCCTACCGAGCTCCTGCAAAGCCAGTTTAATACCTTAGAGGTTCCGGGTGAAGATGAAAGTAACGTCATTAGTGTAGATATTGAAGGCAGCTTTGATGAAGTGGTCTCACGTTGTATAGCTGTTGCTCAATAAAAAGGGATATAAAACATATGAATAATATTATTGAACAAGTTACTAAAAACATTGCTATGCGTAGTAGTAAACTACGTAATGAGTATTTATCTCGCATCAGAAAACAAGCTGCATTAGGTAAAGAAAGAGCGACGCTTGCTTGTGGTAATTTAGCCCATACAGTTGCTTCATGCAGCGCAGGGCAAAAATCAACTATTCTCGATTTTACCCGCGCAAATGTTGCTATCGTCAGCGCTTATAATGATATGTTAAGTGCGCATCAGCCTTATCAAACCTACCCGGATAAAATTAAACTGGCACTTAAAAATGCGGGTCACAGTGCCCAAGTTGCAGGTGGTGTTCCGGCGATGTGTGATGGTGTAACGCAGGGACAAACGGGGATGGATTTGTCACTTTTTTCACGGGATTTAATTGCGCAAGCCACTGCTATCGCTCTGAGTCATAATACATTTGATGCGACATTATTACTCGGGGTTTGCGACAAAATAGCACCTGGACAGATAATGGGCGCTCTCGCTTTTGGCCACCTTCCTAGTGCTTTTGTTCCCTCCGGTCCGATGGCAACGGGTATCACCAATGAAGAAAAGGTAAAAATCCGTCAGCAATATGTTGCCGGCGAAGTGGACAAAAATGCGCTGCAGACTATGGAGAATAACGCCTACCACTCCCCTGGCACATGTACTTTCTATGGTACGGCAAATACCAACCAGCTTGTTTTTGAGGCGATGGGGTTAATGTTACCCGGCTCGGCATTTTTACCGCCGGATTCACAATTACGCCATGCATTAACTGATGTTATTGCCAAACACATGGTAACCATAACTCATGGTTGTGGTGATTATCGTCCTATTGCCGAGGTTATAGATGAAAAATCTGTGGTAAATGGATTGGTGGCATTATTAGCTTCAGGGGGCAGCACTAATCATACTATTCATATGATTGCGATTGCGCGCTCTGCCGGATTAGTTGTCACCTGGGATGATTTTGACCAACTTGCCAAAGTAGTGCCCTCTTTAACCTTAATGTATCCCAACGGGCCGGCTGATGTTAATGCCTTCCAGGCCGCAGGTGGTGTTCCGACCTTGATGAAAATGTTGGCCGCTCGTGGCCTGCTTAATATGGATGCGCAACCTGTTTTTGGCACTATGCAATATTATTTAAAACAGCCTGTTTTGGTTGACGGTAAGGTTGAATTTGTGCCAGCGAGTGATTCACTGGATGAAAATGTGATTGCAGCGCCGGGACAGGAATTCAGTAAACAAGGCGGCTTAAAATTACTTGATGGTAATCTTGGGCGCGGGGTGATAAAAATCAGTGCAGTAGCGGAAGAAAATCGTTTTATTGAAGCACCGGCAATGGTTTTTGAATCTCAGCATGACGTAGAAACAGCTTATAAGGCCGGGCAATTAAACCGTGATGTGGTTGTTGTCGTGCGTCATAACGGCCCATCAGCCAATGGTATGCCTGAGTTACATAAATTGATGCCTATTTTAGGTAATGTGATGAAAGCCGGATTTAAAACTGCGTTAGTGACCGATGGACGATTATCGGGGGCATCGGGTAAGGTTCCTGCTGCTATCCATATCACGCCGGAAGCATTACATGGCGGTCCATTAAGTAAAATTCAGGACGGCGATATTATCTATTTAGATGCCAATAATGGCAGTATTTCTGTTAGAGCAGAACTCAGTGAACGGGCTGAATTTCATCCCAATTTAGATCACGAACATGTGGGTGCGGGCAGAGAGCTCTTCTCGTTATTTCGTCAGGCAGTATCAAGCGCAGAAACAGGCGCAACTATTTTCAATCAATAAGGATGTAACATGAATTGGACTATTTCCCCCGAACAGGTTTTTGCCTGTTCACCCGTTGTGCCAGTGATGGTCATCAATAATGTAGCTGATGCCGTGCCAATGGCAAAAGCGCTTGCGGCAGGTGGCATTAGTGTTTTTGAGGTAACCTTAAGAACAGAAGCTGCTGTAGAAGCTATTCGCGCCATCGCGACAGCCATGCCCGAGGCAATGATCGGGGCTGGAACTGTGATAAATACCCAACAATATGATGCGGCTGTGGCTGCCGGCGCTAAATTTGTTATCTCTCCAGGATACAGTATCTCGTTGTTGGAATATGCTAAAACTGGAATAGCACCTTTAATTCCAGGGGTATCAACACCTTCGGAAATAATTACTGCCTTAGAGTTAGGCTATGACCATTTGAAGTTCTTTCCGGCAGAAGCAAATGGCGGAGCCGCGGCGCTAAAAGCCATTGCCGCGCCGTTACCTCAGGTGCGTTTTTGTCCAACGGGGGGGATTAACCCCGGCAATGTTGCCGATTATATGGCGCTGAATTGTGTTGCAACCGTAGGTGGATCATGGATGATTCCAAATGATGCTATTGAAAGTGGTGACTGGGCAAAGGTCACTGAGCTGTCTAAGCAAGCCGTATCCCTGATTGCCAGTCTATAAAAGCCTAAAATTTAAAAAAATATCACAGTAATAGGCAGCCTGGACAAGCTGCCTGTTATAACAGCCTCTAAATACTCTCTCCATGGCGAATTTCAAAACCAAGATCAATGACTTTCTCCGTAATTTTCTGACCATTTAAACGGGCAATGAGCTGCTGTGCTGTAATTTGGCCTATTTTTTCGCGCGGAGTGACCACCGTTGCTAAGCTAGGTACCATACATTGACCAATATCATGGCCATGAAAACCGGCAATGGCAATTTCTTCGGGAATCTTCAAACCGAGGCGCTGTGCTTCAAAAATGGCACCAATGGCTAAGTCATCATTTGTACAAAATAAACCATCTGTTTGCGGATGTTCTGCGATTGTTCGTTTTAATAATTCGGCACCTAGCGAAAACGAAGAGGGTGCTTCGGTCAGCATGCTTTTACTGGTAAAACCATACTCCTCCATTGCTTTTGCGTAACCTTTTTCTTTTAGTTGAGTTCGCACATCCATACGCGCTCCTAAATAAACAATATTGCGATATCCTTTTTCTATCATGCTTGACACCATACGATAAGCCGCATCGATATTATCAAAGCCGACGGCCTGTTCAATGCACGGAGAGATCACATCCATCATTTCAATAACCGGAATACCGGCAGTTTCGATCATTTTTAAAGTTCTGGCGGTATGATGACTTTCTGAAAGAATTAACCCGTCGATATGATAAGACAACAGGAAACTAATACGTTCCTCTTCAATGTCAGCGCTATAGCCATAATGCGCTAGCATGGTTTGGTATCCGGCAGCTTCTGTGACATTTTCAATACCACGTATAACTTCTGAGAATACCTGGTTGGTTAACGAGGGTACAAGAATACCTATTGCATGGCTTTTGGCGTTGGATAGCAAATCCGGCGCTCGGTTTGGAATGTAACCTAACTCTTCTAAGGCCCTGGCAATTTTTTTTTGTATGGCAGAAGAAACTTGATCAGGGTCTCGAAGATAACGACTGATGGTCATCTTTGTCACCCCGACGATATTGGCGACATCTTGTAGAGTGGGTCTTTTTTTCTTAGTCATAATTATTACTCATTCAATGTTACTTGTAACATAACAAGAATATATACTATATGCTTCAATAGTTACAATAACATTTATTAAATGAAACCAAGCTAAGTAAGTGAACTATACCCAAGATAAAAAGGAATAATCATTCTCATTATGATGCGTTTTGTTCCCGCATCCGGGCGCAACTCTGAATTTGCATCTTGAAGTAGTTTGAGGGTTGAACGATTTCTTCGGAAATAAAGCAAAATAGATGATATGAAAATCCCTGATATGGTATACAAAGACATCGCAACGTCCTACCCAGAAATACATTTCGTTTAACTTGATACCTTCTTTACCTTTGTTTCATCAGTTATGTGTGAGCAACAATGTTCAATAAAATCGCGTCTTGCCTTTTGCCTCTAACACAATTGGGGCGATATGTATGGTCCGCCTCGATATTGCAAGTAATAATATCGATAACGTAGTTGGTTTGCGCTAATGTATTCGGAGTCTTTGCAGGCTGCCAATAAATTAGCCCCAGCTCCACGATGAGATCCGCGCTAGATTGTCCTCAAAAGCGACTAAGCATACTTTAATAAGGTGCTGTTTCGCCCCACAGGTCTTCAATCCAGTGGTCTAACCGTTTTGTCATCTGTATTATCATTTGCAAATCCTGGTTACACTCTAACTTCGAATGCTTGTTTGGTCGAAAGTACTGCCCACGCTATTCGCGCAAGTTTGTTTGCTAGTGCAACTACTACAACATTAAATGGTTTTCGTGATAATAATTCGAAGAGCCAATTACCAAATACAGCGACTGCTTTTTCAGGCCTGACTAGTACTGCTCTGGCCCCATGAATAAATAACTCTCGTAACCCCTTATTCCCTCGTTTACTTATTCCGAGCAATGTTGTTTTTCCCCCTGTAGAAAATTGTCGAGGAACTAACCCTACCCAAGCAGCTAAATGTCTTCCATTCTTGAAGTCTGCTGCATTACTGATATCAGACATACAACGACTTGCAGTTAACGTTCCTACCCCTGGAATCGTTTTAAGCAATTGGGCTAATTCATCATTCTCCACTAATTGTTTAAGCTTTTTATCTTGCTGTGAAATAAGCTCGTTAAGCTTTAAATAAAATTCATGATGCTCTCTTAACTCTCGAAGAAGCATTGGTGGTATTGGTTCGCCATATTCAGCCAACCATTGAAATAAACTCTTCATTTTGGAGTGAGATCTAGGAAAGCTCATACCAAACTCTAATAAAATAGAGCCAATACGAGACATACAAGCTGTTCTGTCCTTTAGGTAACTTGAACGTATGCGTTGAATAACGGATATTACTTGAGATACCTCTGTTTTTACACTGACGAAACGCATTGAAGGGCGAGAAGCAGCTTCAGCGATAGCATCTGCATCAATGAAGTCGTTTTTGTTTGTTTTAACATATGGTTTGACGTATTGGGGAGGGATAAGCTTTGTGGTATGACCAAATCCCTGGCATTTTCTTGCTAACCAATGTGCTCCACCACAAGACTCCATTGCAACGGTTGTCGTTTCTAATGTTGAGAGGTAGTGAATTAGTTTTGAACGATTCAATTTCTTACGGCAAACTTCTTTTCCTGATAGATCGTGCCCAACAAGATGAAAAGTAGACTTACCTATATCAATTCCCAAAATATTAATATTAGACATGATGATTCTCCTCTTGAGTAATTTACCCTAAGTTTAGACTAGGGTGAGGCGGACCATCTTATTAGCGACCTAACATTATACCGAAAGGATGAAGGTGCCTTTACGCTCGCTATTGGGAGAAAGCGAGCGTAAATGCTATCGCTTCAACAGGTAAATATCACAAAAGAGCTGAGGCGTTTTGTGCCCCAAAGCGAGATAGATAAGCAACTTATTTA
>NZ_JALAAC010000049.1:0-22321 GCF_037546855.1 Vibrio sp. 1-Bac 57 | reverse complement strand
TAAAACGTCACCTATTGAACTTCATGTAAACAGTGGTGATTTTTTTGGTAAAAATGGACGGCTGCAACAGATAACACTTTCAAGATATCGCGAATTAAATGGCTTAAATAAAGGTTTAATTGTTCGTCTCATTAACTTTTTAGATCTCATTTATAGTGAAGGATTATCCGATAATAAAATAAAAACGTACTTAACTGATGACTATTATTACTCTGAAGAAAATACGTTCATAAGCGTGTTAAAAAACGACGCTAGTTACGATGATAAGTTGAGATTTTATGCTTTTTATAATTACTTGCCTAGGGCAACGGACTCACAAGAGTTAAACGAATGGCTTAGAGTTGTATATAACCTAACTGAAAATACCATCATTAATACGGCAGATGAATTTTATAAAGCCTTATTTTCTTTTGATAAACTGCGCCATTCTACTTCCCCTATTTTAGAAAGTTTAGCTAATAATATTGACATTGGGGGCTTTGCTGGCGCACAAATCATAGAAGAAAAAAAAAATTAGAAGTAAAGCCAGAGGAACAGAAACGAGGAAATGGATTACTATCTACACCATTTCAAAATAAACTTTGGGACCGAGTGGCCAGTGAATATCCCCCCAGGGAAATGAAACAAAAAAATCATTTAAAAACAGATGCTTAAATTTTATTTAACAATGTCATTTAACAATGTTATTTAAGCCCAATTTAGATCAAAAAAACTGCCCAATTAATTTTTTGGCCACCATTTAGTCACATTAATAACGACCATTTAAATTCTAAAACAACAAAATCACTGAGCTTTACTGTTGAAAAATTCAACAAATTTGTATTTTTAATACATTGATAAGCTATCTAAATTAGAAAAATTTTTAACTACCAGACTTTATTTTTTAATAATAAAAGATAACCCAATTCAATCACAACAAACAAAGAAACCATTACAAACAGTCAGTAAAATAAGATGACATCATTCTACGATTAAATTTTATTCAGAATTTTCATCGAATTTTCAAAAATTGGTTCTGATACATGTTTGGGAAAATCTTCAGGGAGCTTTTTTTTAAGTCGAAATATAGCTTCTGGCAGCTGCTCTTTTAAATCAATCAAAATATCTTTCATCTTAGCTTGGTCAAAATTTATTGCTTTAGCAGTATCAAGAAAATGACGAGGTAAAATTTTATTTATCTCGTATTTCTTACCTTTTGTTGCTTTCAAACCCATTGCAAGTTTTAACTTTCTTATGTTTAATCCTCGTCCTCCGAGAACAGGGTAAGCAGACAATATGTCATAAAATGGAGTTAACTTATAACTTCCACCCTTCTCTATAAAGATAGAAAAGTTTTTAGCATGCCCATCCGTAGCACCTATGACCCATTGAAACACTTGAAACCTCATAAAGTTATATTGATCTTCAAGTGCATTACTAGACCCCATTAATAATTTCATTATTTCAGCTATTCCAGGCCCTCCATCAGATTCATATTTAATCGATGAGGGTTTTCCAAATACTTGGCAAATATCTTCTTGGGGTAGACGTAATAACTTTGTTCTATCTCTATTCCAGAGTCGATCAAAACGTTCAACGGCGAGTGCCTTGATATTTTTAGTTTTTATTATCTCGACATTTGGTACTTTAAAACCAAGCTCTCTAGCAAGTTCAATACAAAGATATTCGTTCTCCACACTATCCTTTAAATCCAACGTTGCATTTGCTTGCTCTATCTCACCTATTGGTAATTTTATTATATGTGTTGTCGGCGTGTTACCTTTAGGTATGCACCATTTTCCTTCTAACAAAAGAAGCGCTGTTTTTTCTTGTGCTCCAGCGACTGATATCCGGAAGTCTTCTTCTTCTTCTAGCATCCCTAAAGGTATCTCTGACTTATAGGCAGAAAGTACAGCCTCAAGTTTTTGCTCTTTTAATATTTCATAGTTAAGAGGCTCTTTTTGATAAGGCTGCTCTGGTGGTAGCATCATTATTGCCCCAACACTGTCTTTACCTACTTCCTTGAGCAAATCGAAAGGCTGCTTAGAGACAACTTTATATCTTGTAACAATTCTGTCTCTGACCTGAGGATTATCAGGTAAAAGATTATCAAAATAGTTAATAACTGCGTCTGAGTGAATAGCAGGTAATTGCAACTTTAATGATAATGACAATGGTCTAGCCTTATCATTATCGATCCAAGTTTGGTCATACTGAAATGAATGAGCACCATTCGAATGCTTCTTTAAACTGCCGACAAGCTCCCCATTCATATAGGCGATTAGCTCTTGCATTACCAGTCCTCATCATTGCTATGTTTTACTGTATTTTTATCTTCAATTTTTAGCGTTAAATTCATCGCTTGAAGCAGTTTGAAAAAAGTTGAAAGGGTTGTTGTATCAGGAGTATTTTCAAATTTTGAAATAGTTGCTTGTTTTATTCCAACTCTTTTTGCCAGATCTTTTTGAGTCCAATTATTTTTTTGCCTTATTAAAAGCATTAAATCCGCGAGTTGTTTAGGACTATATACCATATCAAAGTTCCTTATTATTTATACGATTATAGAGGTGTATTTCTCTAAAAAACATATATCCCCCACACAGGATAAAAACAATAATATACCCTTCAAAGGATAAACACAAAAATATCCCCTAAAGAGGATAAACATAGAAATATCCTCTTTAAAGGATAAACACAAAAATACCCCCTCAAGAGGATAAAGATAGAAATATCCTATTGAGGGGGTTCGCATATCAGGTATTACCAAATTATCTTATCTGTATGTATACCCGATTAAATAAAGGTATTGGGGATACTGTCAACTTATGTAACCAGGATGACTAAAGGCAATAAAATAACCCTCAATCTAAATTTTGGACACCACTCACCCTACTCCATTCGACGAACGCACGATCGCGGAAAAGACGATAATGTTTAGCTTGCATTAAATGACGCCCTGGCCGAAATAAGTTATTAATCACACCATGGCAACTCAAAAAACGTTGAGCTTGTCCTTGGGATTTAAACTTCCGCATTTGCCTTTCCTGTTGCCGGGTAGGCTGATGTGATAAGTCACACCCTTTGTTTTTATGCTGAACGGTTGAGTGCTCAACACTTGGTATTAATTCTTTTTTTGCTACGGAGTAACTTGCTAATTTATCTGTCACAATCTTCAACAGCATCATTCCCTGCCCTTTTAATAACCGCTTAAAGAAACACATGGCAGCGCCTTTATCCCTACGCTTTTGTACTAAAATATCTGTTTCATCACCGTCTTGATCTACTGCTCGCCACAGGTAATGTAATACACCATTTATTTTGATAAAAACCTCATCCAGATACCAAGTATCTCCAAGCTGACCACGGCTCTTTTTTATTTGATTGCAATAAATTGATCCATACTTTTTGCACCACTGACGAATCGTTTCATAACTAACAACGATACTTCTGGCCGCAAGCAATTCTTCAATATCACGAAAGCTAAGTGTAAAACGGTGATAAAGCCAAACTGCATGGCTAATTATTTGTGCAGGATATCGATAACCTGCGTAGATATTTGAATTTTTCATCAGCAGATTATCGCACAATTGGTTGAGGGGTTGTTAAGTTGACAGTGCCTGTAGATAGATTGTTTTCTGTAACTTAAGCTAAACTAACGGGGCCGAGAACAGATGACAACACAGCGGTGATGCTTAAAATTATCACTGCAATTATCATTTCATTTCTGATTGATTTTTGTAACTTGTGGCAGATTGCTTCTTCTTGCACCTCTTCTACAAGATGATATTTGTGATAAGCTGCAATCAATAAAATTCCCGCAACAAAGATAAGCTTTAATAACATTGCTTGACCATATTGGGTAGTAAACAACTCAAGTGGTGATTCAAAAAATAAAAATAACAAACCGACGCCACAAGCAATTAATAAACCCACCATAAACATCGCAATTTGGCCAAATAAACACATTAACTTATACAATGCAGGCGATTGTAATAGTTTACAACTAATCCATAAAGGATATAACGCGCCAATCCACCAAGTCATCGTGACAATATGAAAACCTATCAACCATTTTGCCACCCCACCTATATCGGCACTGTGCCCAACAAAGGTAAATGAATAGGCAACACAAAAGATCGTAACGACATATAAGCATGAAAATATGGTATGTTTGAAACTAAATACTTCATATCTCACATTCAGATTGCCAAAGAGCAATGCCGCCCCTAGACTAATAAATGCGAGCAATCGCCATATAACTGAACTACCAACTTCACTTTGCCAAAGAAAACTAATCATATCAATATCAAACATCCCTGAAACACCCGTTTCAGAGAAAGCACCAACCTGAATAAAAAAGTTTGCAATTACCGCAATAAAACCTAAAACACTATTTATAATTATATAATTATGAATCGCTTTATTATTAACTGATGGTTTTATTAAAGCCGCTATAAAGGGGCCACCAATCAACGTGGCGACGCCAATATAGATCAATAGTTTAGAGACTATGTTACTTATGTCCCAAATTGTTAATTCAATCATTTAGGCCTCACTTATACCAATGGAATTAAATAAGTGATCAGAAATTGCGCAGGAAAAATTAACACTAATAAGACGTGAGTTGTAGGAGATAGTTGTTCTCACTTCAAAACTCACAACGCGGTTAGGGATAATTTTAACCAGCAAGGATGATCACCTTCTTAATTCTTTTGGTATTAATTATGTTTATGTGCATGTCCATCTGAATTGACTGGCATCTTGTCCATATCAGAGGCATGTACCATAAATGTAAAGTCTCCTTTCATTTTATGCGCATCTTTACCCATCACTACCCACTTAATTTTATAACTGCCCATATCAAGCTCAGGCAATTCAACATTAAATATCTTGTTATAGGTTTTGCTTGGCGATTTTATAAGTTTAATCGGCTTTCCTGATTTTCCTGATTTTCCTATGAGTTGTAATTTAACCAACATTATTGGTGTTTTGAATTCAAGCATCACTTTTTCTGGTGATTTATCCAACATAGCGCCATTTTCAGGCGTTGAAACTTTTAACCCCGAATGAGCACTCACCAAACTGCTTAATAAAACGAGGCTTAATATGGTTAACGTTTTAAATACTTTCATTTTTATCTCATCTCTCTTTTAGTGAAAAATCAAACACTGAATCGAAGAGTCAGTATTTGGTTTTGTATAACCGCATATTTGTTAATCAATTGTATTAACAATACATATAAATTTGGAAAAATCCGTTTATGGGCCTAGCTAAGGATATCTTAGTATTCCTTGTATAAAGCCAAACCATCATCCGAAAAAGAGATCACTTTGAAATCCTTGTATTCAGCACCAGGTCTTGCCATACCGGGTGAATGCTGGGGCATTCCTGGCGCGGCAAGTCCAGATATGTTATCAGGACGCTCTTTCAATAAGCGTGCTATATCTGATTCAGGTACATGCCCTTCAATTAAATAACCATCAATTACTGCACTATGACAAGACTGTAATTGTGGTGGCATCCCAAACTCTTTTTTAACTTCTGACCAATCATTTTGGTGATGGACATTCACTGTGTAACCTTTGTCTTCCATTATCGCGGCCCACTCTTTACAGCAACCGCAAGTCGGTGATTTATATAATTCAATACTTGCCTTTGCCATGACAGAAAAGCTCGCCATAGTTAACGTAAATGCTAATACTTTAGTCGATAGTTTCATAATAAAGATCCTTTAATTTGCATCAATAACAAAATGTTCATTGTTAAAAAATAATGGGTAACGGCCTGCTTTAGGCACCCAAGTGATTGCTTGTGTATCGTATGCTTTAATCTGATAATTGTTAGTCTCACCTAGAGCAGATAAATCTAAACTCAAGGTGTCAAACGTGCCATTAAAAAGAACTAATTGAGCACGATGGTCAGCTTTTACGGTGACCACTTTAGTTGTTGTAGATTCCCCAATGCGCCATTCAAGTAACTGCATTTCAGAAAGCGAAGCTAAATGTTCAACCAATGCATTGCGTTTATTTTCATCCATTACGGTCGCGAGTAATAACATTGTTGGCTGCGTTTCGAACGCAATATCCAATTTTTCTCGTGTAGCACCTCGGATATTCCCACCAACAAAGCCGCCTCCATGTGCATACTTTCCATGACAAGCGGTGCACCCATATCCTCCCGCTGTTTTGAAAAGTTGTTCTGGTGATGTCGCCATTACAAAGCCAGGTAGTAAAGATAAAAACAAACCCAATGCAATTTTATGTTTCATCAACATCCCTTTGATTTAATTACAATCTTTGCTAAACAATTTATTCTTTTTACTGTGCGCTTTAACTTTACCCAAAAGAACCTTAATTTCTTCTTTATCTTCTGTTTCATCAAGTTGCTTAAATAGGTCATTAAGTCCAGTCATACTTTGCATATGCATCATATGTTGATGATGTTGCTCATTGGTCATTCCTTCCATCGTTGGCATTGAAGCCATGTCGTGATCAGCGCTATTCATGTTCATGTCGCCATGATCCATTTTTGAATGATCCATTTCTGGCATATCCTTCATGTCCATTTTTGAATGGTCCATGGCCGGCATATCCTTCATGTCCATTTTTGAATGGTCCATGGCTGACATATCCTTCATGTCCATCTTTGAATGATCCATTTTCGAATGGTCCATCTCTGGCATATCCTTCATGTCCATTTTTGAATGGTCCATGGCTGGCATATCTTTCATGGCCATTTTCGAATGATCCATTTCGGGCATTGCATTTATATTTGCAGGTATTTCATCAGTGGCTTTTTCACTGAGCATTAATAACTCATTCATATGTTGATGCATCTTATTTGTATCATCACCTTTAAAGCCTTTTACATAACCAACTAGTTCGCTTTTCATCGACATCATGGTTGCACTCATTTCACAGTGGTCCTCATCCGCAAACGCACTTGAAAAAGGGACGGATAAAAATAATAAACCACTCAGTGTTAATGCAATTTTACTTTTTTTAATATTCATTTTATTTTCCTTTTGTGCTTAGTTAATTAGTCACTTATCTGAATTTTTAATTTAAACTTTTACTTTAAATATTTTGTCTTAAGTTAAGCGCCCTTTAATAGAGCGCATTTACTGTCGAGATTAATCCATATTTATTTTCTTGCGCAGGCTGATTTTTTTCCATTGGAAATAGACAGCGGGCAAAACAAGTAAAGTTAAAATAATCGCACTAACCATGCCACCTATCATCGGTGTGGCGATACGTTGCATAACCTCAGAGCCAGTACCATCACCGTACATAATAGGGACTAATCCCATCACTACGACGGCTACGGTCATCATCACCGGTCGTACACGCAAACCAGCCCCTTCCATTACAGCGTCTTTTAAATCATTCAAATTAAAGTCTGTAAGACGTTCTAATTTTTTCGCTTCTAATGATTGGTTTAAATACAAGAGCATAATGACACCAATCTCTATCGATACCCCTGCAAGTGCAATAAAACCAACCCCTACTGCAACCGAGAAGTTAAAACCAAGTAAAAACATCAGCCAAATTCCGCCCATTAAAGCAAAAGGCAGTGTCGCTAAAATCAGCAAGACTTCTCCCACTCGACGGAAAGCTAAATACAAAAGAATAACGATGATAATAAGTGTCACAGGAATTACTTTTGCTAAACGAGCATTGGCTTTTTCCATATATTCGTATTGCCCAGACCACACCAGTGAGTAACCGCCAGGTAACACTATTTGTTCATTCACAACCTGTTGTGCATTTTTGACGTATGAGCCCAAATCAACGTTTTCAATATCAACAAAAATCCAACCATTGAGACGCGCATTTTCTGTTTTAATCATCGGCGCACCCGCTTCGATATAAACATTCGCAACATCACTTAAACTAATATTCATTTTGCTTGGCGTCACAATCGGCAAACCTTTAAGTGCGGTTATTGAATCGCGATAATCGTTTGGATAACGTAAATTAACCGGGTAACGCTCTAACCCTTCAATGGTTTCGGTGATGTTTTTACCACCAATTGCTACAGCAACTAGTTGCTGAATTTCTGCAATATTTAGCCCATAACGCCCCGCTTTTTCACGATTAATATCCACTTTCACATAACGGCCACCCGTTACACGCTCAGCATAGACAGAAGCAGTACCCTCGACATCTTTTAAGATAGTCTCAATTTGCTTACCAATTTTTTCTATTTCACCTAAATCCGCCCCTGCTATTTTGATACCAATAGGGGTTTTAATCCCCGTGGCTAACATATCGATACGGGTTTTAATCGGCATTACCCAAGCATTAGTTAATCCAGGGAATTGAATCAGGCTATCCAATTCATCGATCAGCATTTTTTTAGTCATGCCTGCTCGCCATTGATCTTTAGGTATAAATTGGATGGTGGTTTCAATCATGGTCAGAGGTGCGGGATCTGTCGCCGTTTCAGCACGTCCAATTTTTCCCCACACTGTTTTTACTTCCGGTACGGTTTTAATCAGTTTATTAGTTTGCTGTAATAACTCACGCGCTTTACCAATCGAAACACCTGGGTAAGTGGTTGGCATATACATGAGGTCACCTTCATCAAGCGGCGGAATAAACTCACTGCCGATTTTAGTCACTGGATAGAATCCAACTAATAAAATAGCTAATGCAAAGCTAATGGCCAACTTAGGGAAACGTAAACTCAAAGCCAGTACAGGCGTATATATAGCGACAAGAAAACGATTTAACGGATTTTTATGCTCAGGTAATACTTTACCGCGGATGAAATAACCCATTAATACTGGAATTAACGTGATTGCCAAGCCCGCTGAGGCTGCCATCGCATAGGTTTTAGTAAACGCGAGTGGCGAAAACATTTTCCCCGACTGCCCCTCTAAAGCAAAAACAGGCAAGAAACTAAAGGTAATAATTAGCAATGAGAAAAACAATGCAGGTCCAACTTCAAGCGTTGCTTTACTGATTACTTGCCAGCGGTTTTCATCCGTCAGCTCAGTTCTTTCCATATGTTTATGAACATTCTCGATCATCACAATCGCACCATCCACCATGGCGCCTATCGCAATAGCGATACCACCAAGAGACATGATATTGGCGTTAATTCCTTGCCATGACATGATAATAAAGGCGACAAAAATCCCTACCGGTAAGCTTAATAACACCACTAACGCAGAACGGAAATGGAATAAGAAAGCGGCACAGGCCAAAATCACCACGATAAATTCTTCGAGTAATTTTAAGTAAAGGTTTTCTACTGCATTACCAATTAACTCCGAGCGATCATAGGTAGGAACGATTTCTACTCCATCGGGCAAGCTTTTTTGAAGCTCATTAAGTTTGTCTTTAACTGCGGCAATCACTCCCTGTGCATTTTCACCAAAGCGCATCACAATCACGCCACTGACCACTTCACCTTCGCCGTTAAGTTCAGTAATACCACGGCGCATTTGTGGCCCTAAGTTTATTGTCGCTACATCACCTAACAGTAGCGGTGTGCCTTGTGCGTTAACATGTAATGGAATAGATTTGAGATCATCAATAGATGAGATATAACCCGAGGTACGGACCATATATTCAGCTTCACCCATTTCAATAACACTTGCGCCTCGTTCCTGGTTGGCATTTTGAATTGCTTTACTGATTTTATTGAGTGGCATGTTATAAGCACGTAATTTGTTAGGATCAACGCGTACTTGGTACTGTTTGACCATACCGCCTACCGTTGCAACTTCCGAGACGCCTGCGACGGTTTGTAATTCAAACTTTAAAAACCAGTCTTGTAAACTACGTAGCTCACTTAAATCATGCTTTCCACTTTTATCGACTAATGCATAACTAAAGATCCAACCAACCCCGGTTGCATCAGGGCCTAATGCCGAGCGAGCTTCCTGTGGTAAATCGGGTGCCACCTGCGAAAGGTATTCAAGCACGCGTGAACGCGCCCAATACATATCAGTATTATCATCAAAAATGATATACACATAAGAGTCACCAAAAAAAGAATAACCACGTACCGTTTTTGCTCCAGGCACCGATAACATCGCCGTGGTTAACGGGTAGGTTACTTGGTCTTCAACCACTTGCGGCGCTTGTCCTGGGTAACTAGTTTTAACAATTACTTGAACATCAGAAAGGTCGGGAATGGCATCTATGGGTGTTTTTTGAACAGAGAACACCCCATAAGCAACAATCGCAACGGTGATCAATAAAACCATAATACGGTTTTTAATTGACCAATTTATTATATGAGCAATCATAAAGTCACCTCTTTAGCAGCCATGCCTAAAAACACTTCTCTTGGTAATGTCTGATCAAAATCAGCGCCTAAATCTAACCAATCAAGGTCGTCATCTTCAATATTTGAGTCCTGCTCAGATTCAGTTTTTTTATTTGTTTCTATTTCTAACATACGATCAAAATCAGCACTGATACTGGACTCTGAGTCTAATAAAAATTGCGCAGAAGTCACAATTTTTTGGCCTTCACTTAAACCCGATAAAACTTCCACTGATTTCTTATTTTCCAAGCCTAATTTCACAATCACAGACTTAAACTGACCATTACCCTTTGCTAATACAACTCGATTCATGTTGCCCGCATAAATCACCGCTTCACGAGGAATTTGTAGTCTGCTTTTATTCATTTCAGGGGTTAAAATAATACTGGCAAACATATTAGGTTTTAATTGTGCCGTTGGGTTATCGAATTGCACACGAACACGCAAAGTACGGTTGCTTGCGTTCATTTCAGGGTAGATAAAGTTGATCTTTCCATCCCATTGTTGTCCCGGAAAATAATCTAAGGTCATAGAAGCCGCATCGCCCACTTTAACCAGTGAAACTTGCCCTGCAAATACTTCAACATCCACCCAAACAGTATCTAAATTAACTGCGGTGATAACTTGAGTCGCAGGAGAAATAAATCCACCTTCATTTAATTTAAGTTCTGAAATCGTACCTTTTTTCGGTGCAAAAATAGTGATATTTTGTAATACTTTTCTATTTCTAATTATTTTTTTAATTTGTTCATTACTTACCCCTAATACTTCTAAACGGGATTTTGATGAATTAATTAACGCCCTACGATTTAGGTTAATTGCATTAAATAATGATTCCTGTGCTTTCACTAACTCTGGTGAATAAAGCTCAAATAAGGGCTGTCCTTTTTTAACCTCAATACCTACGGATCTTACATAGAGCTTTTCAATCCAACCCGATACACGACTATTGATTTGCCAAATTGCATCATCATTGGCTTGCACTATGCCCAACGTATTAATGGGCATGTTGAATTCATCTTTCACAACCAGACCAGTGCGTACACCTAAGTTATTTTCCACTGCGGCAGAAATAGTGACTAACCCCTCTTCTGACTGACCACCGACCTCTTCATAAACGGCAACTAAATCCATGCCCATTGGTGATTTCCCTGGTTTGTCACGCTGATAATTAGCATCCATTGGCGCGACCCAGTACAAAATTTTTGGCTCTGCTTTTTGTGCATTTTTTGCTTCAGCATAAACAGGTACTAAATCCATACCCATTGGTGATTTCCCGGCTTTATCTCGACGATAGTTTGCATCCATTGGCGCAACCCAATATAAAATTTCAGGCTCTGATGACATATCTTTTTGTGCAAATAAACTGTTGAGTTGTTCATTATAAGTGGCAAAAAAACCCACCACTAAACCCACGATTAAAACTAATAAATAACGCATAATAATTTCCTATTAAAGAGCTTGAAAATAACGAATGTTAGAGAGACTTTTAAGTCCGTCGAAATACAGCTTTTGATATTCTAAAGAGAGGTTCTGTTCATGGATGTAGGCATCAATAACCTCTTGGAAAGGACGAGTATTAGATTGGTAACTTTGCTCTAGCAACTTGGTATGCAATTTTGCCTGTTTCAACAAACTGTCTTGATAACGACTTATACGCTCTTGAAGTTGTTGGTAATTACTAATTTCAGCATTTAATGACGCATTAAGTCGGCGTAATAACAAGCGGTATTCAGCTTGTTTTTGCCCTTTATTATGTTGTGCTGAAATCAGTGTTTGATCTTGGCGTTTATCGGTAAACAAAGGAATATCCATTGATACAAAAGCACTCAAAAGATCTGCTCTTCGCTCCCCCATTTCGGTATCTAACCTGTGCCCATAACCCATTTCGACCTTAAAGCTAGGCTTGTAAGCCTGCTCAGCAACATCGATGCTGTTGTCTGCCACTAAAATACTTTGCGCTAACATTTTGGCCATTGGGTGTTCAGTAAGTAAACTGTAATGCTTATTATTGGTTGCATTAAGCGTATTGACATAAAACATTGTTTCAGACCATTGTGGCACTTCAGTTGGCAGTTTTTGATAAGCGTATTCACCGATGTACTCGCTTAACAAACTACGATAATTAAGGGATCGTTGGCCTAACGCAGCAAGCTTTTCATCAAATTTATTGATCTCGATTTCTGCAAGGATCAAGTCTTCATTCTCAGCTAACCCTAAAGAATATTTAGATTCTAAATCTCGATAAAACCCTGAAAACAATCTTTTATTTTCTTTTACTATCTGTAACGATTTATCAATAAAAAGAATTTCAAACCAAAGCGCTCGCACGGTTTTTTTAACGTTTAACTGACGATCTAAACCTTGATAAACGGCTATCTCCGATTGTTGATTAAAGCCTTTCTGGGTTAATTCAAGTTGTGAACCACGGCTAAATTGTTGTGAAAGCCCTAAGGTCAGTTGCGTCATAGCCTCTTGGTCTAATTTAAAACTATCGGTAGGTATGTTAGCGACACCTAGTTTTATCATGGGATCGGCGAGTGTTGAACCTGCAATACCTTGTGAAATCAAACTGGCTTGTTGTGCTTGATATATTTCTTGTGCAGGGTCAGATTTAATCGCTAACTGCTCTGCATCAATGAGCGTAATTCCTTGAGCAAAGAGATTGAAACTAAGCAAAAAAGTTAAACTAAATAGGCTCTTCAGCGCAGTATTGAGAGTAAGACGTCTGCTCGATAATATAGATCGGGTGATTTTCATCATGCTTTCCTTTATTCGCACTCCTGTTTATTACAAATGTAATTTTTAAAAAATAATAATAAGTTTTAAAAAATAACATTAAGCTTTAAAGTTGGAGTTTGATAAAAATAAATTAATTTATAGTTTGATAGATAGGCAAATACACAAGCCTAAGATCAAATTGTAGTTCAATAAAGAACTGAGGAAAAAATCAACTTAAAAAAGGAGGGCGATACAAAGATTCAGGAAAATAGTAAGGAGAAGCATTTATGTTAGTTTGGTAAGTGAGTAGGCTTTGCAATTGGGAAGATGTGTGATTATGCTCGATAAAATAAAGCACAGAAACCATCGTCATAAAGTGACAATCACTCTGACATTCAATTGTATGGGCCATTTCATCACCACCACAATCAATTTTACTCATATCCATGTGTAATTCATTTGAACTCATAGACATCGAACAATTCACCATCGAACTCGTTTCATTTTCTAATAGAGGTGCAAACGCCGTGACTTTCTGAGTGAAAGTTAACAGTATTGTAAGCATCAATATTAATGTAATGAATCGTTTCATAATACCTTCGATAATAAATGGATTATTTGTATACTAGCCTATTACTTATGGGTAACGTCAAGTTTTATATGTTACTTTTTTTCAATTTGTATGAATGTAAATTTTTCATAGTGCCTGCTTTCTACTCTTCGATTAGATTTTTTTATTTTTAAGATTATATTGTAGCTAGGGCATAGTAATAAACATTTATTGGTTTTGGAATTAACCTAGCCAAGATTCAACGCTATGAAACAAAGGCCATTCAAGACTCTAACGACTATAATAATTGCATATGAGCGCTACAGTACATAACAATTTCTTTCTAGAACATGACAAGAACATGACAAATTTGTCAGATTGTATTTTTTAAATTGATTCTACAATATAATTTATAAAGCAAGCAGAAATATTCACCAGAGTAGAATAAAAGCGATAGTCCCCTCACTATGTTCATACCTTACATTCTCTTTAAAACTAGATTGTATTAATAAATCTATCGAAATATCCATATGAGCGAGGCAATAGTCATATTAGCTTTCATTGCATCGTTTTTAATAAACAGTTTCATGGAATACTATTTTTTGTATTAACTTCTAAAATGACGAATGGCATTTCATAAATTTGATCGAACTTTTTTCTATATCAATGAATGCTTACATCTCCCTGTTTTTTTTATGGTCTGGTTACTTGGGGTACAGAATTCCTCTTTTGAATTGAACATGACAAAATTATAATTTTTGCGACAGCTTGATGTCATTTCAATTGTTTATCATTCGTGTTAATCAATCACACAAAAGGAAAGCAGTTATGAAAAAATCATTATTAGCATTAACAACATTGTTATTAGTAAGTACCCACTCTATGGCAGACTCGACTGAGGTCATGGATAAAGCCCATATGAGAAATACAGCAAATTATACTTTAATATCAAGAACATCTACTTTAATTTCTGAACCAACTTCTAGTCGAGAAGCGGCGTATCAACAAGGCTATAAAATCATGGATAATTTACATGGTAAATCATCCATGGAATTAATAACTATTCTGAATATATCTAAATTTGATGTAGATGTTCAATCAGCCATGATCGTGGATAAAGAAGTGACAGTGAAAGAGTATTCTAAACAGCCAAACACCATCCAATATAAAGCTTTAGTCAATGTAAAATATCATTATCGTGAATTTGATTCAAATAGATAAAATTAGTACAAATAATATGGAAGGTAAAGTTAAGTGTTATTTTTTAAAAAATTAATACGACAACTTTACCTATCCTGTATTGGAGTATCTGTTAGAAAGCAATTCAATCAAATTACGTAATCAATCTAGTTCGATTAATACGTAATTATTTGTTATTAGGTACATACAGATCCCTCGGATTTTATCTCTACTTCCACCCCATAAGTCGTAATTTTAGATTTAGATTCGAAATGAATAGGCGATTTTTTTTTAGGCAACCTGCTTTGTTTTGCTTCCCCCATATTTTTTTAACGTAAAAATATTCACCAGTGCCTTAAGGAAGTATTGTAAACATTTCAGCATAAAACCATGTCTCATTTCTAGAGGAGAATAATAAGATGAGTAATTTAGATCACAAAGTAGGGGTTAGAGAAGTTAGCTTGGTGATTAGGTCCTTAAAGTTAGAAAAAGTTACCGATGAAAACAAATATAATATCTTAGCGGAAATTGACCAAGTCTTCGGTATTGATAATGTATCGTTTGATGATAAATCACAAACACTGAACATCTTTCAGGATAAAGACTTTTAATTTTTAAAAACTCAGCATTCATTATTTATTAAAATAACAAACTTGACCTTACCCCCAGAGTAAGGATTAAGATTATTATTAAGGCATCTATCAAAATGAAATAAGGAGGAGTCATGTCCTTACCTACAAGTTTCACATTATCTATTTATGGTATGACCTGCAAAGGTTGTGCAAGTCGATTACAAATAGCTTTAAATACAATAACAGGGGTTAATTCGAAGGTGGATTTTGCATCAAAAAGTGCAGAATTATCGATTGAAGCGACTGTGGATTATGATCAGACATTAAAATCAATTATGAATTTGATTGAAGAAAAAGGCTATAAAACAACCTTACCCTCTAAAGAAGAAGCAGTGAACAACACTCACTCATCACAAGAACAAACATTCATAAATAAAGATTTTCATTCGCCTCAAACAAAAAGCCAAGAATTGCTTGTAGAAGGTGCAAGTTGTGCAAGTTGCGTCAGTAAAATAGAAAAAGCCCTAAATGCACTACCAAATGTCCAACAAGCACAAATGAACTTTGCCCTTAGAACCCTTTCTGTAACGGGAGATGTCACAGAAGATACTATTATAAAAACGGTTGAATCCGCAGGTTATAACGCCAAAAGTACTGATAATGCGAGTGATGAACAGCTACTCGATGACAAAGAGAAAGCAGAGCAAAAATATTACCAAAAACTGATGCTACAAATGTGGATCGGATTAGGCTTAGGGGTGCCATTAATGGCCTATAGCCTTCTGGGGGGGCCGATGACCGTAAACTCACCAATGGAGCGATTCGTTTGGTTGTCCATTGGTCTTATCTGTGCTGCTGTCATGTATTTTGCAGGTAAGCATTTTTATATCGGTGCGTGGCGCTCTTTTGTTAATCACAACGCGAATATGGATACGCTAATTGCGTTAGGAACTGGCACTGCATGGTTATACTCAATGGTTGTTGTTATTTATCCAATGGCTTTACCTGAAATGGCAAGACATGTCTATTTTGAAGCCAGTGCAATGATCATAGGTTTAATTAATTTAGGGTTAGCACTTGAAGTTAAGGCTCGAGGACGTACTAGCGAAGCGATACAACGATTAATAGGTTTACAACCAAAAACGGCACGTGTTATTCGTGATGGTAAAGACATCGATATTGCCATTGAACAAGTCTTATTAAATGATCTTGTTCGCGTTCGCCCTGGTGAATGCATCTCGGTCGATGGCACTGTTACCGAAGGGAAAACAACCATTGATGAGTCGATGCTAACTGGCGAACCAATGCCGGTAAAAAAACGATTAGGTGATGAAGTCGTTGCTGGAACCATTAATAAAAGTGGATCTATTATTTTCCGCGCTACACGCGTCGGTAAAGACACTGCGCTCGCACAAATTATTAAAATGGTTAAGCGAGCACAAAATTCTAAACCGCCAATAGGACGCTTGGCTGATATTATTTCCGCCTATTTTGTCCCTGTCATTATGATTATCTCAATTACCAGTGCCTTAATTTGGCTAAACTTTGGTCCAGAACCAAGTGTTGCTTTTGCCGTAGTTTCAGCAACCACCGTACTAATTATTGCCTGCCCATGTGCATTGGGACTCGCTACACCTATGTCGGTGATGGTTGGTGTGGGGAAAGCGGCTGAGGCAGGCGTACTTATTCGAAATGGTGAAGCACTGCAAAGCGCTTCAAAAATCACAGCGATGGTATTAGATAAAACAGGCACTATTACCTTAGGAGAGCCTAAAGTTACTGATGTTTACCGTATTAATTCAATGAAAGAAGATCAAATATTACAATTAGTGGCAAGTTTAGAAATTTCCTCTGAACATCCATTGGCACAAGCCATTGTAGACTCGGCAAATGAACGAGGTTTAAATACAGATAAAATAGAACATTTCAATGCCATTGCAGGCCAAGGTGTGGAAGGAGTCGTTCGTGATAAAAAATTGTTTTTTGGAAATCACAAATTAATGAGAGAGCAAGGTATCAATGTTAATAAAGACAGCCTTGATATTAGTCAGAAAATGGCCAGCGAAGCTAAAACCCCCATGTTTTTTGCTATTGATGGTGATTTAGCTGCAATTATCGCAGTGGCTGATCCGCTCAAAGAAGATTCTATTTCTGCCATTCAACGCTTACAAAAAAATGGTATTCGAGTGGTCATGCTCACTGGAGATAATCATGCAACAGCAAAAGCTGTGGCACAAAAAGTAGGTATTACAGAATTTTTCGCGGAAGTCCTACCGGAAGAAAAATCACAAAAAATAGCGGAATTACAAGCACAAGGTGAAATAGTCGGAATGACCGGAGACGGTATTAACGATGCGCCCGCACTCGCTCTTGCGAATGTTGGTTTCGCAATTGGTACCGGGACTGATGTCGCAATTGAAAGTGCAGATATAACATTAATGCGGGGCTCTTTACATGGCCTCGCTGATGCAATTGCAGTGAGTAAAGCAACCTTACGTAATATTAAACAAAATTTATTTGGTGCTTTTATTTATAACGTTGCAGGAGTTCCTTTTGCAGCAGGGATTTTATTCCCATTCTTTGGGTTATTACTTAGCCCTGTTATTGCTGGGGCTGCAATGGCGCTTTCATCATTAACAGTAGTCAGTAATGCCAATCGTTTACGCTTTTTTAAACCACAAGATCATTAGGAGAATATTATGTTAATTGTTAACTTTATTGGCATCATTTTGATTGTTTTAATTATCTGGTGGTTTTGGCTTTACTCCCCAAGTAATAAACAAAAAAACTTATCAAAAAAAATCAATGGGGAGATAAATGTTGTTGTGCAAGACGGTGTTTATCAACCATCAAATATTGTACTAAAAGCCAACACAAGTAGTGTTATTAAATTTATTCGTAAAGATCCGACTCCATGTGCGGCAACGTTAATTTTTCCTGATTTTGAAATTAGTGAAGAATTACCGTTAAACAAAGTCATTGAAATTTCACTACCCGTTATGGAAAAAGGGAAATATGCATTTCACTGTCCAATGCAAATGTACAGAGGTTATCTAGTAGTCGAGTAAATAACATTATAAATGTTAACTTTTAAAATTCGATCGAATTAAATATTGAGGTAATAACCATGATAAATAAATTTAAGACTTTTCTATTCACCCCTCAAGGCGGGATGATAGTAATAGCAGTAATAGGTATCACTTACTATTTACTGACTAACCATAACCAACATTTTTTTGAGTATTTACCCTTTGCAATTCTTTTATTATGTCCATTGATACATTTTTTTATGCATGGAAATCACCATAATGATAAGGATCATAAGTAAAACCATTTACATTTATCCTAATTCAAAAATAAAAACAGGAAATAATAATGGGTAATATAAATCATCGAGCAGGTGTCACAGAAGTTAACTTAGTACGCAGAAAACTCCAATTAAAAGGGTTAACTGAATTTAACCGACCTAAAATTTCATATGAAATAGATCAATCATTTGGCGTTGACGGGGTAACTCTTGATATTAAAGGTGGCCTACTTCACGTTGCTTATGACGCAACTCATATAAATTTAGATATAATTGAATGTATCGTGCGTAAGTATGGTGCAGACATTTCTGATGATTGGTGGAACCATTTAAAAGAAGGTTATTATAAATTCGTCGATAAAAATATAATGGACAATGCTAAACATAAACCGATTAGTTGCCACCAAGCACCACCAGGAAGTCAAAGAAAAAACAACCAAAAGATTAATCATACTTTGTAAAAGATCTAAAAACATAAAGATAATAACTAATGGAGCGTTAGTCATGCTAACTATCAGCCAAGCAGCCAAAGAAACAAGGTTTATCTATGAAATCTATCCGTTATTACGAGCAGATAGGTTTAATAGATAAACCACCTCGTAATGAAAGAGATTACCGCTATTACCCAAGTGCTTTAATCAAACATCTACATTTTATAAAAAAAACTAAAGACGCAGGTTTTAGTTTAAAAGAAACCAAAGAGTTATTAGCGTTATCTAAAGATAGCACCAGAAAAAGTAGCGATGTAAAAGTTATTATCTCTCAAAAAATTGAAGAACTACAAACAAGAATAAACCGAGAACAAGTACTTCTAAAGAGTTTAAAAAGTATCACCCAAAAATGCAGTGGAGATGAGAAGTCAAACTGCCCAATTATTGATCAATTTGAAAGTTAAAGGCTATTTAAATACAGTTGTGGTTCTTTTCCCATGAAAAGGACCAGCAAAATACAGTGAATATAAAAAGCGCCATGAGTTTCTTTTTTGAAATATTCTAAAGACTAATTGGGGCCATAGCTGGTAAAAATCTCTTTATTTCCATTCAAATTAGAGGGGTTATCTCGACCTCAAAACCGTCAATGAAAAAACAAATTATGACGTTTATACCGAGCAAGGAATACATCTTACCCACACTAAACACCATACCAAGCGGAAGCTAACGACACTCTTTGGTGATGTTATCGTAAAACGGAAAAGCGACAGTCAGCGTTTACAATTTACTATAGATTTGAAAGCACCATGGTTTTATAAAAAATCAACCTTATATCCCATTCCACGAACTGTATGGATTAATTTAATATCGTATGGTTTATCAATTTTCGCACGTAATCTTTTGACGACAACATCTATTACATTAGTATCACTATCAAAATTCATGTCCCAAATTATGGATGCAATAGCGGAACGAGAAAAAACTTCGCCTTGTTTTTTTAGAAGTAGTTCTAGTAATGAAAATTCTTTTGCAGTTAAAGAAATGAGATCATTATTTTTATGTACCGTTCTTTTCAATAAATCGAGTGATAAATCCGCTAGTGATAAAACAGTATCTGATGCAGATGAAGTGTTATTTTTTCTTAGCGCATTTTTTACTCGAGCAAGTAGCTCGATGAAAGCAAAAGGTTTTACTACATAATCATTTGCCCCTAGCTCTAAACCTTTAACACGATCTTCTACTTGATCTTTTGCCGTTAACATGATGATTGGTGTGTTAATCTCACTACTTCTTATTGCTTGTAATACTTGCCAGCCTGTAAGTTTAGGCAGCATCACATCTAAGATTATTAGATCATAGGGATTAGTTGTTGCGTTATATAAACCATCTACACCGTCTATAGATAGATCAACAATATACCCTGACTCTGTAAATCCTTTCTTTAAATAGCGACCTGTTTTAGGCTCATCTTCTATGATCAGTAATTTCATTTTTTATTTTACCATTGGGAGTGTTAGCTTAATTATAGAAAACTTGTTATGAAAAAGAACCATTAACATTCATTCACAGGGTATTCCATTGTGAATGAAGTATACCCCTGCTCCGACTGAACATAAACTCTACCAGAATAAGCGTGAATTATTGACTGAGTAATTGATAAACCTAAACCTGCACCTACGCTATGCGTATGTTGACGTGACTTATCCTCCCGATAAAAACGATCAAATAAATGAGGGATGACGTCTGGTGGTATTGTCTGACCAAAATTACCAACAGTGATTAGAATGCGATCAGTAAATGATAGAATATCCACTTTAATTTTAGAACCAACATCCGCATGCCGTATTGCATTTGATAATAAATTATTCATCGTTCTTTCAAACATATTTTTATCCATATATATTCGAGCTTGACCGCTTGTTTCAATCGTTAAAGCTTGCTCTTCGGCAAGAATATTAAAATAATTAACAATTCTTTTAACTTCATTTTCAATATTTAACCACTCGTCATTACGATGTATTAGTGAGTTTTCTGCTTTTGCTATATAGAGTATATCGTTAATTGTTTTTATAATTCGGTTCAGTTCTTCTAGGTTCGATTCTACAGTTTCTTGGTACTCCTCATTATTTCTCTCAACGGACAATATGACTTGATTTTGTGTCTTAATATTTGATAAAGGAGTGCGCAGTTCATGCGCAATATCCGAAGAAAACTCACTCAGTCTTGAAAAACCGGTCTCTAACCGATCTAACATTTTATTGTGTGTTGTCGCTAATTCATGCAGTTCTACAGGTAGATCATTAATAGGGATACGGATCCCAAGTTGGTTAGGTGCAATTTTTTTGATATGAGTATTTAGCCTTGAAATAGGTCGAAGACCTTTTCGTACAATCATCACGCTATAAAGTGCAGAAATAACCAGCATAATTCCCATTGACCATAATAAAATCAACCTGAACTCATAAAGAAAAGCTTTATGATGATTTATATTAAGACCCATTACGAGTGAGTAATTTTCATCGACAGGGAATGCAAATGCTCGAATATTTAAAGAATCGGCTAACCATTCAATCGCTTTTTTATTATTGTTCACTTGTGGGTTAGTCATTAATAGTTTTTTATTAGGAAAAGTAATATTTGAGTTCTGATCTAACACTTTGCCGTTTTTTATCAGCCATAGGTAGGTCGGACCATTTACCAGTGAACTCAAAATAGTGTCCGGTTTTTTGAGCTCGTCTTTAGTAATTGAGTTGTATTTACCTATTAAATGGGCATAGTCTTGCTGATAAAAGTGCCTCTCAATTGCATAATGTAAGATGGCAGCTAAAGAAAAATAAACCAGTATGGTAGTCGTTACAAACATTAATACCAGTTGTTTCTTCATGGAAAATATATTGCGACTCATAAACCTTCCAAATTTTAATATTTGTAACCCATTATCGGTCATTTTTATAATAACAACTTTATATTTTGTTGTTTAATGTAGATGATTGGAGTGTAATTCTAAAAATAGTGATGCAGCATCTACTTAAAATACATCCAATATTAATCACGACTGAAATAATCATCGAAATCTTCCTCTGCTACATGATAACTAAAATTTAGCTTACTTTTGTAAAAAATACTTCCATCTAAATACTTCATTTTTTCAACCGTAATATAACCACCGTCATTAATGTGTGTTAATTTTGGGTCTGCATCCCAACTTATGTTCAATACCTTAGATAATTCTGCTGGTGACAGTGCATATAACTTAGCTAGTTTATTTAAGCCTAACTGATAAGATTTATCTTGTGTTTTA
>NZ_JALAAC010000048.1:0-22598 GCF_037546855.1 Vibrio sp. 1-Bac 57 | reverse complement strand
GGTCCTTAATTTAAAATCTGCGGGTAATTGGGCTGAAAAATTCAAAGTAGGCGATCTCAGGGGCTAAAAAAAACCACCATTTGGTAGCTTTTTTCTTTCGTAAAACGGGTGTTATGGTAAATAAGTCACATAAAATAATTATTTACCATAGTTTCATAATTTTTGATTGCCATAAGGCTGTTCTCGGGTAGACAAGTTCCATAACATATCAATATCATATAAGTAATGCTCTGCTAAGAGCTTTAAATTGCTATTAGTTATAAACAAACGAATGGTGTCATTATTGCTTCTTTCTGTAAAAGCAAAAGTATCTTCAGATAACTTAACGAAAAAAGACTCACTAAGATTCAATGTCTTTTCTTTAAATGGTAATTCATAGGTTAATGATTTTCCAGAGGATAAATCTACACTCCACAATTTACTATTTGTAAGTAAGAAATATAACTTTCCATTTGATTCAACGACTAGGTTCCTTAGGTGTTCTGAAGGAAGTGTAGCTACTTCAGAAACTTTACCATGCTCCAATCTGTACAAACGGCTAGATTTAAGTTTCGTAGGAGTATTTTCAAATTTATGCTCTGTTGTTGCTAAATAAACCTGATGATTACTCGTCACCACAAAGGTAGGAAACATCCAATGAATAGGCTCATTATTTAATCTTTCAATTTTGTAAGATTTCAAGTTAATTCTAAATACATCACTCTTATGAGAAATCGTATAAAGAAAATCACCTACTACTTTAAATGCTTTAACAGTCCCAATTGGAAGACGTTTTTCTACTTTTAAGCTAGATAAATCGACTATAACTATGTTGCTGTACATCTCATCTGGTTGGAAAACAGATGGAAAAGTTTGTGAATTATTTCCATCATTAAAAACTAAGTTAGTGTTAAATATAATTTTTTCTTTATAAAAATCAAAATAAGTAACACCATCACGAGTATCCTCCAAAAATTTTTTTTGGAGGCCATTTAACTGAATTCCGCTTTTTGGTCGAAACATAGAAGGAGTGATACCGAGAGAAGGCAATAATTGTTGAGTATGAATAAACCCAACATCGAAAGGGATCATCGATACTTGAGGGAACCATGCCCCTCTGATCTCTATATTATTTTTTCGTTCAATTAAACGAGTACCATCAAATGTGACATGTATATATTTATTGAAAGCATTGACAATAATGTCTCCTGCTTTGCTATCTGATGGTGAAATCGCTTTGACAGAAAAAGAAGTTAATACTATTAGTATCATTATTAAAAATTTCATGTCGACTCTACTATTTTTAATAATCTAAAATTATTTACCATAAAAACCTCTTCTGAATATTGCATTCGGGTGATTATAAATATCCTCAGGCATAACATAAAGACCGCCACCGAACTCAACTTTTCGACCTTCTTCTGATAGCCATTCGTTATCTTTAAATGCATAACGCAACGCATTCCACACTAATTTACTACAATACTGAGTAGAATGGGGTTCTAGGGATTTTCCCCTCTAAAGTAACATAAATCGCCACAACCCTCGCAGTTAATGGCTTGTGGAGCTGGGTTACCTTTCATTTTAGACTTCATTTTCAACAATAGGCCTAGTTATTTCCTGTAAATCAGGTAGTTTGCGGTTACTAGCGAACTGATAAGTGCCGCTCAGATTAATGTTCTGCCATGCAACGGGTGATACTTGTCGAGTTATTGCTGCTTTTTCCTCGTCACCAACTTCTTCAAAGTGCAGTAATAGATGACTTAGGATCATCGAGTTAAAGTAGATAATAGCATTTGCCGTCAAACGGGCACACTCGTTCCAGACGACTATTTCTGATTCGTTTTTTCCACGGAACTGGTCACGATTGACCGATGCAATAGCTCGCCTGAGGAAATGCCAGGCTTCGCCTCGGTTCAGTGCTCGTTGAACATATTGGCGCAGACTTGCATCATCAATATAATCAAGTAAATATTGGGCTTTGATGAGCCTATTATATTCCGTTAATGCTTGTAATATAGGGTGTCTAGATGGATAACCAGATAATTTGCGTACTAGCAATGCCTGTGTTGTGCGTTTTTCTTGAAGGGATAACACAATACGCTGAATATCCTGCCAGCCTTCTTCAATCACATTCATTTTTATCGGCTTTTTCAGCGCCAGATGCGTGTTTCCGTCGTCGCTTTCAGTTACGTTAAATAGGTCATTGATCACACTGGTGAACTGAGCATACCTAGGCGCAAAACTATAACCGCATAAATCCAATAAGGCATAATTAACATGATTAACACCATGGGTGTCGGTTGAGAGGACATCTGGCTTAAGATCACTAGTATTAGATTGTAGTAAGTCGTAAATATAATGGGACTCATGCTCATTAGATCCTATGATACGGGCATTTAACGCACTATGATTGGCAACTAACGTCATGGCCGTAATACCTTTGTTGGTGCCGAAGTATTTCGAGGAGTAGCGAGTTTTAAAAGTCTCAAGGTGAGTTTCAAATTTTTGCCCATCGGTACTGGCGTGCAGGACGTCTTCTTGGATGTGATAGTGGCGGAAAATAGGGAGTGCCGCTACTGCGTTATTGATGATATCACTAGCCTCTTGCAAGGTTTCAGGCCTAATATAATTAGCTTGTATAGTGCTTAGATGCTCATAACTGCGATCAGATATTTGTGCCATCCCATATACGCCGCGATGTGTCGCATTCGCAATTAGAATAGCCAATAAATCATCCTGATTGGCGCCTACTTGTTTTTGTATTGGCAGCACGTGTGCGAAGCATTGCATAAAGTTGGTTTCTTGTTCAACATAACGCAACACATCAGCAATACTGACGGGGATCATTTGTTTAAAGAAAGGGTTGTTGACAAGTGATTGGGAGCCTTTAACTGGCAGTCGCCATCGTGTGCCACTTCGGCTCTTCATGATCACATTGCGGTTATCACCATTATCAATGTGACGAGCAACATCTTCTAGGGATGTTGTTAAGCGTATTTGTTTTACTTGCAGTAGCTTCTGAATCGGCTGCTTTAGCTTTTCCAATGTTGATGATGCCAATAGATCAGGCTGTATTGACGATGCAATTAAGTCGTCTTCTAGCGCACGATATTTAGTGACGTTTGATAAGTAAATTCGACCATTAAGCCGAGAAGCCAGTTGACGGTAAAGCAACCATTCGTATCGCTGTGGATGAACAACATCCTTGTTAATTAACCATGGACGATGTTTTTGTTGGATAAGTGTACTATCCATTGTTTGCAATGTATTACCTGCTAATAGTTCTGTTTTTGTGGTTTTGAGCTGGGTCACTAATGCTTCTGAGCCTTTACCTGCTTGGCATTCAAGACATAGAAACACGGGCCTTAATAACTGCTCAATTAACCCGTTTTGATCATCATAATATTGCCATTGATATTCTTCTACCGTGCGTTTTTGCTTTTTTAAGTACAGGCATAGCGTTTCTATATCTTGGTTATTCATTACACTTAATGCTTGTTGCCTAACCGTTGCAAATGGTTGATTATCGTCGATACTGTCATCAACAAACAGATGCAGTAATTCTGCGGCTTTGGTGACATTGTCTGCAGCTGACCTCCATGAGTCAAACACTGCCTGTTGGGCAAACGCATGCGCAGCTTCTTGTTGTTTACGGATATGATGAATAAACCCATCAGCCAATCGCTCTAGGCTTTGCCGTATGCGTTGAGTCAGAAAACACAGCAACCATAGGTGTTGCTGTGGACGCTTAAAGCGTTTTAGTTTACTGCCATAATAATCCACCATTTCACCGAAGTGTTGTTGGTTTTTAGACGATAAGGCTAAGCCCTTAACAGCATTATCAATCTGTCTTGTATAAGGCTGTAACTGATGATACACCGTCAGTTCTTTTTTTAGCTCTGTCACCATAACGCTTTTTGCACCGGCTCGAAGCTGGCTTAAGGAGAGCCCATCTTTGTCATCGATAATAGTATTTAGAAATCCGTGTAGTTCAGATGAAACATGAATACGAAGCTTATTATTTAACGCCTTCTTGACCTGTTGGATAACACGACTGATAAGCTTTTGTAAGACAGTATATTTAGGGATGGCAATTCTATGCGTTGCTAGATATTCAGCGGCTGCATCGAATAGATAACGAGGCTCAAGCCAAGCTTTGCCGACCATAACAAGATGTTCGTACAGCGGCGCAAAGTGCAGACTTTCGTCCCATTTCTGATAGTTTAATAACCTCAGTATTCTTTGATATATACGGTCACGCTGCATCTTATTAATGCTGAAAGGCCTGATCCCTTTGCCTCCTTGAACTTGCGTTGAAATAAACTGCATATCGTCAAAGATGAGGTTAAAGCTAGGTGAAAGAATCACAGGCTTAGACTTAAAATACCCTAATAACGCAATGAAATAGCATCGGTGGTTCCTTAGGCGAATACTTTTCAACTCTGTTAACTCGATCTCGTTTGGCGTAAAATACAATCGTTGTTGTTCAAGTGATAATAGCGGCGGAGAATATAGATCAAGCTGCTCAGCTTTGGTAAGAATTGATAGTTCGTTTTTTATAGCCATAGGAATTAAATTAAGTTTAAGGGGTTGTTAACCTCATAATTTGCCATACTTTGGAGAAGTAACCCACCTTTGTATGCCTTTAAATATGGTGAGTATGGCGATTTATGTTACTTTAGAGGGGAAAATCCCTAGAACCCCATCTAAGAAAACGATTGAAGCAATTGAAATGAGGATCGCCTAAAACAGCATATAACGCGTTCTCAGCAACTTTCCACTTTAGCTATACAATCACAAGCGCACACTTGTTAATTCTAGTGTGTATAGCTCCAGTGACGCCTTTTTTTGACAACATTCGTTTTCGCAATATAAGATCTTAAAGATCCTTTTTTTAGTTTATAAAGATACTCTGTAATAGGTCGCTCAAGTGCTGGGGATTTTTCCCTACGGGAAACCGTGTGGACAAGCCATGGACAGACAAGCTGCCCACAACTTGACACACACTAATCACCCAGACTCACTCCCTAAATTAGTTAGATTATTCATATTGATCTAAAAAACAAACCCAGGGGATAACCCCCCCCTAGTAATCTGATGTACACCGTACTTTACACTTTTTAGGTGTTTAAAAGATGCTTGTAACTTGTATTAATAGTCATGCGAGAAATACCAGATACTCGACTTACAGTCGTTTGATTTACGCGTTTATCGTTCCGTTTTAGGTGAGCTATAGCGAGTTTGATCTTCTGCTCAGTGTTCTGTTTACGCTGTAAGTTTGTTTGTTGGGCAGCCACGGCCTGTTTATCACGTAGATTTAGCCCTCCCTGCCATTCTTCTATCTGTTTTGCATCACGCCCACGGTTTTTCCCATTTCCGCTTCCCGTGTAATGATCCCAGGTCCACCTAGCTACGCTCTTCGCTGTCGATTTTAAAGATGAATAAGGCAATGCATTATTAAATGTATTTAACCGCTCAGATGCTACCATGCACCGGTCTAACCAGTTATCATAGTTACTTGATTCTCTAGCCGCATTAACGTGCTTGTACGCCCACCATCGCAATTCATCGAATAAAATACAGTGTCGACCGAATCCCGTCTGATCGCGTTTTCTCGGTTTCGGGATATCCATATCGACATAATCAGCCAATTCATCAAGTGAATATGGCTGAATCGCAGGTGTTAGTGTGTGCCAACGGAGATTCAGAGGGTTTTTAGAGATCAGCCCTCCGTAGCCAGTGTCAGAATCTAATCGAGCCATGAGACCACGCTCTACACGTTGCAAATAAGCTTTAGGTTTTGGTTTTGACCTATCAGTCAACGACACAAACGTCTCGAGTCGATAGAGATAGTGCGCATGGCCGTTCATGGGATTTAGCATCAGATAGTTAGGTGCGGGGGCTCCACAGTCCTCCCACCACGAATATCCATCAGCACGATCAATATCAAACGCCAGAAAATGTACGAGTAGCTCGGGGTTGTGTTGGATATGCGATCGCTTTATTGCAAGCTCTTTAGGGAGCCGTTGTAAGCCATAGTTAAGATTATCTGACGCATAGGGTATGTGCGGTAAACACTGAAAATAAGCGTTCAGTGTTGATTCTAATATTTTAGCGTTTGCCATTATCCCCGCCCCTAACTGCATTGTTCGCAGTTAAAAAACGAGGAAAAAGTTTGATATTATGTCTATTAAACATTATTATTCTTCTCGTAATTCGATGGAACCTCTAGTTGCTAAGCGTCGCCAAACACAGAAGCACTAGGGGTTTTTTCACATCTGAAGCTTGTCAAAAACAAACTCTAGCTCTTATAAATTTTAAGTTGCTAGAATACTATTTTATTTTGAGAAAAAAAAGGGTTCATTTTTTGAACCATTAATCCCCAAAACTCAATCATTTGCAGTATAAAATCTCAGTCGTAAAAATACATTTGATTCATGCTTAATATGCATTTATCAATTTACTGATCAGCTCCCCTTTTGATAATTTGGTTTCAGTCATTAATGCTTCAAGTTTTTGGTTTGCTGAATACTCAATTTTACACTGTAATCTCAATCCATTTTTTTGCTCTGGTTTTCGCAACTCGCAGAGTTGTGTAAAGCTTATCAGTTCCTGATTTTGATAGGTAACATAAAAAATGTGCTTATTGCCTGGTCGTAATTCCGCCTTTAAAAATGGTAAATCAACTTGTTGGTTTGTCATTTTTAGAGGAAACAAGCGTAGCGCGTTAGTCAGCCGCGAATAAAAATGTGTTCAACCCTAGATGATTTGCGGCGAGCGGAGATGCTCGAGAACGCCGCAAATCATCTAGGGCATCACACATTTTTGGGCGCAACAGCACCCGCTATGTAGAATCCTACAGATTCTATACATAGCGGGTGCTGTTGTGGCATTTCTATTGCTTTACGCAACAAAAATTACGCTACAAAATAAAACCTTGTATAACAAGTCTGTTTTAGATTAAAATGATCAAACGTTAGCCCTTGTGGCAGTCCTGGCCTTTGAAGCCTAATCATTATAATGATTACGTGCAATTCATTGGCTCACGTTGTTCCGATCACCGTCACAGTCAGGTAGAACTGTGAAATACGTATCGTGTCTATGGGGGTATGCGCCCTAGTTAACAATGCATCTGTCGCCACGTTAAACCGACAGCCCGATCTCAAAGAATGGGAATGCCAACGGAGTAGTTTAACAACGAGTTTCACTGCGTTAATGTGAACGAAAATAGGTGTGAACAGTCAGCCTTACTAATCGAAAAATAGTAAAAATGGCGAACGGCATAGCCGTCTAAATACATTGTATTTAGCTAGTTCTTACAATTTTTATACTTGAGCTTTAAGAGGAGCATTATGATATTTGATCCTATAGCTGCAGGCGAAGCGGCAAAAAAAGAGCGTAAATTACGACAAGGAAAAAATTATAAAAAACGAACTTCTAAACTTGAGCCATTCCGTCCAGAAATTGTCTCAATGTTCCTAAAAAATATTTCCCTAGACCTGATCGCAGTTCATTTACATAAAACACATGGTCAAAAAGCAGCTCGTAGCACTATACACCGATATTTAAAATCAATCGGGGTAACACGTAATGGCTAGAGGGCATTTCGCAAAATCAGAATCTCAGGCTGCTTCTGTGATGAAAGAGGTACAAGGGAAAGGAAATGTTATTGAATCTAAAGGAACAGTCAGAAACTACGAAACGGCTTTAAAAATTTGCTGCGACTATTTAAAAGAATATAAATTAGGTTCACTAAGAGAATTAACCCCCGATCAAGCACATACCTACCTAGAAATACGCGCCTCAGAAAATGCTCAAAGTACGATAGATTTAGATCGAGATGCTATTCAGTGCATGATGCGACATGTCACGCACAAGATTAAACAGAATGAATGTTTAACATCTGTTCCATCTGAACTAGAAACAATTAAAAAATCTCGCTCATATACACCTGACCAAGTATTAAGAATCATTGAACATCAAACAGAACGCCACGCAATATCTACAGAAATCTGTCAGAAAGCTGGTCTTAGAGCGCACGAACTATACACTCTACGACCGATAGGAGAGATTCAACCATCTCCCCGCGAGGTGCACCCTAATAAATTTTCGCACATGCCCAGCCAAACAAAAAGTTACACTGTAACAGGAAAAGGAGGGTTAATTCGCGAAATACGTCTCCCGACAGATTTAGCAAAACGGTTAGAATCACGCCGGTTAGATACTCCTAAGACCGAAATAGATCGAAAAATAACCTATACAACCTATTACGATATTGCAGCAGGACATCGTTTTTCTGATGCCTTTAGCAAAGCAAGTAATCGATCCCTCGGCTACAGTAATGGAGCTCATGGACTACGACACAGTTACGCGCAAGATCGTTATGAACAACTGGCCAACTATCTACCACGCCTAGATGTAATGAAATGCGTATCACAAGAATTAGGCCATTTTCGACCTGAAATTACAGAGGTGTATCTACGATGAGTAATAAAAAAAAAATAATGATATTGGGATTTTTAAGCGTCATTGTTCTTTCCGGACTTTTTGCGTTTACATCATATTTTGACTACTTCTCCCCCGATGACAACATTGGGATAGCCATTTTAAAATCAGACCAACAAGGCGAATACTGGGAAATTGTAACTACAGGAAAATCCACACTTTGGTACCAATGGCAACATTGGCCCTATATCGGTCTATTTTTTCTCGCAATAGTGGCCTTGATTAGTCTATTTTTAGGATTTATCAAAAAAGTTTCGGATCAAGAAATAATAGAAAAAAAACAAGAACTAGTCGATCAAATAGAAGAATTAAAGAGAACTCAGATTGAGTTTGAACAGAGAAAAACTGAGAAAATAGAAAAAGAATTTGTTCGTAAACGCCTATCTATCGAGAAAATAAGAGACGAGGCATTAAATACAAATAAACAAGGGAAATTAGCACTAACAGAGGCCGAACGCATCAACAAAAGAACGAATCATAGCCACAAATCTCAAGATAGGGAAAATCGTAGCAAACTATCTCAACGTGATCGACTAAGAGAGCAAAAGCGTGTGATTGCAAAGTTTTTACAAATTTCCGGATGGACATTACCAGATGGAACTCCCTTTACCTATAACTCACTTCTAAACTACTCTCAAAAATATGACCTCTAATATTACATTGTAACAAGCGAGCATTTTGATAATAGCTAAGGGAAAATTCACTGCATTTAATCACTTTTATGTTAAATAGCTCATTTCATAAGTTATGGGCACAAAAAACCGCAGCTAAGCGGTTTTTATATTTTATTTTTACATCACTTAGATTACTGCTTTAATTCCATTACGATCGATCAAAGATAACAAACGTAAAGCCGCTCCCTGAGGTTTAGACTTTCCTTGTTCCCATTTCTGTACGCTTTCACTACTCATATTTAAAATTGTAGCGAGTACACCTTGGCTAATATGTTCTCGTTTTCTTATAGATTGAATCTTATCGGCTCCAATTTCATCAAGTTTAGCATCTAACGTAAGAGCATTAATTTTACGCATCGTTATTTGATCAATTGAGCCATTAGAATGAAAACGATCAGCCATAGCTTGAATTTTTTCTAATCGTAAATCAGTCATTTTTAACCTCTCTTAATAACTTTTCTAATATATTAGTTTGAATCTGTTCTTCTGTTAAATTTCGCAAACTTTCTCCAAACAACTTATAAGCTTCTAACAGTTTATTAGGGATCTCTTTACCTTTCTTTGGTATATCGCATTTACGCCATCCCGCAATAAAAAAGATCCTATCTCCTTTTTGGAGAGCTACAACACTGCGATTAGCATTACGTTTACTTATTCCTGGTGATGCGATCCGTTTTTTAAAAAGCTTATTCATATCTAGATTGCCATCATGCAATCCACCATCTAATTCTTTAGCAACCTGATTAATCATAGAGTCATTAACATTCGCTAATTTCATAAACTCTTCGAATTCATCTGTAACAAAAATTTTCACTTTACTTCCTATAAACAAACTATAGTACACGGTACCATAGTTTGTTTATTTTTGTTAATACTTTAACGGGGAAATTAGATCCACATAATCGTTGTTATATTAAATTGCTAGTTTTGATCTATATCCGAGATAATTTAAGGGCCATACGTGCATACTTTTACTTTCGGAAGGTAGTACTTCACAAGCAGGAAAACTGACGTGCTGTTATTTAATACAAAAATAATCCACAGTTACAACACACTAACTCACAACCAAAAGTTACAGTGTAACTTTTATTAAAGAGTCTTAACTAAAACCCCTCTTCATCCAATCGCTTTGCAGCACTTAAAATAGCTTCACTAGGTTTTCTGGAATTATCACAAACCACCATAATAAATTGAGCAAATTGTTCATTGGTTAATTTTATTTCAGATAAAGATCTAGCTTCAATACATTCAGTTTTCTCGGACATAAAATTTTATTCTCATTGTAAATAACACTAACTAATTATACATACATACATACGGTAAATGTCCGTAAGTGATTATTTAGGTGAAAGCTAGAAAAAGTGGTTTAATATAAACTTTCATATGTGTATTATACGTACAATACACATATAAATAACACATAGGTAACGTATGATTTATGTAATATGCAATGAGAAAGGTGGTGCAGGAAAGAGCAGTATTGCACAATCACTAGCAGTATATTTAAAACTAGAAAAAGATATCGATGCTTTGCTTGTTGATGCTGATCCACAGAGAACGACAGCTGAGTGGGCAGGAGAAAGAGCAGAATCAGAGTTACCTGACATTTTATGCATAGAGCTCACTGGTAATATCACAACTCAACTCAAAAAATTAGAAAAACAATATGATTCCATTATTGTCGATTGTGGGGGGGCAGATTCAAAAGCGATGCGTTCATCTTTAGCAGTGGCAAATATTGCATTATTGCCATTTAGAGCCAAGCGAAGAGATCTAAAAGTAGCTCCATCTATGGCTGAGATTATAGATATGGCAAGAACCATTAATCCTAATTTAAAAGTTCACACCGTAATCACACAAGCACCGACTTTACCAAGCCAGGGATATAGAATACAGGGAGCAAAAACGTTATTAGAATCGTTAAATCTCAACCCTCTAAAATATGTAACCCGAAATTTAAATGCCTGGGATGATGCAGATGAAGCCGGTCAAAGCGTTCTAGAGTGGCAATATGATAAAAAAGCCGGTGAAGATGCAAAAAATGTATTTAATGAATTATTAGAGGGGAATAAGTAATGGCTAAAAGTCCATTTGGCGATATAACTGCAAAAAATAAAACCACTAACTTTATAGATAATGCAAAGGTTGATGGCAATAATACAGCTCAACAGGACAGGAGAGGAGCAAGCTATAAAGATCCAAAAACCGGAAAAACAATAAAGTTAGGAGGTAAAATATTGCAAGTTCCTTTAAATGAATATGAATTGAATATTCTGACAGAAGCTGCACTACAAGAAGGATTACCCCTAGCAACATTTTTAAGAGCCACAGCCTTAAAATACGTAAACAACAAGTAATAAACACATGTATATTACGTTTTTTATACGTATAAAATACATTTAAACATATTAAGTTAGTACCTTGCTTTCTTCTAAAAGTTACACTGTAATAATTAGAGTGTTATTTTGCTTATCACAGACAAAATAAAAAACACATACTAATGGAAACGCAATGAGCAAAAAAATAGTTTTTAAAAACAAAAAGAAATGGTCTGCTTTGATAAAAAATGCACGACAAAACGAGATGTCCCTGGCTTTATTTATTTCGTTGCTGGATCAAGTAAAACAAGTTAAGAAGGTAGAGCGAGAGCGGAAAAAATTCGGCGACTATTTAAAATGGGAAGATGCGAATAGCAAAGGTAGTTTTTACTTAAGCGTCCCAATTTATAGTAAAAAAGATAATAAACCAACAGGTATGACGCGCATGATATTCGACCGGAAAGAAGTTCCGATCGAATTTCAATACTTACTTAAACATAAACTTGATCTTTAAGGTTACACTGTAACAAAGGCCGCCAATTTGGTAGCCTTTTAGCAATGCGCTTAACGGGTGTTATGGTAAATAAAGAAGAAAAAGTAATTCATTGGAATAAATTATGGACAAAAAAAAGAAACCATAAGGCTTCCTTTTTTTTATCTCGGTCTTTTTTCGACTAGACTAGTCGGGTTTGCTGCTCTCAAATCCCATAGGCTGTTTGCTCTTATCGCTGGCTACCTAAGCGCTCCACAGATTCCATTACATGATTAAAGACAGGGGGAACTCATACCCGGTCTATAATCACCATATTAATATATTGACACCCCACGTCAAGTTAAACATTAATTTAAACATTAATTTAAACATTAATTTAAACATTAATTTAAACATTAATTTAAACATTAATTTATTTACGGTAACGCATCTTCTTACGTATATTACCATTCAGAGGACTGAACAAGCATAAGGCATCAATGCTGCTTTCTTTGTTTTCTTTCATTAATAAATCTTTCGCAGTGATTAATGTACAGCCAGTCGCAAATAAATCATCGACTAATAAAATCCTCTTACTTTCATTAACACTATTTACTACGCTAAGAGGCTGAATATATATTCTATTCTTTGTTTTTACATCGCTTAAAGAAAACGTTTTATTTTCACTTTCTGCCTTTGTGATTGCATTAAAAATATCAGTCTTTGCTGCATGGGGGATATTTTTATTATTTATTTGAATTCGAACATCTTCACTTGTTGATTTCCTAAATACATCTTCAAGAAGAACACTTCCTTGAAACTTTCTAGTTATTCTTTTAGCTAGTACTTTTGCAATAATGTGACTCGATGGCATTGGGATAACTAAATCGTATGACTTTCCAAATTCATTATGTGAATCATATAGTTTACTTATTATTATTTTCATAGTGATTGATAAAGCTCTAATTGAATCTTTATTAACGTAAAGATTACGCTTTCCCTTTAATCCATAAATAAAGGGACAGTTATCTCCTATTGGTTTACCAGGCCCACTGTATCCGTAACGCTTAAAAATAGAAAAAACATTCATTTTGTTTTGTTTACATAATGTAATTGTCGATGAGGGATTTCTATCTGAAGTAGTGATACCAAAATCATCTATTGTATGATCAATTGAAACTAAACCGTTATTAACAACAAAACCCAAAATAAACCTCTCATGAACCCATTTATTACAATAATCTAGCCACCATATTTTATGTTTCTAGATAATACTCCCCTGTAATATCACATGCAAAAGCCTTTAAAATTGAACACTAAGAAGTTTTAAGAAGCCCCATTTGTGATTTCCTTTCTACTGAATACACTATTCAGATTGCCGCTATGGAATTATTTTAAAATTAACCAGAGGGGAGAAACTAAAGCAGCAGATTAGGAAAGTTACAGTGTAACTTTTTGAGAATACTCAAATACAAAAAAGACCACCGATGGAGTAGCCTTTTGGAGATCATCTGACGGGTGTTATGGTAAATGCTTTTCATAAAGTAAAATAAACCGCATTCAGATGGTAGATAACACCTAACGGTTCGTTAGGTGTTTAAACAACTTGCTCACACGACCGATCCTTATCAGTTATGCTTTTTTTAATGGCAGTGATAAGTACCTTTTTTTGTATCATTATGACAGCCTTCTGAATTAGTTCGGCCACCATGAGCAAATGCGATTGATGAAATGAAGCTTGCAACAACTAAAACAAGTAGAGTTTTTTTCATATTTTAAAATCCGTTATTAATTTATATTTTGCTAGAAAATACGATTAAGACACCTACAGATGCCTTTTGGTATAAAGCTACATCCAGTTTTCCCACCTTTAGTCCCTTTATGAACTTCTTTGGTCGGTTTATGTTAAGTGTGGCTTGTCTGCCTTTACATAAGGTTTGAATTCACTATGAGTTAACATAGTTTTGTTTAGCTCTTTCTTTGCTCTTGGCCCTGTATTTTCTCTCAAGTACTCTCGGTTAGAAATTGATTTTGATTTATCAACTAAACCAAGATGATAATTTAACTCGTAGTCCTCTGAAAAATTTACATAGTCATGATCACTAACACTCATATTTTAATATCCTTCAATAAATATTACGTATGCAAAATTACATATGTAATAGACATGAATGATACATGGTTTAAACATAACATAAAATTTTTATGAAAAAATTATGCGAAACACACCTAATGAACATTATGTTAAATCATTGAGTTACAGTGTAACTATTATTAGGTCTTAATTTAAAATCTGCGGGTAATTGGGCTGAAAAATGTAAAGTAGGCGATCTCAGGAAATAAAAAAGGCCACCATTTAGGTAGCCTTTTTCTATACGATTAAAATATATAGATCATTTTTTTTTCGATGGTTTTAATGCAGGAGTATTTCCTGGTGTATCTTTGTTATCACGTCGACGTTGATCTACTTTACCTGTTGATTTAGCAATTGGCTTTGGGCCTGGTTTAAGTGACATAATATAATTCCTCTGTTTTATCTCCTAGATACTAACTAAAAGATTGCTTTAAAATTTTCGAAAGATAATTAAATCAAGCAAAACGTCTAACTTTAAAAGGAGTAATATCAGTATCAAAAACCATATTCTCTGCTTCCCAAGTATCTAAATTTGCTTGCATCATTATCCATATACCAACACCAGTTCCAGTTGCTTCGGCTAATCGACGAGCCATAGAATGAGAACATTTAGCTTTGCCATTTACAAATTCACTTAATGCTTTTCTGGTTACGCCTAAACTAGCCGCTGCTGATGTTATAGATATATTTCTTTCATCCAAAACCGTATTTTTGAAAAACGCTCCTGGGTGTGAAGGTTTCCTCATTTTTTTCATATTATCCTCTAAAGCTCTTAACCTTTAGGTGAAGAGCTTAAGTAAAGGCGGCCTTATTTTTAATTTAAGACCATAATCAAGTTAACGAGCTTTTATTGATTTTCCATGATAATCGAGATAATCAAGAAAAACAGCTCCGTCATCTGTTATCTGAAAGGTAATTCGCCAATTACCGTTTACTTCTAAACTATAAACCCCTTTTCCAGAACCTTTTTTCTCTGAAAATTTATCTCGGTAAATAGCTTTCAAATCTGCTGGGTGATGTGATGCTTCAACAGCATCCAATATAAACCCAACATTTGTAATGTGATTAGGATTTAATCCACTTTCATCACCGTTGTAAAAGAATTTTTTAAGTCCTTTGTGAGAGAAACTTTTAATAGCCAAATTGAGGCCCTCCGCTTGTGATTAGTAAAATATTTAATGTTATTCATAGGTGATTCCTTTAATTAAAGTTGTTTCAAATATGCCTAACTATTGAATATTTTTTATTTCACATAGGGCCATTATATTGCAACAACCAATCGTAACCTGTAACGTTGCAGGTGTCAACTAGTGGTTGTTAAATTAAACCTAAAATTATCTTTCAAAATACATTCACAAAATGCCTATTATGTTAAATAGCCATTTTAAGTGGCAAAAATGGCTGTTCCATAAAAAACCGACCTCGAAAATCGTATTCTCAGGTGTTTTAAATAGCAATTAGTGCCATTATTCACCTGTAATTTTGCAACGAAAATGGCGCCATTTTGATCGCCTAAATTGGTTTTTGTGTTTCAATCTAAAAATTGACTGAAACACGAGAAACAACGACTTTTCTATTTTTTGTCACTGCCTTTTTTCAGGTTTAATAATTCCTGCGTTAAACGTGCATGCTCTGTTGCATATGTTGTCATTTCCTTTTTTTGTTCGCTTCGTAGATTTTCAATAGACGCTTTCAACTCTGCTTTATCACTAACAAGTTGGTCATTTATAGCCAGTGCGGTTTTTGCCTCGGCGGTGGAGCTGGATAGCTCTGTTCGTAGTTGCGTGACCGTGTCACTTAATTCCGTTTTAACGAGTTGAATTTGCTCTAATTTCCCCTCGGCATGATCTGCGCGGCTATTTGCTGCTGTAATATCCGCCCGTAAATCTGATAATTCTGCAGTTAAATGTGTGATTTCATTACGCTGCCCGATCATCATTGTTTCTGCCGTTGTAGCCTTTTTTTCTGCATCTTTAGCCGCTATTTGTGCCAGTTTCAACTCATTCATCAAATCCTCAATGCGAGTTTCATTACGTGCATTAATATCGCTTAATCGTTGTAATTCGTCGGTTTTGGCCTCTAGTGCTTCAATTGATTCGTTAGCTAGATTAGTGGTCTCTGCTAACTCAGCTTGTAACTGTTCGATTTCAACGGACATCTGATCCGCGACTTCGGCTGCTTCGTGCTGCTCCGCCTCTATTTCGGCCTGAGCTTCTTTTAATGCTCTCCGTTCGGTATCTAATTTAGCCTCTGCCGATGCCGTCGCGGTTGTCCATAATGAACTGGCTAATTGTGTTGCTGACTCAACAACATTATCGGGGATCTGGATCGGTTGAGGCTGGTTTGATGCCTCCTGCTGATTTTTCCATTCACTCATAAACTCGCTAATCGTCGTATATGAACCGCCGCCCAAGGCGCTACGTACCTTTGCAAGTGTTGGTCTTACGGTTTGTTCTACCAGTTCATCAGCAACTTTGAAAACCTGCTCTCTTGTTATAGCCATGATTGAACCCCTGTATTTTTGTAAAATGTAATATTGTATTTTGTAATATGTTGTATGATACTACATATTATTACAATATAAAAGCATTACAGTGTATTTTTTACAACTTTTACAAATAAGAGGATTTATGAAAATTCGATTGATGGGACAACCCGATCTAGTGAGGCGTTGGCAGCGTGAATTAGAGCGCAGTTATTGCGTCAAAGGTCGTGAATATGCAAACAGAGGAAACGATCCACAAGTTCGTATCTATTTTGATTTAGATGATCGGGAAGCAGAAGCTATTCTAAATCAAATTAACGATCAGCCAAAAAAACAAACCCGATCATCAAAAACAAAACCCGAAAAACCACAACAGAAAAAACAGCGATATGAACGGGATATAACACCTCAAAAAAAGAAAATCGCAGATCTAAGGGGTTCTAGGGATTTTCCCCTCTAAAGTAACATAAATCGCCACAACCCTCGCAGTTAATGGCTTGTGGAGCTGGGTTACCTTTCATTTTAGACTTCATTTTCAACAATAGGCCTAGTTATTTCCTGTAAATCAGGTAGTTTGCGGTTACTAGCGAACTGATAAGTGCCGCTCAGATTAATGTTCTGCCATGCAACGGGTGATACTTGTCGAGTTATTGCTGCTTTTTCCTCGTCACCAACTTCTTCAAAGTGCAGTAATAGATGACTTAGGATCATCGAGTTAAAGTAGATAATAGCATTTGCCGTCAAACGGGCACACTCGTTCCAGACGACTATTTCTGATTCGTTTTTTCCACGGAACTGGTCACGATTGACCGATGCAATAGCTCGCCTGAGGAAATGCCAGGCTTCGCCTCGGTTCAGTGCTCGTTGAACATATTGGCGCAGACTTGCATCATCAATATAATCAAGTAAATATTGGGCTTTGATGAGCCTATTATATTCCGTTAATGCTTGTAATATAGGGTGTCTAGATGGATAACCAGATAATTTGCGTACTAGCAATGCCTGTGTTGTGCGTTTTTCTTGAAGGGATAACACAATACGCTGAATATCCTGCCAGCCTTCTTCAATCACATTCATTTTTATCGGCTTTTTCAGCGCCAGATGCGTGTTTCCGTCGTCGCTTTCAGTTACGTTAAATAGGTCATTGATCACACTGGTGAACTGAGCATACCTAGGCGCAAAACTATAACCGCATAAATCCAATAAGGCATAATTAACATGATTAACACCATGGGTGTCGGTTGAGAGGACATCTGGCTTAAGATCACTAGTATTAGATTGTAGTAAGTCGTAAATATAATGGGACTCATGCTCATTAGATCCTATGATACGGGCATTTAACGCACTATGATTGGCAACTAACGTCATGGCCGTAATACCTTTGTTGGTGCCGAAGTATTTCGAGGAGTAGCGAGTTTTAAAAGTCTCAAGGTGAGTTTCAAATTTTTGCCCATCGGTACTGGCGTGCAGGACGTCTTCTTGGATGTGATAGTGGCGGAAAATAGGGAGTGCCGCTACTGCGTTATTGATGATATCACTAGCCTCTTGCAAGGTTTCAGGCCTAATATAATTAGCTTGTATAGTGCTTAGATGCTCATAACTGCGATCAGATATTTGTGCCATCCCATATACGCCGCGATGTGTCGCATTCGCAATTAGAATAGCCAATAAATCATCCTGATTGGCGCCTACTTGTTTTTGTATTGGCAGCACGTGTGCGAAGCATTGCATAAAGTTGGTTTCTTGTTCAACATAACGCAACACATCAGCAATACTGACGGGGATCATTTGTTTAAAGAAAGGGTTGTTGACAAGTGATTGGGAGCCTTTAACTGGCAGTCGCCATCGTGTGCCACTTCGGCTCTTCATGATCACATTGCGGTTATCACCATTATCAATGTGACGAGCAACATCTTCTAGGGATGTTGTTAAGCGTATTTGTTTTACTTGCAGTAGCTTCTGAATCGGCTGCTTTAGCTTTTCCAATGTTGATGATGCCAATAGATCAGGCTGTATTGACGATGCAATTAAGTCGTCTTCTAGCGCACGATATTTAGTGACGTTTGATAAGTAAATTCGACCATTAAGCCGAGAAGCCAGTTGACGGTAAAGCAACCATTCGTATCGCTGTGGATGAACAACATCCTTGTTAATTAACCATGGACGATGTTTTTGTTGGATAAGTGTACTATCCATTGTTTGCAATGTATTACCTGCTAATAGTTCTGTTTTTGTGGTTTTGAGCTGGGTCACTAATGCTTCTGAGCCTTTACCTGCTTGGCATTCAAGACATAGAAACACGGGCCTTAATAACTGCTCAATTAACCCGTTTTGATCATCATAATATTGCCATTGATATTCTTCTACCGTGCGTTTTTGCTTTTTTAAGTACAGGCATAGCGTTTCTATATCTTGGTTATTCATTACACTTAATGCTTGTTGCCTAACCGTTGCAAATGGTTGATTATCGTCGATACTGTCATCAACAAACAGATGCAGTAATTCTGCGGCTTTGGTGACATTGTCTGCAGCTGACCTCCATGAGTCAAACACTGCCTGTTGGGCAAACGCATGCGCAGCTTCTTGTTGTTTACGGATATGATGAATAAACCCATCAGCCAATCGCTCTAGGCTTTGCCGTATGCGTTGAGTCAGAAAACACAGCAACCATAGGTGTTGCTGTGGACGCTTAAAGCGTTTTAGTTTACTGCCATAATAATCCACCATTTCACCGAAGTGTTGTTGGTTTTTAGACGATAAGGCTAAGCCCTTAACAGCATTATCAATCTGTCTTGTATAAGGCTGTAACTGATGATACACCGTCAGTTCTTTTTTTAGCTCTGTCACCATAACGCTTTTTGCACCGGCTCGAAGCTGGCTTAAGGAGAGCCCATCTTTGTCATCGATAATAGTATTTAGAAATCCGTGTAGTTCAGATGAAACATGAATACGAAGCTTATTATTTAACGCCTTCTTGACCTGTTGGATAACACGACTGATAAGCTTTTGTAAGACAGTATATTTAGGGATGGCAATTCTATGCGTTGCTAGATATTCAGCGGCTGCATCGAATAGATAACGAGGCTCAAGCCAAGCTTTGCCGACCATAACAAGATGTTCGTACAGCGGCGCAAAGTGCAGACTTTCGTCCCATTTCTGATAGTTTAATAACCTCAGTATTCTTTGATATATACGGTCACGCTGCATCTTATTAATGCTGAAAGGCCTGATCCCTTTGCCTCCTTGAACTTGCGTTGAAATAAACTGCATATCGTCAAAGATGAGGTTAAAGCTAGGTGAAAGAATCACAGGCTTAGACTTAAAATACCCTAATAACGCAATGAAATAGCATCGGTGGTTCCTTAGGCGAATACTTTTCAACTCTGTTAACTCGATCTCGTTTGGCGTAAAATACAATCGTTGTTGTTCAAGTGATAATAGCGGCGGAGAATATAGATCAAGCTGCTCAGCTTTGGTAAGAATTGATAGTTCGTTTTTTATAGCCATAGGAATTAAATTAAGTTTAAGGGGTTGTTAACCTCATAATTTGCCATACTTTGGAGAAGTAACCCACCTTTGTATGCCTTTAAATATGGTGAGTATGGCGATTTATGTTACTTTAGAGGGGAAAATCCCTAGAACCCCAACGTGAGCCATCAACTGACCTTCGCTGACTACGAGTTCAATGGCAAACACCGCCAGACCCGCAAAGAAATCCCCCTTTTGTTCGGATCTCCCTAATTTATCAAAGGCTATGCACATACACATTTTCAAGAATACTTGTCGCGTGAAAAATAAAAATCACTGGCGATAGATTTAAAATTACTACCGTTAGCACTGCCCCATAGACAGCATCATTTATTATTACCCTGGATGGACATATATTTTTCATCTAATTGTGCAGAGAATCCAACTATTAATGATTTCAGCCCGAAATGGAAGGCCGTTTCAGCAGTGGTTCTCGTCTGAACATTAAATGCCTCCTGTAATAATGGTGGCACAGCGTCCATCACTGTATTGTATTCTGTCGGGTTTGTGGCTTGCTCTTCCAATACTGCACCCAGCGTAAAATGGCTGATAGATTGCAGAATGAAAAGAGCCTCCTCGACCGAAAACCCTGCATCGCATAGACAGCGTAGTTGCGCCTCTGCTTGTTCAAACTGGGGGGGCGTAGGAGAGGTCCCTATGTGCAATCGGGCTCCATCACGATGGACCAATAATGCTTTACGGAAACTCAGAGCATTTTCCTGGAGAAACTGCTGCCAACTCTCAGTCGGTAACGGTACTGAACGGGTGTGATGCTTCGCCAGTATTGCCTCTGAAAGCATGTTCATAAGGGTCTGCTTGTTGCGCACGTGCCAATACAGAGTCGGTTGCTCAATTTTGAGGGACTGCGCCAGCTTACGCGTAGTCAGGCCCTCTAGCCCTTCTCTGTCCAGCAGGGTGAGCGCCATTGAAATTACGTCGTCCAAGCTTAGTCGTGCCATCACTATCTCCTTTCGCTGTTGACAATCTATCACTGATAGAGTAACTTTTCAAACCCTATCACCGATAGAGAGCGTTAACTATGAACCGCACTGTGATGATGGCACTGGTCATCATTTTTTTAGATGCCATAGGGATTGGCATAATTATGCCTGTCTTACCGGCGTTATTACGGGAGTTTGTTGGAAAGGCTAATGTTGCGGAGAACTACGGTGTTTTATTGGCGCTGTATGCAATGATGCAAGTGATTTTTGCCCCTCTTCTCGGCCGCTGGTCAGATCGCATAGGTCGTCGCCCTGTATTATTACTTTCACTTTTAGGTGCAACACTGGACTACGCATTAATGGCAACAGCCAGCGTAGTGTGGGTGTTGTATCTGGGACGCTTAATTGCTGGTATTACCGGTGCGACTGGAGCTGTTGCAGCCTCAACAATTGCCGATGTCACACCTGAGGAATCCAGGACACATTGGTTTGGTATGATGAGTGCCTGTTTTGGTGGCGGTATGATTGCTGGACCAGTCATTGGTGGTTTTGCAGGTCAACTTTCGGTACAGGCACCGTTTATGTTCGCTGCTGCCATTAACGGGCTGGCATTTCTGGTCTCCCTATTCATTTTACATGAGACCCATAATGCTAATCAGGTTAGTGACGAGATAAAGAATGAAACAATCAATGAAACCACATCCTCCATACGCGAGATGATCTCCCCATTATCGGGATTGCTAGTTGTCTTTTTCATCATTCAATTGATTGGCCAAATCCCTGCAACATTATGGGTTTTATTCGGAGAAGAGCGCTTCGCATGGGATGGCGTAATGGTCGGTGTTTCATTGGCTGTGTTTGGGCTTACACACGCTCTGTTTCAAGGACTTGCTGCTGGTTTTATCGCTAAACATTTGGGAGAACAGAGAGCTATCGTGGTTGGCATCTTGGCTGATGGCTGTGGCCTACTTTTATTGGCAGTCATTACGCAAAGCTGGATGGTTTGGCCAGTTGTGCTGTTACTCGCTTGTGGTGGCATAACTCTTCCCGCTTTGCAGGGAATTATATCTGTTCGTGTCGGTCAGGTAGCACAGGGACAATTGCAAGGGTTGCTGACCAGTTTGACACACCTCACGGGTGTAATCGGTCCACTTATTTTTGCATTTTTGTATAGTGCAACCCACGAATCTTGGAATGGTTGGGTGTGGATAGTTGGATGCGGATTGTATGTAGTTGCACTGACTATACTGAGGTTTTTCTATCCCGGCAGGGCAGTCCACCCGAAAAATCAGAGCAATTCACAGCCATTTCTTTAAATGGTAATGGTAACTGAATGCCCCCAATTCCTAGACGTGAAACCGACCGTTGCACAGCATCAGAAATTGTGAATGTAACACATTGGACTACTACGAGAACCTACAATGCAAGCCATATTATTTGAGTAGTATTAACGCTACTCCATAACGACTGTCGCCATACTGAAAGTATGGTAAACAGAATAAAGAACTGTCCTCCACAATTGCAAGCCACCATGCCAATCTGTCAGCGCATAATGACTG
>NZ_JALAAC010000047.1:0-22932 GCF_037546855.1 Vibrio sp. 1-Bac 57 | reverse complement strand
ATGACAGATAATAAATGTGGATTTTTTTGACTAACTTATCGTTTTTCCTTCGTGCTCTTCGGGTAGCACAGCGCTTCGTGGTTATTTTGGTGTTTTAAGGGGTAATATTTTTGTTGGGCTTTTATTTGTACGAGTTTAATTTTTTATCATTTCGCATTGTTTTTATTTTGCTTCTACTTCAATATACAGGCTCGAAATTAACTGATTAGGATAAGCATTAAATGACAACTAAAAAAATTATTAGTACAGAACAATCTCCATCAGCAATTGGTCCATATTCTCAAGCTAATCAACTAGGCAACATGATCTTTACTTCTGGTCAAATCCCATTGGATCCAAAATCAATGGAGATTGTAGAAGGTGGTGTTGCAGAGCAAACTGAACAAGTAATGAAAAACTTATTGGCAGTATTAGAAGCCGCTGGTGCAACAGCACAAACTGTCGTTAAAACGACTTGTTTTATTAAAGATATGAACGACTTTGTTGCATTCAACGAAGTTTACGCTAAATACTTTGCTGAATTAGCGCCTGCTCGTTCATGTGTTGAAGTAGCTCGTTTGCCAAAAGACGTGTTGGTTGAAGTTGAAGCAATTGCGTACACGGCTTAAGGCTTAGTATGTCTGAATCAGGGGTTGTTAAATTTTCTTTGTTAGTGACGGGTAATCCAGCTAGCAGTCAAAATACCGCATCTGCCTTACAGTTTTGCGAGGCAGTATTAGCTGCTGGGCATAAAATATGTGGTGTTTTTTTCTACTTAGATGGTGTACTAACAGCCAATGATTTAATTAACCCTGCCAGCGATGAGGTTAATATACCCGATCGCTGGGCTGCTTTAGCGACTCAATACAAGTTTGCACTTGAAGTTTGTGTATCGGCATCATTACGGCGCGGTATCGTTAATGAGCGAGAGGCAGCACAATTAGGTTTACAGCATTACAATCTTAAACCCCCTTTTTTACTCAGCGGGTTAGGTCAATTAGCTGAGTTATCTGCTAGTTGTGACCGATTAATACAGTTTTAGGGCATGAACATGGAAAAGAAGATTGGCATCATAAATCGACAAGCTCCCCATGGTTCAAGTACTGCTCGTGAGGCATTAGATTTAACCTTGGCGATTTCTGCTTTTAACGAATCCTTAAGTGTATTTTTTATAGGTGATGGCGTTTATCAATTATTAGCAAAACATCAAGCAGATCTTATTTTACAAAAAGATTTTCAACCGATGTTACAAATGCTTGAACTTTATGATGTAGAAAATGTTTATGTTTGCCAACAATCACTCGTTGAGCGAAACATTTCAGTAGACCAATTAGTTATTAAAACAACACTGCTAAATACAGAAGAAATTAATGAACATCTTCAGCTACAACACCAATTAATGAGTTTTTAGATGATATTACACACTGTTAGTGGATCTCCTTTTAATAGCTTTGCGCTGAAAGATTGTGTTAGGCAATTGGGTGGTAAAGATCTTTTGTTATTACTTAATGATGCAGTCTCAGCCGTTACGGCAACAACGGATCAGCACTTACAGCTACTACAGCTAGATCAAAGTAAGCGTTTGTTTGTTTTAGACGTCGATTTACAGGCTCGTGGATTAAAAGCAAATATGGGACAGGTTGTTAGCTATGCAGAGTTTGTTGCGTTAAGTATTCGTTGTCAAAGTCAGTTGGCTTGGTAAGACTCCATCTACAGAGTAGATGGTCCCATTTCACTTTTAAATCATTAAATTAAACATAACGAACCACCTCATTTTACTTTTCTTGTTTTGTGAACAAAAACACAATTGTCTATTTATTGACTCGCCTTTCTATTCAGCGTAAACTCTTGCGACCCTAATCTTTAGGGCTTGATTTTTCACACACACATTAGGAGCTATTTAACAATGGCAACAATTTCACAATTGGTACGCAAACCGCGTAAGGACAAAGTTCAAAAAACTAACGTTCCTGCGCTAGAAGCGTGTCCACAAAAACGTGGTGTATGTACTCGTGTATATACAACTACACCAAAAAAACCTAACTCGGCAATGCGTAAAGTTGCTCGTGTACGTCTAACTAACGGTTTCGAAGTAACTTCGTACATCGGTGGTGAAGGCCATAACTTGCAAGAGCATAGTGTAATCTTGATCCGCGGCGGTCGTGTAAAAGATTTACCGGGTGTTCGTTACCATACAATTCGTGGTGCACTTGATACTTCAGGTGTTTCTGCACGTCGTAACGGTCGTTCTAAGTACGGTGCTAAAAAGCCTAAATCTTAATACTTTCCGTAAGTAAGGCCAAACAAACACTATTTAATTTTAATATGTTTTGGGTAAAATCCTGAAGCGCACGGAGATAATAAGATGCCAAGAAGACGCGTCGTAGCTACTCGTAAAGTACTACCAGATCCTAAGTTTGGATCAGAAGTTCTAACAAAATTCGTTAACGTAGTAATGGTTGACGGAAAAAAATCTATTGCTGAAAAAATCGTTTACGGTGCATTAGCAACTGCTGCTGAAAAAAGCGGCAAAGACCCAATGGAACTTTTTGAAGTTTCATTAGAAAACATCCGCCCAAGCGTCGAAGTTAAATCTCGTCGTGTTGGTGGTTCAACATACCAAGTTCCTGTAGAAGTTCGTCCTTCTCGTCGTAATGCGTTAGCAATGCGTTGGTTAGTTGAAGCTTCTCGTAAGCGTGGTGAAAAATCAATGGCATTACGTCTAGCTGGTGAGCTAGTAGATGCAGCAGATAACAAAGGTTCAGCGGTTAAGAAACGTGAAGACGTTCACCGTATGGCTGATGCAAACAAAGCGTTTGCTCACTACCGTTGGTAGAAAATTCTTAGCACAGGCTTTTGCTTGTGCTTTTTCGTTTCTATTTGCACAAAGCTTTATTTAAAAAGGACATTGCATTGTCACGTACAACTCCTATTGAGCGCTACCGTAATATCGGTATTGTGGCTCATGTCGATGCAGGTAAAACTACTACTACAGAGCGTGTGTTGTTCTATACTGGCGTATCTCACCGAATTGGTGAAGTTCACGACGGCGCAGCAACAATGGACTGGATGGAGCAGGAGCAGGAACGTGGTATTACTATCACATCCGCTGCGACTACTACTTTCTGGCAAGGCATGCAAAACCAGTATGAGCAACACCGCATTAATATCATTGATACCCCTGGACACGTAGATTTCACTATTGAAGTTGAACGTTCTTTACGTGTATTGGATGGTGCTGTAGTTGTATTCTGTGGCTCGTCAGGTGTAGAACCTCAATCAGAAACTGTGTGGCGCCAAGCTAACAAATACCACGTTCCGCGTATTGTATTTGTTAACAAGATGGACCGCACCGGTGCTGATTTTGAATCTGTACTTGAGCAAATTCGAAATCGCTTAGGCGCAACCTGTGTTCCTATTCATTTGAATATTGGAACAGAAGATGAGTTTCGCGGTGTTATCGACCTCATTAAAATGAAAGCGATTAATTGGAACGATGCAGATCAAGGAATGACATTTGAATATTATGACATTCCTGCTGACCTACTAGAGCACGCGCAAGCTTTGCACGAGGAACTAGTAGAAACAGCTGCAGAAGCAAATGATGAACTGATGGAAAAATACCTCGAAGAAGGTGTACTTTCAGAAGAAGAAGTCAAAGCGGGATTACGTATCCGTACGTTAAATAATGAAATCGTATTAGCAACTTGTGGCAGTGCCTTTAAAAATAAAGGTGTGCAAGCAGTGTTAGATGCGGTTATTGATTATTTACCTTCTCCGGTCGAAGTTGAAGCGATTAAAGCTATTAACGGACATAATGACCAAGAGATAGAATGCCCTGCGACAGATGAAGCACCATTTGCTGCACTTGCGTTTAAAGTAGCGACTGACCCATTCGTGGGAACGTTAACCTTTATGCGTGTGTACTCAGGCGTAGTTAAGTCTGGTGAACAAGTATTTATTCCTATTAAAGGCAAAAAAGAGCGTTTAGGACGTATCGTACAGATGCATGCTAACGAACGTAAGGAAGTCAAAGAGGTTCGTGCCGGTGATATCGCCGCTGCGATCGGTCTTAAAGACGTCACTACGGGGGACACGCTTTGTGTTGTTGGACAGAATATTATTCTTGAGCGTATGGATTTCCCTGAACCGGTTATCCAGATCGCGGTTGAACCTAAAACCAAGGTTGACCAAGATAAGCTAACACTAGCACTTGAAAAACTATCTGCCGAAGACCCTTCATTTCGTGTTGAAACTAATGAAGAGTCTGGACAAATACTGATCTCTGGTATGGGTGAACTTCACCTTGATATCATTGTTGACCGTATGCGTCGTGAGTTTTCTGTGAACTGTAACGTGGGTAATCCACAAGTAGCATACCGTGAAACAATCCGTAAAACGGTTGAAGTCGAAGGTAAGTTTATTCGTCAGGGTGAAGGACCTAGCCATTATGGCCATGTCCAATTAAAACTAGAACCGCTTGCAGCGGGCTCTGGCTTTGAGTTTGTAAACCAAATTACTGGTAATGAGATTCCAAAAGAATACATTCCAGCGGTAAGCAAAGGCTGTGAAGAACAAATGAACCAAGGTGTGTTAGCAGGTTACCCAATGCTTGACGTTCGAGTTACTTTACTTCATGGTACATACCATGAGGTTGACTCTAGCGAAATGGCATTTAAAATTGCTGGCATGATGGGTTTTAGAGATGGTGCATTAAAAGCTGATGCAACTATACTTGAACCCGTGATGAAAGTGGAAGTAACTACTCCTGAAGATTGGATGGGCACTGTTGTTGGCGACCTTAATAGTCGTCGTGGTATTATTGAAGGAATGGACGATGGCCCAGGTGGTGTTAAGATCGTTCATGCTAAAGTACCGCTGTCTGAAATGTTCGGTTATGCAACCGCAGTACGTTCAGCAACACAAGGTCGTGCATCTTATTCAATGGAATTTTTAGAATATGCCGATGCGCCTAAAAAAATTGCTAACGCAATTATTGAAGCGAAATAAAAAATAAATTAAACTAACGCCTTTCCATGTGATGGCATGTGGAGAGGTATTTACTGATAAAGAAGGTACACACTGTGTCTAAAGAAAAATTTGAACGTAATAAACCACATGTAAACGTAGGTACAATTGGCCACGTTGACCATGGTAAAACTACTTTAACAGCTGCAATCTCTGCTGTATTAACTAAGAAATTCGGTGGCGACATTCGTGATTTCTCTGCAATCGATAACGCTCCAGAAGAGCGTGAGCGCGGTATTACAATCAATACTTCTCACATCGAATACGATACAGAAACTCGTCACTACGCACACGTAGACTGTCCTGGACATGCCGATTATGTTAAAAACATGATCACTGGTGCTGCTCAAATGGATGGTGGTATCTTAGTTGTTGCTGCAACAGATGGTCCTATGCCACAAACTCGTGAGCACATCCTACTTTCTCGTCAAGTTGGTGTTCCACACTTAGTTGTTTTCTTAAACAAATGTGACATGGTTGATGATGAAGAGCTACTAGAATTAGTAGAAATGGAAGTTCGTGAACTTCTTTCTGAATACGATTTCCCAGGTGATGATCTACCAGTTATCCTTGGTTCAGCGCTTAAAGCTCTTGAAGGCGAAGCTGAATGGGAAGAAAAAATCCTTGAACTTGCTGATGCACTAGATACTTATATCCCTCTTCCAGAGCGTGATATTGACAAACCATTCATCCTACCAATTGAAGATGTATTCTCAATTGCTGGTCGTGGTACTGTTGTTACTGGTCGTGTTGAGCGCGGTATCATCAAAGTTGGTGAGTCTGTAGAAATCGTTGGTCTTAAAGACACAGTTACTACTACTTGTACTGGTGTTGAAATGTTCCGTAAACTGCTTGACGAAGGTCGTGCTGGTGAGAACGTTGGTGTTCTTCTACGTGGTACTAAACGTGAAGACGTTGAACGTGGTCAAGTTCTAGCTAAACCTGGTTCAATCAAACCACATACTAAGTTCGAATCTGAAGTATACGTACTAAGTAAAGATGAAGGTGGCCGTCATACTCCATTCTTTAAAGGTTACCGTCCACAGTTCTACTTCCGTACAACTGACATCACAGGTGCTGTTGAGCTTCCTGAAGGTGTAGAAATGGTAATGCCTGGTGATAACCTTAAGTTCGTTGTTGAACTAATTGGTCCAATCGCTATGGATGAAGGTCTACGTTTCGCTATCCGTGAAGGTGGCCGTACTGTAGGTGCTGGTGTTGTTTCTACTATCATCGCGTAAGTCTTGAAATATAGAATTACACGTTTTTAGTTAAATAATATTCAAAAAAGACAGCTTAGGCTGTCTTTTTTTATACCTGTAGAAAAGTGGATTAAGGTTTGCGCGTTTTGCTACCCGTAAAGGTGGCGCTAATCCAAGTTCAGGTAGGTGCTGGTGTTGTTCCTAATATCATCGCGTAAGTCTTGAAATATAGAATTACACGTTTTTAGTTAAATAATATTCAAAAAAGATAGCTTAGGCGGTCTTTTTTTATGACTGTTGAAAAGTGGATTAAGGTTTGCGCGTTTCGCTACCCGTAAAGGTGGCGCTAATCCAAGTTCAGGTAGTTACTGGTGTTGTTCCTAATATCATCGCGTAAGTCTTGAAATATAGAATTACACGTTTTTAGTTAAATAATATTCAAAAAAGATAGCTTAGGCGGTCTTTTTTTATGACTGTTGAAAAGTGGTGGGTTAAGGTTTGCGCGTTTCGCTATTCGTGAAGATGGCATTAACTAAAGTCGATTATCTTGTCAAATATTGTTTAATTGTTGTATTCACGACGTGCTTTTTTTAATGCAAACTCGGGCATCTTTTTTCCCAAGGCAGCTAATAAATTGTTAGCTTGTTTCTTTTTTGTTGAGTTAGCAATAACGCTATTATATAAAGCACGATAAGCATCCTCAAAATCATAAGGACTTCCATAACCTTGGTTTAACAAAGTGATGTAATTCATTTGTGCGCCTAAATGTCCTTGCAGTGCCGCTTCTCGAAAATATCTTAACGCTCTATCTTTGTCTTGTGTGACTAAGATACCTTTATTGTAATATCGCCCTAATTGCTCGATAGCCGCTAGTAAGCCCTGTTGTGCGGATTCTTTGATGTAGTGCATGCCTAACTCTACATCTCGCTCTGTGCAGACGCCCCATGCCAACATATCACCCCATAAATACACATATGAGGGTTCTTGCACTTTTTCCGCATGTGCTTTTATATCTTGAAGTAATTGGCACTCATCGGCCTTAACTCGCTGTAAGTGTTGATTGTTCTTAATTAATACATTGAGTTCGTCCTGCGTGTATAGCTGTATTGTTTCAAAGGTATTTGCATTTGCTTTAACACTGCTTAATAATGTTAATATTAATAGGGTAGGTATCAACTTTTTCATAATAAATCCTTCATCTTGATAATTATGCTATCGGCAGACCATGCATTTTCTTAAGTAAAAAAAAAGCCTCTATTAAAATGAGAGGCTTTTTTTAAACTTAAAGAGTAGATGAAATTTTGTTAAATGCCACTACCTTGTTCTTCAATAGGATCTTCGTGTAAACCACATTCTCTTTTTAAACCAAAGAATCGTGTATCTTCTTCACTCATGCCCGCTTCAAGGGGGCGAGATGTTTGTACATCCCCTACAGATACATAACCTTGATCCCAAAGAGGATGATAACTTAAACCATTTTCTTCAAGGTAGTAATGCACCTGTTTATTGCTCCAATCGATAATCGGCAGGAACTTAAAACAACCATTCTGAAGACTCAGCACGGGTAAGTCACCACGGCTTGACGATTGTGAACGGCGTAACCCTGAAAACCACGTTTTTGCATTAAGTTCTTTTAATGCACGTTTCATAGGTTCAACTTTATTCATTAAGTTGTATTTTGTTAAGCCATCCACGCCTTGGTCCCATAATTTACCATAGCGGGCTTCCTGCCATGCTGCACTGTGTTGTGCACTGTAAATTTTTAAGTTCAAGTTAAGTTGTTTGGTTAAATCATCAATAAACTGATACGTTTCTGGGAATAAATACCCAGTATCAGTCAATATAATAGGTGTATCAGCTTTTACTGTCGTGATTAAGTGTAAACACACGGCTGCTTGGATCCCAAAGCTTGACGATAAAACAAATTCACTTTCTAAATTGTCGACCGCCCATTGCACTCGCTCAAGAGCGGTTTTTGTTTCTAATAACGCATTAACTTCTGCGAGAGCAAGGTTTTGCTCTGCTTTTGTCAGCGTTAATAGATGGGCAAGGTCTAGTGTTTTAGGCATAAAAGTCCCTAGCTGCGATAACTACTTCAGCAATAATGCCGGCTCGGATAACAAAATCACCAAAATCTTCATCTTGATCTCGTTCTGTTGCCCAGCGGCTAATTAATTCATCTAATGTATTGACGATTGTTTCTTCATCAATATTTTCAGCGTACATTTTAGGAATACGTGTACCAATTCTATTACCACCTAAGTGCAGGTTATAACGACCTGGTGCTTTACCTACTAAACCAATTTCAGCCAACATTGCTCGGCCACAACCATTAGGGCAACCAGTAATGCGTAAAATAATGTGTTCTTTAGGAATATTATGTTTCGCTAATAAACCTTCAACATCATCGGTTAAACCTGGTAAGTAACGCTCCGCTTCAGCCATGGCTAGCGGGCAGGTTGGTAATGAAACACATGCCATTGAATCAAGGCGTTGTGCACTTGTTCCATCGTCAATCAAACCACATTCACGGGCTAGTTTTTCAATGTTGTCTTTTTCTGATTCTGGAATACTTGCAATCACTAAGTTTTGGTTAGCTGTCATGCGGAAAGTACCTTGGTGTACTTTAGCAATCTTCACTAGGCCTGATTTTAATGGTTTACCATCAAAGTCTAGAATACGGCCATTTTCAATGAATACAGTTAAGTGCCATTTGTTATCAATTCCTTTTACCCAACCAATACGGTCGCCGCGCTCTGTAAATTTATAAGCACCTGGTGCTGCAAAAGTGATACCTGCGCGTTTCTCAACTTCTTGTTTGAAGGTCTCGATACCGTGTGTTTCTAATGTATATTTAGTACGAGCATGTGAACGACTAACACGACCACCTAGGTCACGTTGTGTTGTCACCACTGCTTCTGCAACCTCCATCACTTTATCAACAGGGATAAAACCAAAGTCATCACCCAAACGTGGGAATGTTGTTTTATCCCCGTGAGTCATACCTAAACCTGCGCCAACCACTACGTTGTAACCAGTGATCTTGTTATCTTCAATAATCGCGATGAAGTTAAGGTCATTACCATGGATATCAACATCATTGTATGGCGGTAATGCCACTGCAATTTTAAATTTACGAGGTAAGAATACATTGTGATAAATTGGCTCTTCTTCCTCGGTATCTAATACTTTTTCACCGTCTAACCAAATCTCTGCGTAAGCATTTGATTTTGGTAAAAAGTGTTCACTGAGTTTTTTAGATAACTCATACACTTCTGTATGTAACTCAGACTGCTCAGGGTTAGAGGTACAAATAGTATTACGGTTAACATCACCAGCAGTAAAGATAGAGTCAATATTCGCTTTGAATTTAAGCTCTTGGAATACTGATTTTAAGTTACGTTTAAAAATACCGTGGTATTGGAAAGTTTGACGGGTAGTAATACGAATACTACCTGCATCAGTTAACTCTTCTGCAATACGGTCAATCTCTAACCATTGCTCAGGCGTTACAACACCACCAGGAAGGCGTGCTCGTAATAAGAACGAGTACAGCGGCTCAAGTTTTTGTTGCTTACGCTCAGCGCGGCGATCACGGTTATCCTGTTGGTATAAACCATGGAATTTAACCAGCTGTACTTCATCAGGGTGGAATGAACCTGTTGTTGTATCGTTGATTCCCTCTACTAAGTTACCGCGAAGAAAATTACTTTGAATTTTAATGCGTTCGTTGTCGTGTAATTTCTGAGTCATTAGTAAACATCCCTTTGGTAGCGTTTTGCTTGGCGTAATTCTGTTAAATATTCTTCTGCATCTTCAAGGCTTAATTTGCCTTGTTTGCTAATAATATCGATTAATGTGCTTTGTACATCTTTGGCCATGCGATTTGCATCACCACAAACGTAGAAATGAGCACCATTTTGTAACCACTCAAAGACCTCTTTAGCATTTTCTTGTAAGCGATCTTGTACATAGATTTTTTGTGCTTGATCACGAGAGAAAGCAAGGTCTAATTTAGTTAATAAACCTGATTTTAAATATGATTGCCATTCAACTTGATATAGGAAATCTTCGTTAAAGGTTTGGTCGCCAAATAATAACCAGTTTTTACCGCTTGCATCACTTGCTTCTCGCTCTTGCATAAATGCACGGAAAGGGGCGATACCAGTACCTGGACCCACCATGATAATCGGTGTTGCTGGGTCTGCAGGCAAACGGAAATTATGATTGTCTTCAATAAAGACTTTTACTTCTTCACCTTCCTGCAAACGGTGCGACAAGAAAGTAGAAGCACTGCCTCCACGTTGCTGTCCTGCTTCATTTTCAAACACAACCGCACCAACTGTTAAGTGCACTTCGTCTTCAACTTCTGTTTGGCTAGAAGCTATCGAATATAAGCGTGGGCTGCTGCGACGTAATAAAGCAATGAAGTTTTCTGCTGTCACATTTTCATTACCTTCCGCTGTCACCACGTCAACAATTTGATTGTTGTTGGCAAAATCACGACAGGCATTTTTATCTTCGGCTAGTTCAAGTAATTGTTTATTTTCAGTTAATGTTGCATAACCTTCTACAAAAGCCGGATGTGTACCCGTTAATTCAAACTCTTCAATTAAAGCATCTTTTAGTGATAACGTTTTATCGCCTAAGGTCACTTCTTTAGCTGCATCTAAGCCTAATTTATTAATCAGCTCATCAACCATTTGTTGATCATTTTTAAACCACACACCCAGTGCATCACCGGCAGTGTAGTGCAAATCAGATCCAGCTAAATCAATTTCAATATGACGCACATCTTTAGCGGATTCTGTTCCAGTAATTTTTTGACTTGTTAATAAACTTGCACTGAAAGGCGCTTGTTTATTATATTTATTCTCAGTCACGATAGTGCCAGTTGCAACCGCTGCGGTTGTTGAGGTGCCGGCTTTTTCAAGTGTTGCTTCAACAGCTGTTAGTGCTTTATCGAACCAAGCTTGTGTGACTTCTTGATAATCTACATCGGCATCTAAACGTTCAGTAATGATTTCGCCACCTAACGCTTGTAAGCGTTGTTCAAAATCTTTACCAGTTTGGCAGAAAAACTCATAGCTTGAGTCACCTAAGCCTAATACAGCAAATTTTAAACCTTCTAGCTTAGGGGCTTTTTTAGACGCTAGAAATGCGTGAAGATCAATCGCGTCATCAGGTGCTTCACCTTCGCCGTTGGTACTTGCAACAACAATTACATGGCTTTCATCTTTGATTGCTTTAACTTTGTAATCAGCCATTGAGACTAACTTATTAGGAATACCTTTAGCTGTTGCTTGTTCAGCTAACTCTTGTGCGACGCCTTTAGCGTTACCAGTTTGTGAACCGATTAAGATAGTTAAACTTTGACCTGCGCTTTGTGCAAGTGCTGCCGATGTTACTGGACCTTGGCTTACGCCGGCCAAATAACCACTAACCCATGCAGTTTGTACTGCATCTAGGCCTGCTGTCGCTTGTTGCAATTGAGCCAGTTGAGACTCTGATAAAGGCGATGTTAAAGCCGATAAATTGTTAAGTGCCATGAAGTAATTTCCGCTATTACATTAAGATAAACGAAGTTTACGCCAGCTTATGATTAGCACAAAAGAACAAAAGTTACTCTTTTATAACTAAATAGCATTTAAAAATTGAGGTTAATAATTATTATCATTTATAATGGGCGTGTATTTATTTAGGTAGCTGATTTCATCATCTAAGTTACTTTATTTTCAGATCGTTGATTTTTATTATGCAGGTTTAACAAAAAGATAAATATTTTTCATATTATTAGGCTCGAGGTAAACAACAGCCATCTATGTTTTAAAGTTGCACTAAGTACAATACTTGCCCACTTAAATAATTAACTGTTCTCGGGCCCATAGACGGCTGTATTTTGATCAATTCAGTAAAGTTTCATCAACAAACTGATATTAGTAAAAAACTAGACCTTTGCTTCAGCTTTTAATTCTATTTCGTTAGCTCGTATAAAAGCGGGGTGTGTTGCAAGCTGTTCTAAATAAGTTGCTATATTTTTATACTTATCTAGTTCACCATTATTTTGTACTAGCTCAGCTATAAATGACATCATGATATCTGCTCCAGTTAGTTGCTCTGAAACTAAATAGCGTTTTCCTTGTAAAGACTGGTCAAAAAACTGAATCACCTTTGCTGTCTCAATATCTGCATAATCTCCTAAGAAATTAGTTTTACAGCCATCTTTTGCAACAAACATTTTAAGTAATAATGGTAAAATTGCAGAGCTTTCAGCAAAGTGTAACCACTGGGAATATTCAACATATTCTTTGCTACCTCGCACTGGGGCGAATTGCTTATCTCCGTATTTATCAATTAGGTATTCCGTGATAGCACCAGACTCTGCGATGATCAAACCATCGTCTTCAATTACCGGTGATTTACCCAATGGATGAATCGATTTAAGCTCTGGTGGAGCAAGGAAAGTAACGCTATCGCGTAAATAAGGAACAATCTCATATTTGATATTAAGCTCTTCTAATAACCAAATAATACGTTTAGAACGTGATTTATTTAAATGGTGTAATTTAATCATGATATTCCTACATTATAGAGGTTGGTTTACTTTAATAACTAGTTTACCGAAGTTCTTACCTTCAAGTAGACCAGCGAAGGCATCAACAGTATTATCCAATCCTTCTATTATTTGTTCTTTATATTTTACTTTACCTTCAGTTAACCATTGGCTCATATCGGCTGCAAATTCATCATATCGATGTGCATAGTCATCAAAAATTATAAATCCCTGCATCTTAATGCGTTTAACTAACAAGGTTCTCATAAGCAGTGATAAACGATCTGGCCCTTCAGGTAATGACGTTGCATTGTATTGAGAAACTAAACCACATAAAGGGATCCTCGCACTGGTATTTAGTAACGGTAATACGGCATCAAACACTTTACCGCCAACATTTTCATAATAAACATCAATACCTTTATGACATGCTTTAGCTAATTGTTCTTTAAAATCAGCAGCCTTATGGTCAATACATTGGTCAAAGCCAAGCTCTTCTACCGCGTGTCGACATTTATCTTCACCACCTGCAATACCAACTACATGACAGCCTTTAATTTTACCAATCTGGCCAACGGTTGCGCCAACTGGGCCCGTTGCAGCGGCAACAACAATAGTTTCGCCAGACTTAGGTGCGCCAATATCTAATAAGCCCATATATGCAGTAAAACCGGGCATGCCCATAATACCAAGCGCATAAGATGGTGAGCTAGGCTCTTTACCTAATTTAAGTAATCCTTCACCGTCGGATACTGCATACTCTTGCCATCCAGTGTACGCAACTACCCATTCCCCGACTTCAAAGTCTGAGTTGTTAGATAGTTCCACTTGACAAACTGTACCGCCAACCATGACTTGATCGATGTCGACAGGCTCAGCATAAGACTTGGCATCACTCATTCGGCCTCTCATATAAGGGTCTAATGAAAGATAAATAGTGCGCAGAAGAACTTCACCTTGTGCAGGTGTTGGTTTCTCGGCTACTTCAAGGCGAAAGTTGTTCTGAGTAGGAGCGCCAATAGGGCGAGAAGCTAAAACGATACGATGATTTTGATGAGATTGAACTGTCATGAGTCTTCCTTATGAATATTTAACTGGAGATGACCACACTACGCTTAATTTAAGTTTTTGGCTTGAATTAAGCGTAATAAATTTTATGAAACTTAAGCATTATTACTTTATACAAGCAGATGTTAATTAGCTATATCAGATATGAAAAAGTTTATAAAATTGAATATTTCAGAAGTTGTTTTACAAAAAAAGGCCACAAATATAGAAATATTTGTGGCCTTTATATTTAATATTTTTTAGCTAAGTTAGAAGTGGACTTCTACACCTGCAAATAAACCGTCAACTTCTTGTGTACCTGCTACATTATCAAATTCTAACTCCTGAACTCGGTAACCGGCACGCACAGCGACGTTTAATAAATAAGAATCAGGGTTGAAGGTATAAGCTAAGCCAATCTGCGCATCTAACGCATCATCATCTGTAAGTGAACCGCCGATTACTTCAGCAAAAGCATGCATGCTAACACCTGGTACATGTACTTTCGCAGCGCCGTAAGCTTGTGCAATTGAAGCATCATGATTAAAGCTTTCTGTATCGGTGTACGCTAAACCTAAATCAATTTCAACTAAGTCATTATCTAGCACTTCATAATATAAAATTGCGTTCATTGCTGAACTATCATTATTATTTAAATCGCTATTGCTTAAATCTGAATATTTTAATTTAACATTCGGTACTAGTGGAATGAAGTGTTCAAATGCAACATAACCAGACAGGTTATTGTCATCTTCTGAACCATTTGAATTACTAAAACTTGTTTCGTTGCTAGCGTAATCAAGACCAGCATAAACACCTAAAAAATCAGCCGTTGATGGCATACTGATTGTTGCTGCTATAACAGCGGCTAAAGCCTGTTTTTTCATGGATCTAACTTCCTTTTTTATATTAAGTCTTAGTGATGCGCTTGGTGTGACATTTCTGTCGAACCTTGTTTTTTATTGCTATTGATTTTTTTAACGGGAGCATCAATGTTTAATTCATTTCCGTTATCAAAATAGAGTGTAACTTTAACGGATTGGCCTTCGGTTAAGTTATTATTTAGTCCTAAAAACATAATATGGTAACCACCTGGTTGTAATGACGTGCTGCTATTCGCCGCTATTTTCACCGCTTCAACTTGGCGCATTTTCATCATGCCATCTTCTTTAATATGATTATGTAATTCAACACGTTTTGCAATATCACTGCTAGCACCAACTAATTTAATATTGGTATTGGTATGATTAGTAATTGTTAAAAAAGAGGCACTATTTTTGGCATGTGGGGGTGTTGCTCTTATATATTGATCGCTAACTGTTAAATCACTGGCAAAGCTATTGATAGAGAATAAACAGGCGCAAGCGAGCAGTAATAAGCGTTTCATAGTTCGTCCTTGTCTTTGTTGTTTTTATATTGAAAGAAATAATAATAGATGAGGTAGGCGAGTAAAATCCAAATACCAAATTTTAATAGGAAGGAAAGGGCACCCAGTACAATAAAGCTAGCAATCATAATGCCCGCTATAACCATCAAACTTAGTATCGATACACCAAACATAAAAAGCACAAATGCTGACATTAACAGCGCGAGCAGTTCGAACATTTTATTCTCCTATAAATAAAAAATGCAAAGTACAGTGATCTGCACTTTGCATAAAGTAGTTCATCTCAGTTTTGTTACTTATCCTCGTAGTGCTTTATCACCACGTGCAATACCACAAACACCGGATCTAACTACTTCCACAATTTCACTCGCGTCAGAAATTGTTGCTACAAAAGCATCCAATTTTGAACCTACACCAGTTAATTGTATGGTGTAAAGATGCTGAGTAATATCAACAATTTGACCGCGATATATATCACAAGTACGTTTTACTTCTTCACGTGCTTCGCTACCGACAGTACGTACTTTAACCAATAACAATTCACGTTCTACATGTGCACTTTGAGTTAATTCAGTAACACGTAACACATCAACTAGCTTGTGTAATTGTTTCATCATTTGCTCAAGCTCTGCATGATTAACAACATCTGTTGTGATAGTCATACGAGATAACGTTTTATCGTTAGTCGGTGATACGGTTAATGATTCAATGTTATAAGCTCGTTGTGAAAAAAGACCAACAACACGAGACAATGCGCCTGATTCGTTCTCTAGTAAAACAGCTATAATTCTACGCATCAGTTTTCTCCGTTTTGCTTAGGTACATATCTTCCATACTGCCAGATTTTATTTGCATCGGATAAACATGTTCTTCTGGATCAATCGCTACATCAATAAAGACAACACGATCTTTTAATTCAAATGCACGTATTAATGCAGGCTCAAGTTCTTCAATTTTATCAACTTTAATACCGATATGGTTATAGGCTTCAGATAATTTAACAAAATCAGGCACACTATCCATATAAGAATGAGATTGACGACCACCGTAGAACATTTTTTGCCATTGTTTTACCATTCCTAGTGAGCGGTTGTTCAATAGTAGAATAACCAGAGGAATGTTGTATTGCATACATGTTGATAGTTCTTGAATATTCATTTGAATAGAACCATCACCTGTTACACATACAACGGGGCGATCTGGGAAGGCTATTTTACAACCCATTGCAGCTGGTAAGCCGAAGCCCATGGTACCCGCACCACCAGAGTTAATCCATTGGCGAGGTTCTTTAAACGGATAATATTGCGCTGCAACCATTTGATGTTGACCAACGTCAGAAGTAACGATGGCATCACCTTTCGTTACTTTGTATAAACATTGGATCACTTGTTGTGGTTTGATATGTGTATCTGATGTTTTGTAAGCAAGGCAATCTTTAGCGCGCCACTCATTAATCTGATCCCACCAAGCATTAATACTTTCACTATCATTAGTCGCTTGAGTTTCTTCGATTAGATCTAACATCTGCTGCAATACCACTTCAACACTACCTACAATCGGTAAGTCTGCGTGAATATTTTTTGAAATAGACGTCGGGTCGATATCAATATGCATGATTTTTGCGTTTGGACAGAATTTCTCTACATTATTAGTTACACGGTCATCAAAGCGCGCACCACAGGAAAAAATTAAATCTGCATTATGCATTGAGTTGTTTGCTTCATAAGTACCGTGCATGCCTAACATACCGATAAATTGTTTGTGCTCACCAGGAAATGCACCTAAACCCATTAAGGTATTGGTTACTGGTAGGTTTAACTTTTCAGCAAGTTCTAATACTTGTTTTGATGCATTAGCAATAATGGCACCACCACCCACATATAACACAGGTTTTCTAGCATTTACTAATGCTGCTACAGCGCGTTTTATTTGCCCTTTATGGCCACTTAAAGTTGGGTTATATGAACGTAAGCTAATGTTTTCAGGATATTCATAAGGGAATTTGTTAAGTGGATTTTGTACATCTTTTGGCAGTTCGATAACTACTGGACCCGGTCGACCCGTTGAAGCAATGTAAAATGCCTTTTTGATAGCCATTGGGATTTCTTCAGCGGTACGGCATGAAAAGCTATGTTTTACAATTGGACGAGAAACACCGATCATGTCGGTTTCTTGGAAAGCATCGTCGCCAATCCAGAACGTAGGTACTTGACCTGATAAAACAACTAATGGAATTGAATCCATGTAAGCCGTTGCAATACCTGTAATACAGTTTGTTGCCCCTGGCCCAGCTGTTACTAATACACAGCCTACTTTACCGGTTACTCGTGAGTAAGCATCAGCCATGTGTACTGCAGCTTGCTCATGACGTACTAAATAATGTTCAATTTTATCAGATTGAAAAATTGCATCATATATATCTAAAACTGAACCACCTGGGTAGCCAAAGATATGTTCTATACCTTCGTCCTGTAGTGAACGCACTACCATTTCGGCGCCTGAAAGCATTTCCATAATTTGTATCCTTATACAATCGGTTAATTGCGTCGTTTTCTACCTGTATCGGATAGAAGCGAACCTTGCTTAAATGAGCCTTTAACTTTACGTTAATGAAAATAAAATGCATCTAATAAAAGTGAAAAATTGTATTTTTTTTCTATTTTTTTAGTTTCTTAGGGGTTTTGAAAATACGCTAAATACTAATAACAAGCATTTAGCGTATTTAGAGCGATAACAAGCGTGTTTATACTTATTCATAATATTTAAATAATAAGGTGTCGGCTTATCAAGATTTATATTGATTGAGTGCTTATAGGGTTTAAAAATCAATTCAATTTGCTGCAATTAAAGTGAGTTCGAGGCGATGTGTAGATTCTCGGCAGCAAGATGCTTATTAATTTTAATTGTTCTCTATTTATTTTATCGATAATTGGTTAAAATTCGGCTCTTTTTACGAATATATCAATAGTGAGCCTCAATGTTTGAAGTAAACCCTATTCTTAATCAACTTAAAGACCTGACTGAGCGTGCTGAAATGCTTAGGGGGTACCTTTGACTATGATGCAAAAGTGGAACGACTTGAAGAAGTTAGCCGTGAACTAGAGTCTTCTGAAGTATGGAATGATCCAGAGCATGCACAAGCATTAGGAAAAGAACGTAGTGGCCTTGAATTAGTGGTGAAAACCATTGATGCATTAACAGAAGGTACTGAAGATATTGCAATGCTGGTGGAGATGGCCGTAGAAGAAAACGACCAAGACAGCTTTGATGAAGCGATTAAAGAAGCCAATGACCTTGAAAAGCAACTTGAAGTATTAGAGTTTCGCCGTATGTTTTCAGGCAAACAAGATGCATGCTCTTGTTATCTTGATATTCAATCAGGCTCCGGTGGTACAGAAGCTCAAGATTGGGCGAATATGCTGTTACGTATGTATTTACGTTGGGGCGAAGCTAATGGATACAAAACCGAATTAATGGAAGCCACACCAGGTGATGTTGCAGGCATTAAAGGTGCTACTATTCGTTTTAGTGGAGAATATGCCTATGGCTGGTTACGCACTGAAACCGGTGTGCATCGTTTAGTGCGTAAGTCACCTTTTGACTCATCGGGCAAACGCCATACCTCATTTGCATCGGCATTTATTTATCCTGAAATTGATGACAATATCGATATTCAGATTAACCCTGCAGATTTACGTATTGATGTATATCGTGCTTCTGGGGCGGGTGGTCAGCACGTTAATACAACCGAGTCGGCTGTACGTATTACGCATACGCCAACCAATATTGTTGTACAGTGTCAAAATGACCGTTCACAGCATAAAAATAAAGACCAAGCGATGAAACAATTACGTGCCAAATTATATGAGCACGAATTACAATTACAAAATGCAGAGAAGCAGATCAATGAAGATGGTAAGTCTGATATTGGCTGGGGTAGTCAGATTCGTTCATACGTATTAGATGATTCTCGTATTAAAGATTTACGCACTGGTGTTGAAAACCGTAATACTCAAGTTGTATTAGATGGTGATTTAAATAAATTTATTGAAGCAAGTCTGAAATCTGGATTGTAGATATAGTAAATAGCATGTGCCTTATATTACGTACTCTATATAAGGCACATTTAGAAACAAATTATGTAAGACACTAAACCGATAGGAACTATCATGTCAGAGCAAAACCAAGCAGAAGCACCACAAGAAGAGTTGAACGATATTTTAACCGCACGCCTAGAAAAATTAGATGCTATGCGTGAAAAGGGACAAGCATTTCCGAATGATTTCCGTCGTAAAAATATCTCAGATGAACTGCATAAGCTTTATGACGAAAAGAGCAAAGAAGAACTAGAAGAATTAGCCGTTGAAGTAAGCGTTGCCGGTCGCATGATGACGCGTCGTATTATGGGTAAAGCAAGCTTTGCAACTATTCAAGATATGGGCGGTCAAGTTCAAGTCTACGTTGCACGTGATAATTTAGCTGAAGGTTTTTACAATACCGAATTCAAAAAATGGGATTTAGGCGATATCGTGGGTGCAACAGGTGTTTTATTTAAAACTAAAACAGATGAGCTAAGCATTAAAGTGTCTGAAATTCGCATTTTGACTAAAGCATTACGCCCGTTACCTGATAAATTCCATGGCCTATCAGATACTGAAGCTTGTTACCGTCAACGTTACCTTGATTTAATTGCTAATGAATCATCACGTAAAACATTTATTTTACGTAATAAAATTGTAACTGCTATCCGTACTTACCTAAATGAACGTAACTTCATGGAAGTTGAAACGCCAATGTTACAAGCAATCCCTGGCGGCGCAACGGCTAAACCTTTTGAAACATTTCATAATGCATTAGATTTACCAATGTATTTACGTATTGCACCGGAATTAAACCTTAAACGTCTAGTGGTTGGTGGTTTTGAACGTGTATTCGAAATTAACCGTAGCTTCCGTAATGAAGGTGTTTCAACGCGTCATAACCCAGAATTCACTATGATTGAGTTTTACCAAGCTTACGCTGATTACATTGATCTAATGAACTTAACTGAAGATATGTTACGTACTATTACTGAAAATGTATTAGGTTCAAGCATTGTTAAATACGGCGAAGAAGAGTTTGATTTCGGTAAACCTTTTGTACGTCTAACAATGAAAGAATCAATCCTTGAATACAATGAAGGTATCGAAGCTTCTGAGTTGGATAGCATGGAAGGCTTACAAGCACTTGCTAAACGTTTAGAGATCCACCTAAAAGATAGCTGGGGCGAAGGTAAAGTATTAACTGAGATCTTTGAAGAGACTGCTGAGCATAAACTAATGCAACCAACATTCATTACTGCTTATCCAGCTGAAGTATCTCCATTGGCACGTCGTAATGACGATAACCCAGACGTAACAGATCGTTTTGAGTTCTTCGTTGGTGGTCGTGAGCTAGCAAATGGTTTCTCTGAGTTAAATGATTCACAAGACCAAGCACAACGTTTCATGGATCAAGTAGCACAGAAAGAATCTGGTGATGATGAAGCAATGTTCTACGATGCAGACTACATCACTGCGCTAGAGCATGGTTTACCACCAACAGCAGGTGAAGGTATTGGTATCGACCGTTTAGTGATGTTGTTTACTGATAGCCATACTATTCGTGATGTATTATTATTCCCGCATATGCGTCCGCAAGCTAAGTAATTAGTTTAAGTTAACCTTCTATTGAAGTTAGCTTTCTAAAAAAGCCTCGTTTTGAACGGGGCTTTTTTATCGCTAGAAATGTGCTGCCTTTTAACCTTTAACCTTTAACCTTGAAACTGGGATAAGTTTTGGTCAATTAAAAGTTTAGCTTATTTTCTAATTGTGTAATAAAGTGATTTAAACCCGCTTCATCCACTTCATTAAAACGCTCTGTTATTGGGCTATCAATATCTAATACTGCGACGGTTTTTCCATTGCAATTAATAGGCACAACAATTTCCGACTGGCTCGCTGCATCGCAAGCAATATGACCAGGAAAGTCATGTACATCTGCAATACGTTGTGTTGTATTAGTGCGAAAGGCTTTGCCACACACACCTTTATCCAAATCGATACGATAACAAGCAACATTCCCTTGAAATGGACCCAAGACAAGCTGATCGCCTTTCAGCAAGTAAAAACCGACCCAATTTATCTTGTTTAAATTCATGTTCAGTAAAGCACTGATATTTGAAAGGTTGGCCGTTAAATCTGTTTCTCCTTCAATTAATGCTAAAGCTTGTTTGGTAAGTAATTGATAGTCTTCTATTGTTTTCATTTTGCTCTACTTAGTTGATGGTTATATTAAGTAGAGAATAAATATTTTTATGGTTAACGCAAGCACAATTCATTTTACAGCTAACGTCAGAGGTAAAAATATCCATTATCTTAAATTAAAAATCCTATTTTTACCTATTTTGCACATTCTTTGCACATTCGATTGCTAATCTAACAAAATAATCCTAACTATAGAGGGCTTTCTTAATGAAAAAAGGTGTACATATAATTATCGCTTTCGCAATGGTTGTAGGAGTGACCACTCAAGCTTACGCGCAGGATTCTCAACAAAATGGACCTAAAGGCGAGCGTCCTAGTTTTTCAAGCATTGATACCGATAATAGCAGTGACATTGATTATGATGAATTCTCTGCACAAACATTACCCCATGGTGATCCGCAAACTATTTTTGATGAGATAGATACTGATGCTAATGGTGTGCTGAGTGAGCAAGAATTTAATGATCATAAGCCTCCTCGTCCTCCGCAACGCCAATAATAGGAAGTCTTTATATGATTAGTTCAATCAATGCAGGCTCATCAATCACAATGCCTTCTTCGTCTCGTTCAGAGAAAGCCTTAACGGAAGATCAGCTAACACTTATTTCAGATACGTTATCTGAGTTAGATACTGATAACCTAACCACTGCTGATGCCTTGAGTATTTTAGAGACATTCTCTGACGCGGGTATTGAACCAGGTAAAGCCATGGAATCAACTATGTCTGAACTAGGTTTTGATGCACAAGAGATTGGTGACTTAGCCAATGTAGAAGGCGACCGCCCACCTCCACCACCTCCGCCCCCTTCACAAAGTTCAGATGAAATCAGCTTAATGGCCAGTTATTTAGAAGAGTTATTAGAAGAAACAGTAGCTGCAAGTGAGGCAGAAAGCATTGATGAACTAAGTGAAGAACAACGATTTTCTGTTTATGCACAAGTAATGGAAAAGTTCGGCATTGAAGAAGGTGATTCTTTGATTGATACCACTGCTTAGCTGGCCTTACTTTTCTAGGCGAAAGTTTCTAGATTAAGATTTTATAGGTGAAGCCTTTCTAAGCTAAGCCTTTCTAAAATAAATGTTTCTAAGTTAAATTGTGCTACGGCAAGTGTTTTCTAGACTAAAGCGTTCCGATTAATGTACGCGTTGTGCGGAACGTTTTTTAGAATAAATTTGAATGTTATTTTCTGACCCTGTAAAAAATTGTGGTGGCGCTGTGTATTTGAACTTGGATTCAAATTATGAATCGCACTTTTTACGTTTGTTATTTAACCTTTAATCCCTAACCTCCCAGGGCTTCCTAGTCGTTATTTTAAAGCATATTTATTAAGTCCTGTATGAAGCAATATAAATTCTTTGATCATATTAGCCTTTATCTTCCCTTCTCGCTAAATAATGAACAATGCATCTTGATTGACAACGAGTATAATCCAATAGATAAAAATAGAGACCC
>NZ_JALAAC010000046.1:0-23196 GCF_037546855.1 Vibrio sp. 1-Bac 57 | reverse complement strand
GAGGGTATAAAAAGCGATGACATCAATATAATTGTTATCAGTCCTTGATAATAATAAAGATACTTTTTACTCAACTTTCATCCTTAACATATTGCTTACCATTAGATTACTTCAATTCATCCATGAACTTCTAATTTACTGTTCAACTATACTGTACGTTGGAGATTGATCTTAGTGCCTAGAAGTTATTTGCCTTAGTTGTTGATTATTTTATATTTTGTATGATAAATAATATTAATATATACCTAAATAGAGGTGTTTAACAGGTGTTGAGTCTATCAATAGATCCCTTTAATGCATTAATGTGAAGTTAAAAATATAAAACTAGTTGACACCAACGATTTAAGCTTTCTGTATCAGGCTTTTATTTATTCTTCGTTTGCAGTGGAGTAGTTAGTGATGACCTACTGATTTAATATTTTTACAGAGCTAGGGAGAGAGATTAAATCGGTGTCGATATAACCTATTGCGCCGGGTGTTTCAGCAACGTAAGTAATAATATCTGTTACTGATGCAAATTCTTTAGGTGGGGTTCCTTTGCCAATGAAGCGTCTCACTGTCCAATATGCTGAGTATTCATTTTCATCCTGTGACAAATACTTTTCTAAAAATCTATTCCGTAAAGAAGTTGTCTGTGTGCTATTAACAGGTATCACGGAAACTCCTTCAATTTCTATTACTTTACCCGTATAAATTCGACTGATAATACGTGTATTGAGTTCTGAAAATACTGTTTTACTATTGCCTATTACCACTAGCTCTGATTGAGCAGGAGCGGAAACAAAAAGTATTAATATCAATGAGGTAATAATGAGTCCTTGATTAGTCATTTGTCACCTCCTAAAAAGCAAAGCTATAGGAGAGAGAAAATATCGTTGTCGAGAAATCACTACTTTCATTCTGAGATGAAACATCAAATAGACTTGATGTTTGATCAACTTCAACAAACATTATTTCAGCTTTTAATACACTCACTGGGCTAAAACGATAGGATGTACCAATGGAAACAGAGAATTGGTCATATGCTTGATAAATATCCGCTATAACATGTTGTGATGCATTGATTGAGCTTGCGTTAGGAATTGCACTTGGGACTTGATTACTATCTATTCGCTGATGTTTCTTTAAATCATTACTGAATGTCTTAATCTGTGAATAGAAGATATAAGGAGTCCATTTATCTATTCTTTTTTGTAGTGATACGTAACCTAAAACACCATTTATACCAACATTAAGATCATTGGTTTTTCTGTACACTAACTCAGAAGCTAAGCGAAGGTCATTACCAAGAGAAATATCTGCTCCAATATTAGCAATATATAAATCAAAGCGATTGGTTATAGAGGCTCCACGGCTAGGATCATTGTTATAATACCCGATATCTGAACCGGGTATAATCTCAGTGAATCCGATCTCTTTTAACCATTCTTCACTTCCTTCATTTTTCACTTTTACTCTATGGATTGCTGCAACAAAGGTATGTTTAGGTGTTTTGTAACTAAAGGCCAAGCCTGCAAGATTAATTTTCACTTGGTTATAGCTGCTGCCTTGAGTGTAAGCACCTGGTATATCATTACCAATATAGTAGCGAAGATCTGTTGTTTTTTTACCAGCATAGAGATCTACAGTGAAGTCGCTGTCATCAAAGTTGAATGTTTTACTAATTGCAGCTCCTGTGAAGTGATATATGGGAGAGGTTGAATCAGTTTCTGCAGGTAAGCGGGCGTAATCATAAGTGACACCCACATCTCTATTCACTGAGTTTAGGTAACCAGGTACTTGTAATTCGCCGATACGGAATAGCCAGTCATTGGTTGGGCGGTAAGATAAAAAAGCCCAAGTGATATCAACATCCACTCCGTTAGCTTGTGAGTTATTGGCTGCGAGTTTAGCTTGTATTGTTGCACTTAACTTGGGAGAAAATCTAATGTCGAGTTGCCCTGCGATTAGACTGTCTCTTGAAAAAGTTCCTTCGTTATCAATATATTGAAGATATGGTGAGGGATTATTTGAAACAGCATAACCTAGGGTACCAAAGCCTGAAAAATCATAACTTATCTCTGCGTTTGCATTGTTATGATAAAGCATAGCCAGAGGTAACATTTTAATTAGGAGTTTGTAATGAGAAAGACTATTGATAGCCAAGTTATATTTCCAACATAAATTATTTAGCCCACTTATTGATATCAGTATTTCACAGAATCGTATTCTTTTTTATCTACTCTGTTTTGTGTTGTAAGGGTTTAAATTTAAAAAATTTATGAGTCTTTTAGCTTTTGTAAGCGCTTATTATTCATTATACACCCTATATTAACTATATATTAGACCATTTTATTTTTTTTATTTGATCTTTTTGGTTGTTAAATACTTATTAGAACAGGGATTTAATTTTTATTAACATTCTTAGTGACTTACATCGATATCTAAAATTATTGAAAATAAAAACATGTCACTTTTTATTCTAAAAAGAGTTAGCCTAGTTGTAGTCTGTATTGCCGGAGTATTTATGCGGGAGAATAGGGTGATGCTTCACGTATTACGTTACCGCATCACCTAATGGGTTTTTTAGTTAATAATCATTTCAATTTTTTAGGTTGGAGAAAAAAGAATAAATTTTGGCTATCTAATTCATTAATATTAACGTTATTCATTCTACCGTCATTATTTAGCTCTAAGGTTAGGTACAACAGCGATAAATAGGGTAAATCAAAATAGTACGCTTTAATCATCTGGCCAGTTATCTATGATTGATATGCATTGATCTTCAATTACAAATAAAGCTTCAACAATTTCAGGGTCGAAATGATGGCCTTTACCTTTAGCAATTATCTCCATTGATTGCTGATGTGAAAAAGGTTCTTTATATGGGCGAGCACTGCGTAAAGCATCATAGACATCGGCGACAGCCATTAACCTAGCCGCTAATGGGATATTATGACCTACTAATGCTTCTGGATATCCTGAACCATCCCATTTTTCATGGTGATACAGTGCGATATCCATAGCATAACTGAGTAGTTCACCTTGCCCACCCATTAAGCCACTGGCTTGTTTTAGAATGTCATAACCACGTTGTGAATGAGTTTTCATTATTTCAAATTCAGCCTCTGTATGCCTGCCTGGTTTAAGCAAAATATTATCTGGTATGGTTATTTTACCAATATCGTGCAATGGCGATGACTTGGTGATCAAGTTAATGACTTCAGGGGTTAAGGTAGATGCATAATGAGGTAATTTAGACAGCTCCTCTGCTAGTGACCGAACATATTCCTGTGTGCGACGAATATGGTTACCTGTGCACTCATCTCGAAACTCTGCAAGCGAGACCATCACATATATAGTGGCATCTTGTAGTTGGTTCACTTGAGCTAAACGTCGTGACACTTCTTTTTCCAACCAAGTGTTATTATCAAGTAAATAACTTTGCCAAGCTTTCAGCTTAATATGCGTATTCACTCTCGCCATCACTATTGAGGGGCTAATAGGTTTATGTATAAAATCTACGGCACCTAATTCAAAACCATGCTCTTCATCTTCTACCGACACTTTAGCTGTTAAAAATATGATAGGGACGTGCTGTGTTATTTCACTTTCTTTTAGGCGAGTACATACTTCATAGCCATCGATATCTGGCATCATGATATCAAGTAATATCAAGTCTGGAGGAGAAGCTAGTGCAAGTTCAATCGCTTTTTTTCCATTGTTAGCCGCTACAATCCGATATTTATCTTTTAGTAAGCCCATTAAAAGGGTTAGATTTGCCGGTGTATCATCCACAATTAAAATAGTAGGTTTGTCATTTAACCCTGTCATTAATACATTCCTTCTCTATTTTTATATTCTTGTAAGTGATTTAAAGCACTATCAAATTCAAAATTATTGATGCATTGGTTAATTTGTAAAAGAGTTTTTTCAGGTAATACATCTGTTAATAGTGGATAGTTTCTATTCCATTGTTCGATAACTTCTACATCGCTCTCTAAAAGTAGACGCTCTAATAATATAAGTACATCGTTAATTGCAGTTTTTGTTGAAATATTTTGAGGTTCACTATCAAGCTGTATTTTTTTTAATTCGATTAATAATGGGGTTAATTCAGTGAGTAGTTTATTTAGGATCACTGTCGCCGAAGAGTAGCTTGCATGTTTACACACTTGCTCAAGCTCAACGGCAGGTTGAGTCAATTGATTAGCACCTATTGTTTCCGTTAACCCCTTTAAGGAATGAGCCATTAACTCCGCGTTCTTCCAATCTCTTGCTTCTAATAATAATGTAAACCTTTCAGGGAAATTTTTGAAATCGTTGAAAAAGTTAACTAACACTTTTTGGTATAAATCAGTTCTTCCGGCTGAATTTTTTAATCCCTGGGCGGTATTCAACCCTACAATAGGAGCAAATGTGTCCTTGTTATTGATTGTTTCATTCGTTTTCACTGCATGGGGCAACAGAGTCATTTTATTATGCAATTCATAAATTGTGGCGTAGAGTAATTCGGGAATTATTGGTTTTGATATATGTCCGTTCATGCCATAAAGACGGCTTTTCTTAATATCTTGCTCCATCGCATGCGCTGTCATCGCCACAATAGGCAAGCCTGCAAATTCTTGATGTTCTCGTAATAATTTAGTCGCTGCATAGCCATCCATGATAGGCATTTGCAAGTCCATTAACACGATATTATATTGCGTTATTTTGCCATTTAATATTTTTTGTACTGCTTCTTGCCCGTTATTTGCAGTATCAATTAACGCGCCCTTCATTTTTAATAATTCTATCGCGAGCTGTTGATTGGTTTTATTATCTTCTACTAATAAAATCCTAATACCCTGTAGACTTAATTCGCTTTTAGTTGAATCAGACTGAGTGAATTTGCTTTCTAAAGCGGTAATGGAGTTGAATACATTCTTCAGCGTAGTCGGCAAAATAGGTTTAGATAATAAATATTCAAGTGCATATTTTGTGGCTATTTTATGCATATTTCCATATTCATTGGCAGACATCATAATCAACTTAGTTTTCTCTAAATATCTTTTCTCGCAGTGGGATTGTAAAAACTGCTTTCCTGAAATATCTTTATTAGTCCAATCAAAAAAGACTAAATCATAAGGTGTTCCTGCATCATATTCATTTTGTATCATGAGAAGGGCTTCAAGGCCGCTGTCGGTCATTTCAATGTCATGCTCAACCTCACTGCCGACTTCAAGTTGTTGCATCATTGCTTGTAGAAGCAACCTTGATTTTTGTTGTTGATCAACAATTAACACGCGTAAATTTGCAACGTTGATTTGGTTATGGCAAAGAGGCTGCTTTTCTGGTAAATCAAATTTTGCGCTGAATGAAAAAATAGTTCCTTCATGTGGCGTGCTGTTAACCTTTATTTCTCCATCCATTAACTCGATTAAATTCTTTGTGATAGCAAGGCCTAAACCTGTACCGCCATACTTACGTGTAGTTGAGCTATCAGCTTGCTCAAACTCTAGAAACAACCGACTCACTTGCTCATCTGTCATACCTATACCAGTATCCTCCACTGAGAAGTTAAGTGTAGTTTGTGTAGCGGTGTTTTCTACCGTTGAGATAGTGAGTTTAATGTAACCACGTTGAGTAAATTTAATCGCATTTGATAATAGATTATTTAATATTTGACCGAGTCTAATGGAGTCGCCAATAAGCACTTTAGTGTCATTCAATAATGAATTACCTTTTATCTCTACTAACATTTCAATGTCTTTTTTCGCTAAGCTTTGCTTGACCAAGGACAATGAATTGGTCACCGTCGTTTCTAATTGAAATGAGGTTTTTTCCAGTTCTATTTTGCCTGCTTCTATTTTTGAAAAGTCTAAAATATCATTAATAATATTAAGTAAGGATTGTCCCGCATTATGAATCGTTTCTATGTAATTGGCTTGTTGTGAGGAAAGTTTGGTATTCAACGCTAAGTAGGCCATACCGATAATAGCGTTCATTGGGGTTCTTATTTCATGGCTCATATTCGCTAAAAATATCGATTTGGCTTGTGTTGCTTCCTGTACTATCAGGTTTGCATGTTCTAATTTCTTTTGGCTTATGTTTCTATTATCTATATCTTTGCCAATGGATTCAGACATGTGGTCCAGCGTTTTTCCTAACGTTAATAACTCTTCTGCCGCTCGCATTTTAGAAACGCGTGTCGAATATTGCCCCGCTGCTAAACATTCAGCGACTTTTGAAAGTAAACTTATAGGGTTTAAAATAAATTGCCTAAACAACAGGTAAATAAGAAAAATGAGGATAAAGGTTAATAGCAAACCGATACTCGCTTTTGTTATTAAAGTATTTAAAAGTGTGCTCGCTTCCTGTACTGCATTATCGGTTCGCTTTTGTACTTGTTGTGATAAGTTGAATAAAGCGTGTGAGAGTGTGGCTTTTTTTGCGTTATACGTATTGCTGTATATTAATTTATTCGCATACTCTACATTCGGTACTCCGTCAGAAACATATTCATTAGCCTTAATGTCATATAACCCCTGTGTGCTGGCAAAGGCTATTTGTTCAACATTTTTTAATGTTTCGAGTGCCTTTAAAATCTCTTGAAGTAATAGCAATTCTTGTTGAGTAAAGCCTAAGCCTTTCATTTTTGTGGTTAACGAAATACCTCCTTGTGTTGCTAATGCAGTGTGAGGTTTCCTTTCGGCAATTACGTCTGCCCAATATAATGACGGGATATAGTTGTCAGGTGCATGCCTAGTGCCATTTCGAATTGCAATAATATCGTAATAATAAAAAAGATAACGTGTTTCACTGGTCGAAATAAAAAGCCTAACCAATTGCGCTAGCTCGTTAGTTTCTACTTGTAATCCATTGGTGAGGCTAATAGATGCTTTACTATGTTGTTGTGTTTGTATCAGATTGTTGTAAGCTTTTTTCACTTCCAAAGTGACATAATAATTTGCACAGAGGATCAGTGAGAGAAACAAGGAAACATAGATAGATGCTTTTGAAAGTTTCATGTTTGCCTAGATCCTCTTTAAGCACATTTTTTAATAATATTAATGGCTGATTAATGTTAATAGTGGTTACTGTTAGTATGTCTTGAATGCTCGAAAGATCATCATGTTAGAGTCAATTGTAGTGATAACGGCGCTCTTTTATGAAAAATAGCTTTGCAATAAAAGTCAAATATAACTGATTTATTGTCGATTGTTACAGGTCGTTCATTACTTTAAGTAAGCAACAAATCAGCTCCCTCAATTCATCGTAAAATGTCACTTATGTCTATTTTTTACCTCTTGATAGTTAATAGTAGGCTTTTTACTTCATTTGTACATGATCAAATTAATAAATACTGTGATTAAACATTATAATATCGAGCTTTTTTTTCTACGAATAGAGTGTTGATTATGTGATGGGCATAACTATTTTATGGTATATTATTTATCAAAAGCAATTAAATAAAACAGGAATAATATTATTATGATTGATTATGTCGCGACTTTTATTTTCTTGTTTGCAGTTATTGACCCGATTGGTACGGTTCCTGTGTTTATGGCTGTTACTAGTCATTTTGACCATAAAGAGAAACGTAAAGTAGCGCTAAAAGCGACAGGTTATTCAGCTGTTATTTTGCTTTTTTTCTTAGTCGCCGGTGAATTTATCCTGACCTCTATTGAAATTCCTCTCTCTGCTTTTCAAATAGCGGGAGGGATAGTACTGTTTTTGTTTGCTTTATCGATGATATTTGGAGAGAGTAAACCAGATATTGAACTTAAGATGTCAGCCAAGCAAAATGAAGCTGCCATTTTTCCCATCGCGACCCCATCAATAGCCAGTCCAGGCGCGATGCTAGGCATTGTCTTATTAACTGAAAATTCAAGTTATAGTATTTGGGAGCAAACTCAAACCGCGTTAATTATGCTTCTAGTCCTGTTGATTACAATGTTACTGATGTTAGCGGCGAGCCAAATACACCGGGTTATTGGCAATGCGGGTGCGAGCCTTATTAGCCGAGTGATGGGCATGATATTAGCCTCCGTAGCGGTGGCCAATGTCCTAGCAGGTATCAAGCAATACTTTTTACTTTAATTTTTTGCTCGTATGAATATGTATGTCGCTTTATTGGCGTTGTTGAATAAACTGCTCCAACTCTTTGATCGATAAAGCTCTAGAGAAATGGTAGCCTTGAAATAAATCACATCCGTATTCAGCAAGGATCTCTGCATGTTCCGCTGTTTCAACGCCTTCTGCTAATACTCGCATGTTTAAGTTTTTTCCCATACCAATAATACTTTTCACCATCGCTTTATCTGTTTTATTTTTGTTGATGTCTTGGACAAAGCTTTTATCTATTTTTAATTCATCAATGGGCACGTCTCTAAGCATGCTAAGAGAGGAGTAGCCTGTGCCAAAATCGTCTAAAGCTAAGGAGATATTGTGATCTTTCATTTTAGTAAAAATGGGGCGAAGTACATCAATGCTTTCAATAAATAAACTTTCAGTTATTTCGATAGTAATAGGCAGGTTTTTCTCTCCAAAATAGAGAATACTTTTAATTAACACTTCAAAAAAATTTGTCTGTACAAACTGCCTCACTGATACATTGATCGACAAAGCAAACGTTGTTTTTGACTTGCGTTGTAAGCTACTTATTTCATACATAGCTCTGTTCATTATGTGTTGGCCTAGGATTGGCATTAAGCCAGTTTTTTCTGCAATAGGTATAAAAATATCCGGTGCTATAACACCTAACGTTTTACTTTCCCAGCGTACCAATGCTTCTACGCCGTAGAGTTTATTAAATGTGTCCATTTGCGGTTGATAAACGAGACTGATTTCATTTTTTTCAATAGCAGTACGTAATGCTTGTTCTATTTCAGTTTGTTTGAGCAGATGTTGATGGACTTCTTGTGAAAAGAAAAGATAGTGATTTTTGGTTTTTTTCGCTATCAACATGCTATTTTCAGCATAGCTTATTAAAGTGTCTAACTGTTTTGCATCGCGCGGATAACAGGCTATACCTATTGAGCTAGTAATAGTTAAGCTGTGATTAAAAATACAGTGCATCTCAGCTAAATCATCAAGTAGTTTTTTAGCAAAATCAGATATATTTTGTTTATTTTCCATTTCTATTAATAAAATGAATTGGTCACCACTATAGCGAATTAAATCACCTAATTTCCCTTTTTCCCCTGTTAAACTCTGTTGAATTCGAAGACTAACTGCCTTTAATAAAGCATCCCCATATTTGTGTCCAAAAGAGTCGTTAATATTTTTAAAGTTATCTAAATCGATATATAACATTGAAAATGGTTTTTTAACGTTGGTTAGATCATGGATTAAATAGGGTAATACTGAACGATTATAACAACCAGTTAAATCATCATGTTCTGTTTTATAGGCCAATTCTGTTAACTTATTTTTTTCTATTCTGATTATCCATTTGAACAGGAAAAAAATCACCGCTAAAAAGATAAAATATAAAATGAAGTAATAGGCTGATGTGTAAAGTAATTGACTGGTAATACTGGTTAATGAGCGGCTAGCATGCGTCCAGAATTGATATTGTTTATTAAAGGATAAACTATGTAATTCCTCTTTATCCTTGTTATTGAAACCGAATTGAACCACTTCTTCTGTATCACGCAACATTTCAAGCGTTAAATTTTGTTTCTTGAGTTCTTTTTCTATTTCATTGCGTTGTTGTTCTGTAAACGGAGTTGAAAAATTCTCTGCGTATTCTTTAGAGCCCATTGCAGTGTCTAAAAGACGATAGAAACTTTGATCGAGAGTCAGCATTAGTGAGTTGCCAAAGGACTTTGATTGGGGCCACTTGGGTTGTAATTTATTAATAAGAATCGCAGAAAATAAAAAACCTGTCACAGAGCCCTGTTTATCAATCAACGCTTTTCGTATCGGGATGATCCATTTTTTAGTGATAGGTGAAAAAATAGGACGGCTGATCATTAATTTATCAGCGATGATAGGACCATAAAAGCCTTGCTCAATGTAGCGATCGCCTTTCAATTCAAAAAGTTTTTGCGGAAGGTTGTCACTTTTTGCACGTAAAGTACCGTCTAAATTAAATACAGCAAAACCTGCTAATAAATCCGATTTCTTTAGTATTTTTTGTAACACCGATTGATTAAATTGATGGTCTTCATTAAATCCAACATTGATAAGATCTAATATAGACTCATAGGTAGATAATAAAGAATTGATATCTGCTTTAACTATTTTAGTTATATACAGTTGTTCATATTTTCTTTTTGTTAATAATTCATCATATTTACCATATACAGTAGTGAGCAATAGAATAGTTGTGAACACGACTAGGCAAAAATAGATTAGCCAGGTATGGCGAATTAACTGAAAAATCTTCATTAATTAACGGTACTCTTTTATTTTGTGTGTATAAATAACTTATATAAATAATAAGGCGTGATTTTATCATCTAATTGGCGGTGTTAATATGAGAATAAATTCATATTTTACTCATTTAGGGTAGGAGTAAATCTATTTTTTGCATTATTTAGCCCGTTTAATGCAATAAATTATATCTTTTTGTGCCATTAAAGAAACTGATTTTCTGTCGTTTTTTTAAACGTTTTAAAAGAAGTCTGACTTAGATGATATAAATCAAACCACTGCACCCAATTAAAAGGGTAAATTACACACCATTGCGATTTGTGATCGATGTAACAAACACTTTGGTTTATAATGCGCTCAAATATTCAGAATATAACGACATAATGTTGTATTTTAGACTGCGTCAACGCAGAGCCTGTCACTATCTAGGTAACGATTGGGCCGGTAGAGAATAGGTAAGAAATTTTATAGTTTTTAAAATAGTTTTCAAAAAAGTTTTTAAAATGATTTCAAAAATAGTTTTCAAAATAAAATGAGAGGACACATCATGTCAGTAAAAAAAATGGTTGATCTAGATTTAGCCGGTAAACGTGTATTTATCCGCCAAGATCTTAACGTTCCAATTAAGGATGGCAAAGTAACATCAGATGCGCGTATTCGTGCTTCAATTCCAACAATCAAATTAGCCTTAGAAAAAGGCGCTAAAGTGATGATTACGTCACACTTAGGTCGCCCAACTGAAGGCGCGTCTGCTGAAGAAAACGCAGCGTTCTCTCTACAACCTGTTGTTGATTACTTAAATGAAGCGCTAGACGTACCAGTACGTTTAGCAACTGACTACTTAAATGGCTTAGAACTTAATGCTGGTGAAGTGGTTGTGCTTGAAAATGTTCGCTTTAACAAAGGCGAGAAGAAAAACGATGAAACATTATCTAAGCAATTAGCAGCATTATGTGATGTATACGTAATGGATGCATTTGGTACGGCTCACCGTGCTCAATCTTCTACTAACGGTGCTGGTCTATTTGCTCCTGTTGCTTGTGCAGGTCCTTTATTAGCCGCAGAGTTAGAAGCACTAGGCAAAGCAATGGATAACCCTGCTCGCCCATTAGTTGCAATCGTTGGTGGTTCTAAAGTATCAACTAAATTAACAGTATTAGAGTCATTATCTAAAATTGCAGATCAACTAGTTGTTGGTGGTGGTATTGCGAATACATTTATCGCAGCACAAGGTCATAATGTTGGTAAATCATTATACGAAGCTGACTTAGTAGAAACAGCTAAAAAATTAATGGTTGATTGTGCAATCCCTGTTGCTACAGACGTTGCATGTGCAAAAGCATTTGATGAAAACGCTGAAGCTGAAATCAAAAATGTTGCAGACGTACAAGATGACGACATGATTTTCGATTTAGGTCCTGAATCAACAGCGGCATTAGCGGCTATCTTAAAAGATGCTAAAACAATTCTTTGGAATGGCCCAGTTGGCGTATTCGAATTCAAAAACTTTGAAGCAGGTACAGCTGGCATCGCTAAAGCGATTGCTGAATCAGATGCATTCTCTGTTGCTGGTGGCGGTGATACGCTTGCTGCTATCGACAAGTTTGGTATTACTGCAGATGTTTCTTACATCTCTACTGGTGGCGGTGCTTTCCTTGAGTTTGTTGAAGGTAAAGAGTTACCGGCAGTGGCAATGTTAGAATTGCGTGCTAACGATTAATTCAAATGTTTAGAGCGAGATTTTATCTCGCTTTTTTATGCGTATTCTTTGTGACATAATTGCCTTAGAATCGCGAAACGAAACAGATTTTAATTTAAAACAATAGATAGGGTATATCTCATGACTAAGATTTTAGACGTTGTACAACCTGGTGTTATCACTGGTGATGATCTTCAAAAAGTATTTGCTGTTGCAAAAGAGCATAAATTTGCACTTCCAGCGGTAAACGTTGTTGGTTCAGATTCAATCAATGCTGTACTTGAAGCTGCTGCTAAAGTTAAAGCGCCAGTTGTTATTCAATTCTCTAACGGCGGTGCTGTATTTAACGCTGGTAAAGGTCTTAAACTTGACGGTCAAGAAGCAGCTGTTTTAGGTGCTGTTTCTGGTGCTAAGCACGTGCATGCAATGGCTGCTGCTTACGGTGTTCCAGTGATTCTACATACTGACCACGCTGCTAAAAAATTACTACCATGGATCGACGGATTATTAGATGCTTCTGAAGCACATTTCGCAGAAACAGGTAAACCATTATTCTCTTCTCACATGATCGATCTTTCTGAAGAACCATTAGAAGAAAACATCGAGATCTGTGGTAAATACCTAGCGCGTATGGCTAAAATGGGTATGACGTTAGAAATCGAACTAGGTTGTACTGGTGGCGAAGAAGACGGCGTTGATAACTCAGATATGGATGATTCTTTACTTTACACTCAACCATCTGAAGTTGATTACGCATACGTTGAATTATCAAAAATTAGCCCACGTTTCACTATCGCGGCTTCTTTCGGTAACGTACACGGTGTATACAAGCCAGGTAACGTTAAACTGACTCCAACAATTTTACGTGATTCTCAAAAATTCGTTTCTGAAAAACACAACCTACCAACTAACTCATTAAACTTCGTATTCCACGGTGGTTCTGGTTCTTCTGAAGCAGAAATCCAAGAGTCTATCGGTTACGGTGTTATCAAAATGAACATTGATACTGATACACAGTGGGCATGTTGGGATGGCGTTCGCGTTTACGAAGCAGCTAACCGTGATTTCTTACAAGGTCAAATCGGTAACCCAACGGGTGATGACGCTCCTAACAAGAAATACTACGATCCACGTGTTTGGTTACGCGCAGGTCAAACATCAATGGTTACTCGTTTAGAGAAAGCTTTCTCTGACCTTAATGCAGTAGACGTTCTATAATTTAACGCTTTATTCGTTAATATTATAAGAATAGAGCCAGCTTAATTGCTGGCTTTTTTTTGCCATTTTTTGCAGTTCACTTTCGACTATAAAAGCTTATGTTTTTGAAGCAATATAGATAGGCTCAATAGTCGCAGATAAAGCGCTGTTAAAGTCCGCGTCTGCTTGCTCTGCAAAGAGATTGTTGGTCAATACTCGCGAGAAGCTAGCAATCACTCCATTATTCTCGGTTAATCGACGGTTTGCTTCTTCAATTGGATAACCGCCAGATAAAGCAACGACTTTAACCACATTAGGATGAGCAATACACGCTTGGTAGAAATTTGCAGTCTCAGGCAGAGATACCTTAAGCATCACCAATTCATTACTGTTCAATAGATCTAACTGTTTTAAAATCTCTTGTTTTAATAATACTTCAGCAGCACCTTTCTCCGGGCTATTTATATCTACTTCTGGCTCAATGATTGGCACTAAACCCGCAGCACAAATTTGTTTAGCAACTTTAAATTGCTGCTCAACTAGCGCTTGTATACCAACCGGATCTGCTAATTTAATGACTGAACGCATTTTAGTGCCAAATACATCTTTAGCTTTTGCTTTTTGTAATAAAGCTTCGAGGCCTGGAATGGCTTTCATTAATTGCACGCCATTAGCTTGCGCTTCTAAGCCTTTGTCCACTTTAAGAAATGGCACTATATTTTTTTCTTCCCATAAATAAAGTGAGGATGCCTTTCCTTCAATTTCGCGGTCTAAGGTATTTTCAAACAAAATAGAACCAATCACGCGGTCACCCCTAAAAGAAGGACTAGTGATAATACGAGAACGCATTTTATGCACTAAATTAAACATCTCTTCGTCGGTATCGTAGGCATCTTCGTTTACCCCGTAAGCTTTAAGTGCAGTAGGTGTACTGCCACCGCTTTGGTCTAATGCAGCTATAAATCCTGGTTCTGTTTTAAATCTATTAAGTTGTTTCTCAAATGTTTGCATGGCTGAGCCTCTGAAAGTTAGTTATACACAACATACATTGAATATTGCTTAAATGCAAATGATTATCATTTGGATTTAAGGTTCAGCTCAGATTTGAATCACTTAGTATTTCCATGGTTTGAAAGGATCTTAATTTATTTTTGGACAAACAAACGTTAACAAAAATTAATAAATATCCGCTCAAAGAGACTGTCCCTATATTGAAACAAGTGGAGTTGATACATTTAACTGTATGAGTACTTACTCTATACCTAACAATCTTTGGTTAACATTAATTTTTATTAGGTTAGCGCATTTATTTTTACTGTAAATTACCAACTAAAAATAGTTAGAAAAACAGTTAAGAAAAGTAGCTAAATACGATAAATATTTAACGAATCAATAATCAATAATCAATAATCAATAATCAATAAGCAATAAGCAATAAGGAGTATCTTGTCTTTTCTGAACACTTTATACGAGCAAGGTTTGATAAAACTAGGGCGGTGCTTTACTTATAACTTAGATTGATGCTCTATCTATAAGTGAATTGATGTCATTTAATTATTTACAATCTTACACTTCTGCTACTTGGTATTAAGTGACGAACCTAGGTAATATATAGCTTTATTATTAACCGCCTAATCTGAGAGGAAACATGAAAATAATCAATGCAATACTGCTGAGCTGCTTATTAACGGTGACAACATCGGGGCAGGCTGCAACATTACCTGAACAACCGCATATATCAGTTTCAGGCGCGGCAAAAATAGCCGTGAAACCAGATACTGTTCGTGTCCAATTTCAGTCTATTGCCTTAGAAAATGATGCAGATAATGCTAAACAGGTAGTGGATTTGCAAGTACAACAAGTGCTGTCTCAATTACAAAAAAATGGCTTTGATCAAGCGCTGCTAACTCGTGCTGATGTGCAATTACGCCCTGAGTACGAATATATCGAGAAAAAGCGTACTCAAGTAGGCATTAAAGCAACGCGTAATTTAAGTTATCAGTTAGACGATGTAGAAAAAATAAATAAGTTTTTACAGATTTTAGTGAAGAATGATATTTCAAATATTGGCCAAATTAACTATGCACTTAAAGACCCATTACAGTGGCAAATAAAAGCGCGTGACTTGGCGGTGCAAGATTCTATTAATAAAGCTGAAGGATTGGCTAAAAGCTATCACGCTTCATTAGGCAGTGTGTATTCAGTTAATTACCATAACAACAATGCACAGCCTATTTTGATGCGAGCAATGGAAAGTGATCAAATTGCACAAAGTTATCAAAATAATCAGATAGAAATAAATGAGCGAGTGGAAGCCGTATTTTTATTAAACCCTTAATCAACACTGATCAATAACTGTTGTGACAGTGAGTTGAAGTGCATACTTTTCAGCTCACTGGGTAGAAATAGTTGTTGTAAATGGCTTATAAAATGGGCACATCGTTGTTTTGAAAAACTGCTTTCAATGCTGAGGTAGGTACTCATTTTTTCTGGAGTTAAGTGCAGAGTAATATAGTCTGCACCACAAATAGCATTCAGAGAATAACCTTTTGGACTAAAGCTATAATGATCAATTATTAAATTATTCAGCCCTGGGCTGCATAGCGACTTATCCAATAACGAGTCATCAGATAGAGAATGATCAAATAGCAAATCGAGCTTTAATGCAGCTAAAACGGCTTTTTTGTCTAATATTTTTGTTTGGAGTGTGTTGGCAAAAGCGCTATTTAATCCATGTAGCATATAAATACTTTGCGTTATTATACTATTTTCAGATACCTCCCCGAATACAAATAAATCCCCTTGATAGCCGTCTCGCCAATGCATGTTTTGGCCCTTAAACTGCTTTTCTAATAGCAATGTGTCCTGTTGGAAGTTAGAACGCTGTAATTGTGGTTTCAAGGCTTGATGACGTTGAAAGAGAAGGGTGTTGATATGTTGCTTAGTAAATTGTTGCTGAACAAATAAAGCGGCTTTAACCAGTTGCGTATTGCCGCAGGTAATTAAAATAAGTTTATCTTGCCATACAAACAAACTTGATTCCGAAAGTAAGTAAGCTTTTACGTTTGCATTAGTGATGCTTGATAATACTTCTGCACCAGAGTGCGCGACTAAGTCTGACCAAAAGCTATCTGCAAAATCAAACAAGTTAAGGCGTTTAGTGCTGATCACTAAACGTTTTTCAGTCCCTTCATAAAACATTTAAGTTCGCCCTAACAACGTGCAAAAAAGACAACTTTTTAAAACAGAAAGTCTTTTCAGCTATACTCTGTTTTGAATACAAGGGCTTACTTTTAATCTTGCTGTGATCTCTTTGCATTTTACAAAATACTTTTAGGCACAATGGTGCGCGTTTTAACTTTTAAGCGTTTACTTAAATCAACCTCTTGATCAGGGTTCCAATCTACTGTTGTTTGCCATGCATTCTCTGGCTGCATTTCAATTAACATCACCTTTTTTACCTTTTTTGCAACAGGCTTTGAAGGGATCACAACAATACTTTCAGTGTTTAAGTTTGCGCTACGTGGATCTAAGTTAAATGTACCAATGACCGTTAAATGATCATCAATGACCATTGATTTTGCATGTAAACCAAAAATAGGTTGCTGTTTTAATTGACGAACCATCTCTTGAGACATGACTTTTTGCCTGATCTTGGCATCTGGCTTAAATTCAAAAATCTGTATTCCTGTTGCAAGTAATGCCTTGCGACTTCTTTGATATCCGCTAAAAGCATCTAAGTTATCATTAGAGGCCAGGCTATTGGTCAATATCTTTATTTCTACTCCCTTAGCGACGAGGGACTTAAAGAGTTCTTCACTGAGCTCTGTAGTGATCAAATAAGGGGATTGTATGGTAATAGAGCTTTTAGCTTGTTTAATCAATTGTATTAAGCGTTCAGTAGCGATCCCACTGCCACCCAGAAATGTTTTTGCATTGTTTTTACCCGGAGCATCTGATACATACTCTACATTATTTAACCAATACACATCGCCTGACTCAACCGCCAGATTAAAGGCAGCGGGCATCGCTTCTATTTGTGCTCTAACCTCGGGTAAAAAGTGTTTAGGGTTACAGGCATATTGATGTAATTTTTCAAAGTTAGGCGTTATATTCGTATCGGTTTGAGTTAATAACTCAGTGACCGGTACACTTAATTTATGCTGCCAAAATTGATTAAATGATTGCTCAATTTGTTGTGTTGCTTGACCGACTAACAAAGCATCCCTATCTCTAAAATTATACTCATGGTCATAACCAAAATATTCATCAGCTACATTACGGCCGCCAGTGATCGAAACCAGGCTATCAACGGTAAAAGTCTTATTATGCATACGTTGGTTGAATGCATGGAAGTCAGTGGTAAGGTTGGTTAGCTTTTGTAATAGATTTTTGCCAACATTAGCCAAGGGGTTATATATCTTAATACTAATATTAGGGTGCGCATTTAAAGTTAATAATTCATCGCCTTTAGCATCCAACATAATATCATCAACTAATATACGTACTTTGACGCCTCTATCTGCAGCTCGTACTAAATAATCGATCGCTAATAACCCAATATTATCAGTGGAAAAAATAAAGTACTGCACATCAATCGTCTTCTCGGCATGCTCACTTAACCACGCTCTTGTAAACATCGCTTCAGTACCTTGCTCCAATACATAAACACCGGTTTTGTTATCTTTAATATAAGATGAGTAGGGTGCAAGCTGCTCTGTTATGGAGGTATTAGTTTGAAAAGTAATATCTTGGCAATAATCTTCATTACTCGCCGTAAAACGCTCTTCTGGAGGCGTACAAGCAGCCAGCAACAGTAAACTCACCGTTAAACTGAATAGCTTAAAAGAATTACAATAAGAAAATAATGGCACTCGATGTCCTTGCTTAGTCATTATGTTGATAGCGATTGATTAGCAAATAATAACAAATCTTAATCCTTTCTATTGTTTTAATTACCAATTGTTGATGATCGCTTTGTTTCTGCGCTCCTGAAGACAGCTGATAAAAGGTTGACTCAACTAAAGTAATCGCCATGACTGAATGATCGGGTGTTGTTTTGAGCGGTTAAATAAAAAGTTAAACTAAGGACTTTCCAGCCAGATACAAAAAAGCCTCAAACATTTTCATGCTTGAGGTTTGAATGATGTTGCTTTGTATCGTGGGTTTAAATAAAGAGTTAAACCAAGGACATTTCCGCTCAGATACAGAAAATCCCTAAGTTTTTATGCCTACGGCTTAAATGATGTTGCTTTGTCTCGAAGGGTTAAATAAAAAGTTAAACTAAGGACTTTCCAGCCAGATACAAAAAAGCCTCAAACATTTTCATGCTTGAGGCTTGAATGATGGTGCTTTGTCTCGAGGGTTTAAATAAAGAGTTAAACCAAGGACATTTCCGCTCAGATACAAAAATCCCAAAATTTTTCATGCCTACGGCTTAAATGATGGTGCTTGGTCTCGCCGATTTTTAAACCAATAGCTAACCAAGGATATTTCCGTTCAGGTACAAAAAAGCCTATAGTAATAAATTACTATAGGCTTGAATGATGGTGCTTGGTCTCGAGGGGTTAAATAAAGAGTTAAACCAAGGAAATTTCCGTTTTAGATACAAAAAAGCCTCAAACATTTTCATGCTTGAGGCCTAAATGATGGTGCTTCGTCTTGCTGATTTTTAAACAAAAAGTTAAACCAAGGACATTTCCGTTTTAGATACAAAAAAGCCCATAGTAATAAATTACTATGGGCTTAAATGATGGTGCTTCGTCTCGGAATTGAACCAAGGACACGAGGATTTTCAATCCTCTGCTCTACCGACTGAGCTAACGAAGCAAAACTTTTATTTACTAACAAAGTTAATAAATTTCATCTTACGATGATTTGTAAATGGTGCCGACTACCGGAGTCGAACTGGTGACCTACTGATTACAAGTCAGTTGCTCTACCTACTGAGCTAAGTCGGCACATAAACCGTTCTGAGCTTTCGCTCTTATTTATCGACTAATCAATAAACTTAAATAATGGTGCTTCGTCTCTGATATTAAAAGATGAACCACTTGGTGAGAGTTTTTCACTCTCTTTACTGATTGAAATAAATCTTTTCAGTAAAACTAAATAATGGTGCTTCGTCTCGGAATTGAACCAAGGACACGAGGATTTTCAATCCTCTGCTCTACCGACTGAGCTAACGAAGCATCTTGTTAATGATTATAACTTCAATCTATGTGACCGAGCTAATGAATCAGGAACGAGGCGTATTAAATAGATTTTAGCGTCGAGCGTCAACCTATTTTTACGCATTTATTCATAATTTAATGCGTTTGTTCGTACTTTGAGCATTATGTGCTCTAAATGTAGTCACAAACAACATAGACTTATTTGTTCTCTGGTGTGAAACCTTCAATCTCTACATCTTTATCTTCAAACAAATAACCAATCATTGCTTCTTGGATAATAGCTCGGTCATCTGGATTGAGCATTTTTAGTTTCTTTTCGTTAATCAACATGGTTTGCTTTTGTTGCCATCCCGCCCAAGCTTCTTTACTGATATTATCAAAAATACGTTTACCAACTTCACCTGGAATTAATTGAAAGTCTAAACCCGGTGCTTCTTTTTTTAAATAAGTACAAAATACAGTACGAGACATTATTTATTCCTTGTGCGTGATTTTATTAACGGCAGCAAATATCTTTTTTGTGGCAGCGGCTAATCCAATTTTTTGTGGTTGTTGTAGGTTATACCAAAGCTGGTCATTTTGTTCCATTACTTGATTTAATTCTTGTTGGGTAAAGTCCACCAAGATAGGTGAAATATCAAAATGATAATGACTAAAAGTATGGCGAAAAGTCGCTAGTTCTGTTGTTTGATAATTGTTGATACCTAACTCAATTAAATGCGCTAAAGCGGCTTCACTATCTGTAAATTCAGGAAAACACCATAAACCACCCCATATTCCAACTGGCGGCCTCTGTATTAGCTGTATTCGCCCTTCTTTATTTTTAAGTACCAACATCACCGCGGTTTTAACTGGGATTTTTTTCTTCGCCTTAGGTGTGGGATAAGCAGTCATGCAATCGTCAGCTAATGCTAAGCAATCATCGGCGACAGGGCACTGATCGCATTTTGGTTTGCTTCGTGTGCAAATCATCGCGCCCATATCCATCATGGCCTGATTAAAAACATTGGTATCTTTTGCTGGCGTTACCGAATCAGCGAGTGCCCACAACCTGTTTTCAACTTTCTTTTCACCCGTCCAACCTTCAATTTTTTGATGGCGTGTTAAAACACGTTTTACGTTGCCATCTAAAATAGAGAAATGCTTATTCAAAGTTAACGATAATACTGCACCAGCTGTTGAGCGGCCAATGCCCGGTAATGCAATCACATCGTCAAACTGTTCAGGAAATTGTCCATCAAATTGGTCACGAATAATCTGTGCAGCTTTATGCAGATTACGGGCACGTGCGTAATAACCTAACCCTGTCCAATGATGTAATACTTCATCAATAGGGGCATTCGCTAAATATGAAATAGAGGGAAATGAACGCATAAACTTATTAAAATAAGGGATCACTGTCGCCACTTGAGTCTGTTGCAACATCACTTCACTGACCCATGTCTTATACAAACTTTTGTCTAACTGCCATGGTAAGGTTTTACGGCCATGTTGTTGGTGCCAATCATTGATTCTTTGGCTAAAATGCAACTCACTCACTAGAAACTCTTCGCTAATAAAAAAGAGCAACAGTCTAGCAGAGTTGCACAATTAATATAACATTGCATAATGCACGGCAAATATTCACTCCACTAAAATAGCTGAGTAATTTAATTGGTTTTACTAAACCATGACAGCATTAAAAATTTTATAAACAGAACAATTGCTTACAGGGAATATTGCTTTGTATTGGCTGAAGTTCTTTGTTTAAAATTTAAGCTCATAATCAATGGAAGTGATATCATTAGCCCAATTACAGTTATAGCTGACCAATTAAAGGTAAAAAAATGACAGAGCACGACCAGTCTGCGACAGATAATGGAACAGAAGAAAACAGCATTGAAAGCACTAAAGAAAAATATATTCGTAAAATTCGTTCTTTTGTAAAGCGCGAAGGCCGAATGACCAAACGTCAGCAAACTGCGATCGATGATTTGTGGCCAACAATGGGTGTTGATTACCAAGAGAAGCAATTAAACTTCACTGAATTGTTCGGTAACGATAACCCAGTGGTATTAGAAATTGGTTTTGGTATGGGCAAGTCATTAATTGAAATGGCCTTAAATGCACCAGAGAAAAACTTTCTAGGTATTGAAGTACATGGGCCAGGCGTTGGTGCATGTTTAGCGGATGCTGGTGAAGCTGGCGTAACTAATTTACGCGTGATGAATCATGATGCCGTTGAAGTATTAGAGTTTATGATCCCTGACCAAAGCTTATCGACGTTTCAATTATATTTTCCAGATCCATGGCATAAAGCGCGTCATCATAAACGCCGTATCGTACAACCTGAGTTTATTGAAAACATGCGTCCTAAATTAGCGATTGGTGGTGTTATTCACATGGCAACTGATTGGGAAAATTATGCAGAACATATGTTAGAAGTATTACAAGCAGCAACCAACTTCAAAAACATTAGTTCAGAAGGTGATTACGCACCTCGTCCAGACTGGCGTCCGCTAACTAAATTTGAATCTCGTGGTCATCGTTTAGGTCATGGCGTATGGGATTTATTGTTTGAGCGTGTTAGCTAAGAAAGTTATTTTTAGCGGTGAGTACGTTCATTCTAGTTGGAAACCCCAAACAACTATCTATGAAGCGAGTATTGTGAGAGCAGTATTCGCTTTTTTTATGCATAAATTATTGAAAGCTTTTGTCATTATCTATAAAAACTAATTTAGAGCACTTTTTGATTTACGTTATTTTTACGTTTAATGAATATAGTCTTTTTAACTACGATTTGATTTTAAAAGTAATTAGCTGTCCAAGAAAAAAGTGTCCCTCTAATTTTTAGTCATCTCTCACTAAAAATTAGAGGTGATAACTTATTCTGAAAGAGCGGGGGTAGTTGCCTATAAAATATAGATATATAAAAAAGTGATAATAATTTATCTGTTGTCTGCAGGGAGTAGTATATCTCTGAAAGCCTATTAATTAAGGCATTATATAAACATCAGAGAGCTAATGTGTTAATGAATGCGATGTTAAAGAGTTGTAAAAATTTAAAGTGTAGCGATATTTTTTTGATGCTAATAATGTAAATTAGTGTAACTTTAAGATTAAAATCAGATGAAGAAGGGCGTGTCACTTGGCAAAATCATTCACAGCACTTATTTTTCACGTCTTTATTATAATTTTTACAATAAGCTTCGTTTTTAACGCAAGTGCAAATGCATTAAGCAACCCCAAAGCCGATGAAATTTATAACTTGTTAGAAACTGGCTATTTTATATCTGATGAAAATAACCGTGAGTTACTCGATAAGTACAAAGCTATTTTGGCTGCAGATGATGTTACTCGGCAAAAACGCTATATCCGCCTTAATTGTTGGAATTTACCTGAGGAAACAACAGAAGATATCCAAGCTGCTATCAGTTATGCAGATAAATACCTGCAAATATTCATGCATTCTTCAACATCACCGGTTCAAATTGATTTGCAATATTGCAAAACTTGGTACCTTCATATGTTGGGTGACAATGAAGGAGTCGTTGCCCAAATTGATACCGCTATTAAACAAGCTTACCAGATAGAAAACCCTCGTTTAATTGCCGACGGTCGAAGTATTAGAGGTTCAATATTGTCTTATCTAGGCAATTTTACTGATGCACTTGAAGACTTGATTGTTGCGCAAAATATGTATGAATCGCTTAACTTACCTTATCAGGCTAATAATAATTTAGCTGAGTTAGCAAATAGTTATCGCCGTTTTGGAGATGTTAAAACTGCACTTAAATATCAAATAAC
>NZ_JALAAC010000045.1:0-23891 GCF_037546855.1 Vibrio sp. 1-Bac 57 | reverse complement strand
TTTTTTTATTTAGCAAATGCATGCTTTTTTCTAGCTGGGTAACCAGCGCAAGTAAAAAGTCAGCGTATTGAGTTACAGCTTCACTACAAGATGACTTAATAGCTTCATTCACTTCAGTGTTAGTTGATTGCGCTAACATATAAGTAATTAATTGATTGTTTTTAAGTGGTGCGCGTTCAGCCACACTCTCAGCTACTAACTCATAAAAATAGTGATACATTCGCTGCGCTAATCTGTGTTTATTTAGCGCCAGCACTTCAGCTTCAAGAGTAGTTTTGCCCGTTTTACGATTACGCTTGTTTAGCGCTTTACTTACCTCTTCATTTATTTTTAAGCCAAACAATCTCTCTTCTGGAAAGTTATTTATCTTTAGTAAGGCGCCGCCAAAATAACGAGGGTTTAAAATTAAAATTGACTTACATTTTGGGTATAAATTTGGAGCATTGCCTCCTGCTATAAATTTTAAAATTAGTCCCTCATGGAGTAACTCATCTATAAATTTACGCACCCTTGATAATGATAAGCCCGTAAAGCCAGCTAACTTATTGAGACCTATATTTGAAACTAGACCAATATCATTGCTTAGCATGACTAAAGCCGCTTTCATAAATTTTCGGGCCAAGCTTTCAGCCGTTAGTTTAGTAAAATCATCATTAACGCCTAATAAGGCTTGTATGTAATTTGCTTTTTTACCGTAAAAAAATACTGGTATGTTATGAGTGTTTTTTAACTTATAGATCTTTTCTGACGCCTTTTCCTCATTCCTCGTGATCTCTAAATAGTCATTGGTATTTAAGCGAGCAATCGCGTTTCTTACTGTCGATTCACTTAGCATTAGCGTGCTGGCTATTTCAGCAATAGACATTCCTTTATTTTCATCTTTGTGAACTAACCAAAGCCACCGTAGGTAGATAAGCCTATCTTGGGCCTTTATCTCATTTCTTCCTTCAAACGCATCTAGCATCACACCTCCATTTCACACATAATACCTATTATAAGTGTAATACATCATAACTTGATTTGCACCCTATTACATGTAAAGCTTCATGTAACATATTAGTTTTAAGGTTAGTTATGCGCACTGTTTTAAATGATGAACTTATAAAATGGATAGATTTTTCTGACGAAGAAATGACTCGTTGGACTGGGCAATATTTTAAAAAGCTAGGGTATCCACCGAAACATTTACTCACTCGTAATACAGAAAAAAGTCTACTTCAACAATTAGAAGCGTACTGCTCAGATGTTCAAAATATACTCGATAAAGAAAACACTCTTATCAGAATGAAGCGAGCTTGGGGACAATACAAAAGAAGAAAAAAAACTAAGCACAAGCAACTAACGGTTAATATCAAGAAAGACACTTTTGCTATGCTCACAAAAATTAAAAGGCGCAATCAGTTTACTAATGTTGGGCAATCTATCGATTCTTTATTTGACGGTAGTCTAGTAAGTAGGGAGATGGCGCAACTAGAAAAAGCGAATATAGCGTTAAAAAGCCAGCTAGAAAAAATACAAAACCAAGCCCATTTAAAAGCTGACTTGGTCAAGATGGAAAAGAAAATTGAGTTTTTAGAAAAACAAAATTCCGTTTTAACACAAGCAATTGAAAAGCTTACAACAAGCCAATAAAGTGCATAAATTAACTTGGCCTGTAAGCTTTACTTTTGGAACTAAATTAAGGATGAGACTTAAAGGGGAACTATTGAGCGGATAAAAATCAATCGCTTGTTAAATATTCACTTAGAGATGATCTCTTTTAAAATAGCTAATAAAAATATATAACCAGCACAATATTTTATTAAAAACAAAAAATAGGCGCTACCAACATTTACTTTTTGGTAGCGACATAACTTGATTTTAGCACTGGCGGGATTCGTTTATTCTTGCCAGTAACCAGTTTTGAACTTCACTTTCTACCCAGGCCTTACGCTTACCCATAACAGTTATGTTATTCGGGAAGTTACCCGATTTTATAAGGTTATAGATACTGCTTTTACACAGGCTTGTTATGCTAATTACTTCATTCAAACGAAGAAAGCGTTCATTTTGATATTGCATGATTTCCATAGTTTTTCCTGATTATAAGTTGAACCAGGGAAATGAAATATATCTGTGTTTATTTAGTTTACTGGCTAGATAAGTAGCGCTGCGTTCTCTTGCTTGCGCTCTGCGAGTGTTTTTTCTATTGCTAACACAGTGGTCTTACTCACCCCATGCTCCTCAGCAAGCGCCCTAAACTGACTAATGGCATCCACTACCTCTTTAATGCATTGCTGTGCTTTCTTCCAATTAGTAAAGCCTGCACTAGCAGCCAACTTTTGCATCACTTTGAGTGGTGGCGCTTTTCCGTATCCGGCAAAGGCAGTCGCATGCTCGTTAAAAGGGTGAGGGCTAAACGTTACATCGTAAAATGGTGCGAGTTGCCAACTACCATCATCGGCTTGTAAAAAGCCCCAGTTTTTACTGTGATCGTCTTGGTTCGCGGAAAATAAGTTAAACATTGCGCGACGAAATTGAAGTTGCCCAGCAGCGGGTGACTTACACAATTGACGACTGGCCTTAATCAGATCGCTGTAATCTAAGCTAGGGCTTCGGAAGTCTGCATCCAATAAGCCGCAAGCACTGTGCATATGTAAGCGTCCAGCCTTCTCCTTCGCGGGTAAATAGTCAAAACGCTTTAACGCAAGCCATGCTTTAGCACCGCTACTTGTAGGAGCTTCAATTAACTGCCACATCGGTGGCTGACATTTTGCGAATTCAGCCATTTCTAAATAGACCGCTTCACACAAACCTTCTTCGTGGCCCAATGCTAAGTTCTTCGAAGTAAACTTAACTAACCATGCTTCATCGCCAGGCTGTGCATAGGTGCGGCATTGCGTCGCGTCGCCAGCAGGCATATAAATTTGCGCTTTAGGTCGAGCACCGCCGGAGCTACCTACGGCTACCAAGGTTGCTAACACTTGCTGAGTGCTACCGTCTAACTCATCAGAGAGGGACTGGTCGAACAAGGTTTGGGCTTCAAGACCAAGTGTTTCCAAATCAATATCTGAACGATTTTCTAATGATAGCTCTGATACAGGTGTAAAAGACAATGCCCCCATTCCTTGCTGACCGACAAAAGCCAACCTGTCCATTGCTGTTACTTGTGCTGGCAAAATACCTTGTTGGCGGAATACTCGATCTTGCAACAGCAAACCCCAACCATCGGGAAGACTATCGCCAAAAACGCCGTGAATGCCTTGGTGTGGCCCTTTCGGTGCTTGCTGTAATCGCACATCTCCTTCAAGAGTAAAAGGGGATAAATTGCCAAACGTGCTTAGATAACTTTCATCGTACTGAAAGAAAACACCCTGACGGTTTTGCGCCAATATACCCACAGATACAGTTTCGCCTGTTGTGAGAGTGCGCTCCACATTCAACTTTTGAATGGATTTAAAACTCATCTTTAAGCACCTCTTCTATACTGGTCGGTAAAGCGGTACGGTCAGCCGTTGTTTGTGTCAGTTGATAAAGCCTGTCTAGTGAATCCAGCGACTGCCACAAAAGCAGCAGCTGACGAAATGATATTTGTCCGGTAAGTTCAAACTTTTTTATGGTCGAAGCAGGTACACAACTACGCTGGGCTAGCGCCTCTCGCGATAGCTTCGCTTGTTTGCGTAAACCCCGCAGATGAATAGCAAAAGCTTGGCTTACATCGGTATCATCTAAAAGTGAAAAGTTCATGCGCAGCCTTAATGGATACAATAATATCCATTATAGTTACACTAAGTGAAAAATAGCCACTGATATGTCCATTTAATGCATAGGTATAAATCGGTCATCTCAATGAAGTTCTTAAAAAATCGGGGATTTAGCAAGTAACCGCACCTTAACTTTTGGCGTATTGTTGTCACTTCGTGCTTTGACAAAAACCGAGAAACCACTAATAAGAGCTACGCTATTAGAATGAGTATCTCGGTTTTTATTAACGATAGCCAAAACTACCACTAGCCGATAAACAACGAAGCTGGCACCCCAAAACGCGCTGATAGTGCCTTAATATGGTTGAGCGTTAGAGCGCGCTTCCCGCTTAAGATCATCGATACCGTCGATTTGGCACCTATCTCTTCTTTGAAATCACTTAACGTCAGTTGGTGCTGATCGATGACAACTCTTAGCATGGCGATTCCTGGCTCAAGCTTATCAATAGCTTGATTAAACTCACTAAACTGCTCAGCTTCTTCTTCATACCTCTCAATCACCGGAAACATCAAGTCGATCACTGGCTGATGAGCGTCATAATCTTCGACAAGTACTTCCATCGTGGCAATCAGCTCTTGATATTGCTCAGGCGAAGAGATACCACTCACCCAAGGCATAACTTGGTTCAGTTGATTAGCGGCTTTGTCTAACACAGCGATATCTAACATAGTGTTACCTCTTCAGTTTCTTTTCACGGTATTGCTTTGTAATACGGTCGTACTCGGCATGGCTGACAATGTTCTTAATGAAGCATCGACCTCCAACAAATTCGATAAATGCAATAAGCCTTAAGTTGTTACCGCCAATATCAATCACCCACCACTTATCAACGTATTTAAAGTTGTCTAGTGACGGAAAGACTTTTCGTAGCTCATCTGGGCTTTTTGCCTTACTCTCTTTTAACACCTTGTACGTTGCATCTAGTGCATCGGAATCGTTTGGATAGAGTTTTTTCGCATTTTCAAAAGGTTGCTTACTTATAACGTGCATGTACTATCCAGTTTGTTCACTATATGTGAACACTATACCTAAACCAAGCTTAGTTCACAATATGTGAACACCAAGGAATAACCAAAATGGATAGCTGGATAATCAATGGTGGTTAAATCGGTGGTTAAAAATATAAATTAAATAAAACACAGCCACAAACATATGATTTAAAATGAATTAATTATTATAATCAACGTTAAGGTACAAAATATAGAATAGTGTTTTAGCTAGTTTCTAATTGTTCATTAACTCTCATGAAGCCCCGTATATCGGGGCTTTTTTTGTGTAAAATACAAATATTATTTGTATTATTAACGTGTTAAGCAGGAAAAATAATTTTATTATTTATTCAATTATTGTTGGGCTTCATAAAATATTGGTCATGCTGCTTAATTCAAATTAAGCATCAATAAAAAATCCTCAATCATATATAGGTTGAGGGTTTTTAATGATTAACAGTGCCATTCAAGTTTGACTGTCTACTGTCGGATCGTTTTAGGCGCTTTCTATCAAATATTATTTTACATTTAATAGCTAACGCCATTTTTCTAAACACTAAAAAAACAGTCGAAAGAGTGAGAACTACAAATCGACATTGCTTGTGGTGGGAAACAAGCACATACCTTGTCCATTATTCTGTGATAGATCTTCTAAAAATCCACAAATTACTAAAAAATAAATAATTACTTAAAATAAAACGAACTTAGTCACAAAAATGTAACCGCTTACTGTAATCGGTTTCTGTAACCGGTTACATTAAGTTGTGAGCATAAACATGATAACTAATTCTTAAAATAAACATTCAACTAAAGGTAAATATTATGACTAAAATTCTACTTTGCTGTGCTGCTGGTATGTCAACCAGTATGGTTGTTAAAAAAATGCGTGAGTCTGCTACTAACAAAGGCATTGCAGTCCAAATTGATGCTGTTGGTTTAGAAGAGTTTGATTCACATGTAACGGAATACGATTGTTTTTTATTGGGCCCTCAAATTAAATATAAATTAAATGATTTTAAGGTTAAGGCTGATCAAGCAGGTAAGCCGATTGCGGTAATTAATCAAATGGATTATGGCATGATGAAAGGTGAAAAAATCTTAGCTGACGCATTAGCGATGATTAACTAAAGAGGGCTATCAGATGTCTAACAAATTTTTTGAATTTTTAGAAAACACGTTAACGCCGATCGCTGGAAAATTTGCTTCTCAAAGACATATTTGCGCTATCCGTGACGGGTTTATTGGTGCGATGCCTTTTATGATTGTAGGCTCATTCCTACTCGTTTTTGCTTTCCCACCATTTTCACCGGAAACCACTTTTGGCTTTGGCAAATGGTGGCTGGGGTTATCTAAGCAGTACTTTGGTGAAATCATGACACCTTTCCATATGACGATGGGCATTATGTCCTGTTATATCTGTACTTGTATTGCTTACAACTTAGCAAAAACCTACAAACTCGATGGTTTATCAATAGGTATGTTAGCGTTAATGACGTTTTTATTAATTTCTGCACCGATGGAAGAGGGTGTACTTCCTGCCTCATATCTAGGAGGTACAGGGATATTTACTGCCATTATCATCTCAATTTTAGTGACAGAATTAGCTTATTTCCTTAATCGAAAAAACATTGGCTTTAAAATGCCAGAGCAAGTGCCAGATAAGATTCGTGAGTCATTTAATTTATTAATTCCTGCATTGATTATCATCTTAACTATTTATCCAATTAATTTATTAGTACAACATGAATTTAACTTGATTATCCCAGGTGCAATCATGGCAGTGTTTCAACCTTTAATCTCTGCATCTGACACGCTTCCGGCTATTTTGTTAGCGGTATTAGTTGCACACGTGCTTTGGTTTGCAGGCATTCATGGTGCTGCGATTGTTGGCGGCATTATGGCACCGTTCTTCCTTTCTAACTTAGGTGCAAACCAAGAAGCATTAGCGGCTGGTATGGAGTTACCACATATTTTTATAGAATCATTTTGGTCTTTCTTTGTGACCTTGGGCGGCTCTGGGGCAACATTTGGTTTAGTCTTGATGTATTTACGTAGTAAATCAGCTCACCTAAAAGCGATTGGTAAATTAAGCTTAGTACCTTCGATATTTAACATTAATGAACCGATTATATTTGGTACACCATTTGTGATGAACCCAACTATGTTTATCCCGTTTGTTTGTATCCCTATGGTGAATGCGACTATCGCTTATTGCGCAGCAAGTTGGAATTTAATTGGTAAAACGATTTCATTAGTACCTTGGACTGCGCCTGCACCAATCGGTGCTGCATGGGGGGCTGGTTGGCAGATCAATAATGCCATATTAGTGTTCATTCTTATCGGTATCAATATGGTGCTTTACTACCCATTCTTCAAAATTTATGAGAAGCAACTTATCTCTGAAGAGACTGCTGAAGTTGAAGCTAAAGAAGCGATAGCAAGTTAGTACTGATGGTTAACCGATAACTATTAACCAAGAATTATTAATGACCCTGAATCACAAGAAGCTACTAAAGGTAGCTTCTCAGTAAAGAGTGGAGTTTTAACATGGATTTAGAAATGACTGTGATGGAGTTAATCATCAATGCAGGTGAATCAAAAAGTTTAGCGATGCAAGCTTTGATGTCAGCTAAAAAAGGTGAATGGGATGTAGTCGACGATTTTCTTGCTCAATCGACAGAAGCATCAAAGCGTGCACATAAAGTGCAAACTGAGCTTATCGGATTGGATGAAGGTGAGGGTAAAGTACCGGTAAATTTAATCATGGTGCATGCACAAGACCATATTATGACAGCCATGTTGGCGCGAGAATTAATTGAAGAATTAATTGATATCCATAGAAAGCTTAAATAGTGATTAACAAGCGAGTAAGAATCTAATAATAAGCGAGTAGCTAGCTAAGCCATTCACATTTTAAGCTGTAGAAATAATGAGGAGTTTATATGTCAAAACTTAAAAATTTCCCAAGTGATTTTTTCTGGGGAGGATCGACCTCCGCGTATCAGGTTGAAGGTGCCTGGGATGAAGATGGAAAAGGTCCTTCTGTTATTGATATGAGTAATGTCGTTGAAGGGACAACTGATTTTAAAGTCGCAAGTGATCACTATCATCGTTATAAAGAAGATGTTGCATTATTTGCAGAGCTAGGTTTAAAAGCTTATCGCTTTTCTATCGCTTGGACTAGAATTTTCCCAACAGGAGAAGGTCAGGTTAACGCAAAAGGTCTTGAGTTTTATAGTAACTTAATCGATGAATTAATTGCTAAAGGTATTGAGCCGATCGCGACGATGTACCATTTTGACTTACCCTATGGATTACAAGAAAAAGGAGGGTGGTCAAATAGAGCATCGGTGGATGCTTTTGCACTTTATAGCAAAACCTTGTTTGAAGCTTTTGGTGATCGCGTTAAATACTGGCTAACTATTAATGAACAAAACATGATGATCTTACATGGCGATGCATTGGGCACTAAGCATGTTGATGCAACTAACCCAATGAAAGACTTGTACCAACAAAATCATCATATGCTGGTGGCACAAGCGAAAGCAATGTCACTTTGTCATCAACTGTTACCGAACGCAAAAATTGGACCTGCACCCAATATCTCGGCTATTTATCCTGCATCATGTAAGCCCGAAGATGTGTTAGCCGCAAATACTTTTTCCGCTGTACGTAACTGGTTATATCTTGATATGGCAGTTTATGGCCGTTATAACGCGACGGCTTGGCGTTTCCTTGAAGAGCGAAGTGCGGCACCAACTATCAGCGAAGGCGATATGGAAATATTAGCCTCAGCTAAACCTGATTTTATTGCTTTTAATTATTACAACTCACAAACCGTTGCTGAAAGCTCTGGCGATGCAAGTGATATCAACTCTACCGGTGATCAACAAATAACCATTGGTGAGGTTGGTGCTTATAAAGGGGTTGAAAACCCTCATTTAGTAAAAAACGAATTTGGATGGGAGATTGATCCCGTCGGTTTCCGTACCACCATGCGTGATATCTATGAGCGTTATGCATTGCCATTAATTATCACTGAAAATGGGCTTGGTGCTTTTGACAAAGTAGATGAAAACGGTGAGATCAATGACGACTATCGAATTCAATACCTGACACAACATATCGAGCAAGTTCAACTTGCTATTACTGATGGTATTGAGGTGTTTGGTTATAGCCCTTGGTCTGCGATCGACCTGATTAGTACTCATCAAGGGTGCTCAAAACGTTATGGCTTTATTCATGTAGATCGCGAAGAGTTTGATCTTAAAGTATTAAAGCGCACTAAGAAAAAAAGCTTCTACTGGTATCAAAACCTTATTTCCAATAACAGTTTATAGAAAGGCAGGCTCGATTTTGTTGAGCCTGCGATTAATCACAAAATTATAATTCAAAAGGGATCTACAATGAAGTTTGCTCATGATTTTTTATTTGGTGCCGCGACCGCTTCTTATCAAATAGAAGGCGCTTGGGATCAAGATGGTAAAGGTCCAACAAACTGGGATGAATTCACTAAAATACCCGGAAAAACCTTTGAAGGTACTAATGGTGATGTGGCGATTGATCATTATAATCGCTATCAAGAAGATATAGCGTTAATGGCTGAAATGGGGTTGGAATCTTATCGCTTTTCTATTTCATGGGCGCGTATACTTCCAGAAGGCACTGGAGAGGTAAATCAAAAAGGCATCGACTTTTATAACAACATTATTGATGAATGTTTAAAATATGGGATCGTACCCTTTGTAACACTTTACCACTGGGATTTGCCATTACCGTTAGAGAAAAAAGGGGCATGGTTAAATAGAGAGACTGGTGAAGCTTATTTAGTATTTGCAAAACTTTGTTTTGAAGCATTTGGCGATCGCGTTAAAAACTTTATTACTTTTAACGAAACCTTTGTATTTTGTAACTTAGGTTATTTATCGGGCGCACACCCACCGGGTATTCAAAATGATCCTAAGAAATACTTCCAAGCAATACATAATGTTTTTTATACCCATGCTAAAACGGTTATTGCATATAAAAAACTGAATCAATTTGGTGAAATTGGATTGAGTCATGTATTTAGCCCTGCCTTTAGCGTAGATGACTCAGAAGCAAACTTGTTTGCTACTGAGCATGCTAACCAATTTAACTTAAACTGGTTCTATGATCCTATTCTATTAGGGCATTATCCTGAGTATGTTGTTAAGCAGTTAACCGCAGAAGGTAACCTACCTGACTGGACTGCAGAAGAGCTAGCCGTCATTAAAAAAGCGGCTCACTTAAATGACTTTATGGGATTGAATTATTACCAACCGATGCGTATTGAAAAGATTCAAGGTCAGCTTGAAGGGCGTGTTATTACACGTGAAAACTCTACCGGTGCACCTGGTAATCCAAGTTACGATGGGGTTTATCGTACGGTGAAGATGGCTGATAAAAAGTATACTAAGTGGGATTGGGAGATCTCATCGCAAGGGTTTATTGATGGTCTGGATATGCTCAAAGAAAACTATGGGCAAATTAAATTATATATTACTGAAAATGGTCTCGGTGATGAAGATCCAATCATAGAAGATACGGTATGTGACATTCCACGAATTAATTATATCAAAGAGCATTTAAGTGCAGTAAAAGAAGCGATCAGTCGTGGTGCTCACATTAAGGGGTATTATGCTTGGTCTGCCATTGATTTGTTGAGTTGGTTGAATGGCTATAAAAAACAATATGGTTTCATTTATGTAGACCATAAAAACGGTTTAAAACGAGAAAAGAAAGCCTCTTTCCATTGGTATAATAGTGTGATTAAAAATCGCGGAGAAGAGCTTTAATACTCTGAACTAGAGCTTTAAAGCATTTTTTAATAAAGCGTATTTTAATAAAACTACATTTTAATAGAGACACACTTTAGTCGCATTATAACAATGCCATATCAGTTTTAACATGGCAGATATGGCATTATTTTTTGTTCATTATTGTGTCGCAGAAGTGCTGTTAAATGATTAATCTTAATGAAGATAATTTTTTATATTACGGTATTATTCTTGCTCAGTTGTTCGCTGTATAAACTGACGCTACAGATTCACGTTCGATGAGTTGACCTTTATATTGATAAGAATGTGTCGGTTTTGTTTCGTCGCATAGGGTTATTGCCAATTCGATAGCTTGTTTGGTCATGTCCGTAATTGGTAGTTTAACGGTGGTTAATCTTGGTGTGAAAAACTCTGAAACAGGGTCATTATCTATGCCAGTAATAGAGACTTGTTCGGGGACTTTGATACCCGCTTCGGTTAATGCTTTTAAAGCGCCTAATGCCATACAGTCATTAAAAGCAACAATCGCAGTGAAAGTAATACCTTCATTTAATAATTCTTTACAGGCTTGATAGCCACTTTTCATATCGTAAACACCGTGCTTAACAAGCTCATCTTTAAAATCGATACTAGCGGCTTGTAGACTATTTTTATATCCGTTAAGTCGAGCTTTCCCCGTTGGATTGCCCATATGACCAGTAATACAGGCAATTTTTTGGTGTCCCTTTTCGAACAAGTGATCCATCATAATGGTTACCGCTGCTTCTTGTTCAAAAGAAACTGAATGAAAACATTGTTCTGGCATATTACGATTTAATACAACAATGGGAATAGTGAGTTGCTCATGCAAGCGTTGTATATGTTCGTCAGTCAAGGTACGGCTATAAAGTACAACCGCATCACACTGTGCTTCCAGTTGTAAAATAACTTCATATTCGTAATCTGGATCGTTATGTCCATCGGTAACGATTAATTGTTTTTTTGCAAATTCTGCACTAGCGGCTGCTTGTTTAAGTAACAAACCAAAGTGAATGCCATCAAAATCCGAAACCACTAAACCAATCGTATGTGTTTTGTTGGTGGCTAATGCTTGGGCTAACCTATTCGGTCTATACCCAAGCTCTTTCATTGCAGAAAAAACATTCTCACGAGTTGACGGTTTCACCTGACCTATCCCATTAATAACACGGGATACGGTTGCTTTAGAGACTCCAGCTAGCTTGCATACGTCAAGGATCGTACTCATTAATATTCCTAAAATAGACTCGGATAAACGACAGATATTATATCCTAATGAGTAATCATAACGCATAATTATCGCCAATGTAACCGGTTACTTTTTTTTGATAATTATTAGAAAAATAGACTTAAGCATCATTTTATATAACCTCATCCCATGGTCATCGAGTGCAATACGGTTAAATATTCAAATGTTAAAGTTTTTACATCGTATCGTGTTGTTAGTTTTGTGTGGTTCAATATATTAATTATCGATGTTATGACAGATTATTAGGAAGGTGATTTAGCTTGGAAATTCGTGGAATAATGAGGTTGTATCGATTTACTTATACAGAGTTTAGATTAAGGGTCATTCATCGTCATGCTTATTTTTTTATAGCTCATACTACGCGATGCTTTTTTGTTTTCTGTTACCACTTAAAATAAAGCCCCAACTTAATGGGGCAATGCCGTTCGGTTAAGAGATTTTAGGCTTATATCTTAACGGATATCTAGATGGAATATAGAGCACTGAACGTGAAAACGTTCGGTGTTTTCTTTTTTTGGGCAAAATAAAATGTTTAACATCTTCTCGCATAAGCTGAAGCTTTTTCGGAATAGTGCCATTACCTGATAGTGCATAGGCTCTTATTTGCGTATCTATAATACAAATGGCTGCCGTGAAACTGATCCGTGTAGGTTCAACCTTCGCTTCTAGCGCAATATTAACCATTTCAAGTCGGATCAAATTATAACCCAATAATACCCCCCATAGTTCCTGCCGTACCCCTTCTGGAAAACGACTTCGTAGTGTTATTTCCCCATTAAGCTGATTATTTTTAAGCTCTCCAAAACTCTGCTCTATTTCCCATCGTTCCCAGTACACAGATAGTAATGCATCCATTGAATACAGTGTCGGATCAATTAATGAGGTAATAAAGCCTTTAATATCACCCTTTGGATCTTGGTAACATATCATTCTTACTTGCCAAGTCTCTGGTAAGGTTGGGTTTTTAGCTCTTGCTTGCGGGGATACTGGCATTTCGATTAATAAATCATTATCGGCATACCGATCAATAACTTCATACCGCATAGCTTTTTTTACCGGTGTTAGCCAATGTGCATTGATACCGAACTGCTGCCAATTGAGCATTAGGTCTGCTGAAAAATAACAACGATCAAATAAGGTTAATGAATCTTCTGGAATATCGGTCAGTAGCCGTTTAGCTAGGGTTATCTCGCCGACACTACAGCTATCAAATGCAGCGCCAAGTAGCATCCGAGTATGCGTTGAATGCAAAGAAACCATACGAAGTTGCGGATAAACAGGATTAGATTTTGAGATAAAACCAAATGCTTCACTATTTTCTGGCGTGTCTTGCGCTCTAAAGGTCGTGCCATCTACGGCTAATAAGTTTAAACCGATACTATGTTTTTTAGCTATGATAGATTTATGCCAAGCCGCACAAGTTGTACTAAAAAGGTAGCTCATGGGAGATTCACCTAATCGCTTTCGACAATCGGTGAGTACACTCGGGGCAACATGGTCATAGACTTCATCAGGGTTAGTTTGCAAAGCAATATCGAGTGAACCACAGACTTCTTTTATTGAGCAATTTCGCATTAACCCCATCATGATGATTAGCCAAACAGCTTGCTCTGCAGGTAAGCGGCGACGTCGAACACTCGCTTTTTGAGTACAAAATAATGCTTCTTCAATCCATTTAGAATCAATGGCTGTTAATACGCTGTCGTAAGCCTCTTTATTTTCAAATGACTCATACACCAATTCCATCTCTTGATTAAACAAAAAAAATCCCCAACCTTAAATAAGATTAGGGATTATGATCTATCTGGAAGATCGTTCAAGTTTTCTTATTAGATCCTTAACCGATCGGCATTACAACTTAATGGGGTCACTTCACACCACATATAGGGGCTTTATAGTTTCTGAGCAGGTATTTAACGTGACCAATTGGTTTTGCTAAGCTCGACTATTTCATTACCTTTGCCATTAATTAACGCTTTCATCATATAAACGCTAAAACCTTTTGCCTGTTCAAATTTGATTTGTGGTGGCATGGCAAGTTCTTGTTTTGCCGTATCAACTTCAAGTACTACTGGCCCAGAGTGCTCCATCATTTCAGTCATTGCTTGGGGTAGCTTTTCTGGATTACTAACATGGATCCCTTTTAGGCCACAGGCTTGTGCTATTTTTGCAAAACTTGGATTATCTAAATCGGTATCATCTGACAAGTAACCGCTAGCCTTCATCTCCATTGCCACAAAACCTAATGAGCGGTTATTATAGACAATGATTTTAATCGGTAGGTTGAGTTGTTTTAGCGATAATAGATCACCCATTAACATCGAAAAACCACCATCGCCACACATTGCAATCACTTGGCGGTTACGATCTAAGGATTGTGCTCCCATTGCTTGTGATAAGGCATTGGCCATTGAGCCATGATTAAATGATCCAATTAAACGGCGTTGACCATTCATCGATAAATAACGAGCAGCCCAAACGGTTGGCGTTCCAACATCACAGGTGAAGACGGTATTATCAGCAGCTTGTTCATCGAGTAGTCGTGTAAGGTATTGAGGGTGTATCAAATTATGTGAGGTCTTGCCATTGGCCAATAAATCGAGATCCTTTCGGGACTCTTTATAATTTTTAACACATTTTTTTAAATGGGTGCTATCACGGCCATCCTTAATATGCCCAAGCAATGACGCAACAGTATTTTTGGTGTCCCCTAGTACGCCAAAATCAATCTGAGCATGTCGTCCCAGTGATGCGGGTTGGTTATCTATTTGCAGAATAGTGGCATTTTCTGGATAGAAAGCTCGATATGGGAAGCTGGTGCCGATCATTAATAACGTATCCGCGTCTTGCATTGCGTGATAACCCGATGAGAAACCGATAAATCCAGTCATACCAACATCATAGGGGTTATCATATTCAAGAAACTCTTTACCGCGCATCGCATGTACTATCGGGGCTTGTAGCTTCTCTGCTAACGCAATAACTTGATCATGCGATCCTTTACACCCTGCACCACACAATAAAGTTAACTTTTTACTTTTATTAAGGTGTGCTGCCAATGTTTTTATATCTTCTGTATCAGGGGTGTAAGTTGCTAGTTTGGGTACGTTCCATTTTGCTTTAGTTAATTCTGGCATTGCTTTGAGTGCAATATCTCCGGGTAGGACAAGCACGCTTACATCATTATGTAAGATGGCTTGGCGCATGGCTGTTTCGAGCAAATACGGCATTTGTTCTGGATTAGAAACTAACTCACAAAAAACACTGCATTCTTTAAATAATTCCTGGGGATGTGTTTCTTGAAAGTAATTACTACCAATTTCAGAAGAGGGAATATGGGCGGCTATCGCCAATACAGGGACTTTATTTCGGTGGCAATCAAACAAACCATTGATTAAATGTAGGTTGCCGGGGCCACAAGAACCAGCGCAGACGGCCAATTCTCCTGATATGTGTGCTTCTGCCCCTGCGGCAAAAGCGGCTGCTTCTTCATGGCGTGTTCCTAACCATTCGATAGTGCCCATTTTTCGTAAACTATCACTTATTCCATTGAGTGAATCGCCAGTTACACCCCAAATTCGCTTTACACCAGCTTGTTCAAGGGTTTGAGTAATAAAACTTGCGATACTTTGGCTCATATTTAGATACTCCTCAGTATTAAATTTGATGATGTTGAAGTTACGTTAATGATATTTTTGTGTGTATAAAAAATGATCATCTAATAATCATCCTCTTGGGAGTCTTGGTTCACAATGGTGAAGGGAAAGTTTCTTGTAATATTTTGTTATAAAAAATAAATTTATATAAATAAAAAGAATATGAAGAAAAACAGATCACTTTTGCATTAAGTATTTGCAAAAACAATTTTTTAAGCAAAGATGCCATTGAACTTGTTAGTTACTTTGATGAATCTTGTGTGTTTTTTATTTTCATATGATGCATTTGAGATTAAAAGGTTTGATCGTTCTACAAAATTAAGTCGATGTATTATTAAAAGGTTTAATATAATACTCGAAGCGTTACGTTGGCCTTTTTTGTTAATGCTTTTTGCTTTATATTTAACATTCTTGCCGATTGTTTAAGCAATTGGTCATCGATACCCTTTCTCCTGAAGTGCACTGCATATGAGTGACTATTTAGGAGCACTTAATGCGCTGCTAAATAAGAGAATCCCTCTGTGATAATGACAATTAAACCTTTTTTTCTATTGCTAATAAGCTGTTTTTTATTAATGACAGGTTATGGGTTAAGCAATATTTTGTTACCTGTTCGAATGCAAAGTGATGGCGTTAGCCTGAATAATATTGGTCTTGTTTTATCAATGTTGTCGGTGGGATTTTTACTGGGTGCGGTTTATAGTCGTAAGTTATTACAACGTGTTGGCCATATTAGAATATTTGCGATGTGTGGTAGTTTAACCTCGGTTGCTATTTTAGTGTCTGGTTTGTTTCCCGATCCACTTGTTCTAGGGGCAATGAGGATTTTAACGGGATTTTGTATCGCTTGTACCAATGCGACGTTGGATAGTTGGTTAAGTTTTAGTGCAACTGAAAAAAATCGCGGCAGAATACTCTCTATTAATCAGATGGTGGTAATGAGTGCACTATTCTCTGGGCAGTTTTTATTGGCTATTGCACCTATCGATCAAATGACGTTATTTGTTGTTTCAGGGGTTTTATTTAGCTTAGCGATCACGCCAATTGTGATTAGTAAACAGCAAGGTCCTAAGATTGAAGATAGTGAATCGATGTCTTTGCTCACTATTGCAAAACTCTCACCATTAGGGGTAGTGAGTTGTTTTTACTGTGGTGTACTGTACGCTGGTTTATTAAATATGTTGCCTATCTTTGCCAGTGATAATGGAATTAAAGATCTTAACTTATCCATTTTTATGGGGTCAGCAATACTAGGAGCAATTCTATTACAGTTCCCTATTGCTTACCTTTCTGATCATTTTGATCGACGTAAAATTATGCTAGGTATGGTCACAACTATTATTTTAGCAGCGCTTTGCATCCCTTTACTACTCTCATTAAATATGTTCAATTTAAGCTTATTTTCAATTGCGTTGATCACTGGTGTTGCTGCTTGTTTGTACCCAATGAGTATGTCTGAAACCTTTGATAAAGTATTAAAAGAGCAAATTTTAGCTGCCATGTCTTCGTTATTAGTAATTTATGCATTTGGCAGTATTCTGGGGCCTTATTTAGCTTCGGCCGCAATGGGTGCATTTGGTAGTAACGCATTATTTACCTTTATTATTGCGGTTGCGATTACGTTATTAGTTTTTATCTTAATCCGCATGAAGCAACGTTCTGCTTTACCGCAAGAAGACCAAGATCATTTTGTTATGCAGACGCCAGCAGGCGCGGTATCAGCACTGGATCCACGTATCGATTATGCTGAACCAGCCTACCAGCCAAGTGCTGAAGCCGAAGTCGCCGTTAGTTTAGCGACTAAAAATCCGGGTGCTGCTGTTAATATGGCTAAAGCGCTAGCTTTAAGAGACCCACATAATGCCTCCAACTTAGCAGCGGCCTTAAGTACTATTGAGGAAATCAATATTGGTAAGTTATATGCTGCGATTAGTACTGCTGCGCCTGAAATGGCTATTCATATTGCCGAAGCATTGACCACTGCATCGCCTGAACAAGCGGAAGAATTGGTTGATTGGATAAGCGCAAATCACCCAGATCAATTCACTAATATTATTGTCGCGATCGCTAATTCGATGCCAGATAATGGTATTCGAGTGATGGAATTAGCGGCTGAAAATATGTCCGGCGAAGATTCGGCCGACTTGTTAGAAATGACTGAGCAATATATGACTGAGTTTTCTGATTCATTAGATGAGATGCGTCCAGTCGATAGAAGTGCAGCAGCTTCACAGGAAACAGCGACTGAATTGTATAGCCGCTTAAGTGATGTTTCACCTGAATACTCTGCAGAATTAGCACTGACAGTTTCTGAGGCTTTACCTGAATCGTCTAATGCTGTCGCAGAAGCTTATGTAAATAACTTAATGGATACAGATAGTGAACAACAAAGTGAAGCAGAGAAAGCGGAAGGTATTGAAGAAGCTGTTAATGACTATTTGACTCAAGTAGTTGAGAATATTCCTGAATATGCAGTTGACGTTGCGAGTACTTTTATTGATTCTGTACCTGAAGTCGCTTCTGAAATGGTAGAGTTATTACAAGATTCTGAGGCAGTTGATAGCAGTGATTTAAGTGCGTCCATTGACGATAAACCAGAAGAAAATACGTTGCAAGAGCAGCTACTAGAGGCTGTGATCACACAAACGGATAAGCCGAATCAAGAGTCATAGAGTAGGGGAGTAGAGCGACTTTTTAAAAGATAAAAATAGAGTCCATTGCAAAGCAAAAGACTCTTTAATCATTTAATTATTCGCTTTTTTATTGACCGTTAAGTTTAAGTGCTGAGAATGTTACGCTACTGTAGTTACCGTCTTTCTTATCTTTAGCAAAATCGCCTGTCCCTTCACAGCCAGTTCCCCAAACCGCATGCTTATCACTCACACTACATTGCCCATAAGCGCCTGCTTTGAAGTAAAAATCATCTTCTGCATAACCTTGAGCATGATCTTTTTCATCGTATGCTTTGCTTAAGTCAATATCGTAACTAACAGGTTTGTGACGAGCCGTCTCAAAAGTTAAGTGCATTATTGTGCCTTCAATATTTACTTTATAGCTAAACTCTTCGCCTAAAGCGATGCCTGCTTTACCTGGCTCTGCTTGGTTTTCCCAAGTATTGCCCCAAACAGGTAATGAAATATCCATACGATTAGGATCTTTCTTTTCTAGATTTCGTTCATAGTTCCAAAAAACAGAACCGTATTGGTGTCCTGGGAATTTTTTGAAGAAAATTTTCAGTGGCTCATTACCGTGACCAAAGCCTGTTTTTGCTTTAATTAACTGATCATGTTTCTTAGCATGAATTTGGCCAACAACAACTGAGTGGGCTGGTGGGCGTTCTGGGTGTTTTGCATTTTCAGCGACATGGTTAACTTTAACTGTTGCTTCTAAAGTACCGCCAACATCGCTATATTCTTTAGCTTGTGGGTGGCTGCTTAGTGCCCATTGGTTAAGTTTGTCTGAGGTGTCTATGGAAAAGTCAGCACCACGAGGCATTTGACGCAATTCAGAACGAGCATTTTTTGAATTTTTAGTGGTGATCGCTTGGTTTTGTACTTCAAAAACCATATTGTTATCTTTGTCTAAAAAGAAAAAATCTTGATGCGCATAACTCAACATTGCAACACCTTCGATTTCATCTACTCGGCCATCTTGGTTGATATCTGAAGGAATGGTAATTTTCCAATTGCGCATGTCAAATTTGTCAGCTGGTACTGCGCTTGAAACGCCATTATTAGCAACATCTGCAAGAGTTAATGTAGGTAAAGCAAGCAACATTGAACCAGCAAGAATAAGTGTTTTTTTCATTTTCTAATCCCTTTTTATGATTTTTATATTGTAATACTATATTAATTAACTATGCATCATAGGGAGTCATTCTCTGAAAAGAAGTAGAGATGATAAAATGTGTATTATTGATCACATACTAAAAAACAGAACTTATGCCGAGATCAAATATTCGAATCGACTTTTGATTATTTAAGCTTCTTGAATTCAACTATTAATCTCTTTTTATTTCCTTTAATCGCTATTTTTATGGTGTTCATTTTTAATCATGATTTAAATTTTTTGCTTTTTCTAAATCAAATTCCTCTAAAGATTTTCTGGCGAGTTGCCTAAAAGGTATCGCTTTAACTATCTCTTCAAAGGGTTGTATCGCAAATGCCCAAAATATAGAAGCGTCGAACATAAAAATAATAAGTGCACAGAGTGGAATGGAGATAATCCATTGGCCAGTAAAGTTGATTTTGAAAACAGCGGTTGTTTTACCTAATGCACGTAACACATTGCCATGCACCGTGTTGTAACCGCGAACTATCGGTAAAAAGATATAAAGAGGGGCAATAATCGATAATGCTTGATAGGTTTCGGCATCTAAATCAGGGTAAATATTTGCAATGAATAAGCTGATGCCTGCAAAAAAACCAGCACATAGGATGGATATCAAGACTGCAATATCGATGCTTTTATCAACGTTTTTAGCGAGATCATCCATTTTACCTGATCCGATTGCTTGGCTTACTGTAATGGCTGTTGAATGTGACCATGCAGCAATAAACTGAGTCCCCGCACGTATCCATGGCATCATTAAAGTAATCGCTACATAAGCATTGATTTCAAGTTGTGAGTACAGTAACTGATACACAGTAATACCCATTGCCAAGAACATTACGTTGGCGGCAACGGGGAAGATTTCAATAAAATGTAGGCGAATATTTCGTATCATTGACACGTCTTTAACCGGTAACGTAATCGTTATCTCTTTGCTCAAGTACATATACAGAGTCAAATAAATAAGCCTCACTGTGATCGCCATCAGGCTACCAATCGCTGCACCTTGAACGCCCATTCCTTCTAAACTAAGCGTATTTGTGAATTGATAGCCGTGTATAAAGAGGTACGAAAGCAGTGCGTTGATCGGCAGTTCGATAAGGTAACCTTTAAAGGGTACTTGGGTTTTCCCCAAGCTATTAAACAGTGCGATGATCACTTGCGTGAGTGCGGTAAATATAACAATATATTTGGCGATATCTAGGTAGTTAGTGATCTCTTTATGCAGGGTTATGTCGCTGGTAATCGCATGAATTAATGTTTGCTCAAAGCACGTCAGAATGACCCAAAACATGACTGAAATGGTAGTGTTAATAATCAGCCCTGATACAAATGCTCTTGATAGCGAAGCACTATTACCTGAACCTACTGCACGGCTCAATACTAATTGAGTTCCATTGGCTAATGCCATTTGAATACCAAGAATAGCGGCAATAATAGCTGTTGAAATACCCATAGCAGCAAGAGGAAGTTCCCCTAATGGGGAGATTAATAATGTATCGATCATTAGCATCGACTGCATCAGCAATCCATTTAGTGCTAATGGCCATGCAAGAGATAAGTTTTTCTTAATGTAAGATTGCTGAGACACAAGTAAACCTTTATTTCAGAATGATTAATAGAGCTAGTTTTGAATTTATTGTAATACAATTAAGGTTGCGAATCTTTAGTTGTTAGCACTATTTTTAAAGTTAGAATTTTTTAATCCTCTTATATTTCCTTATATGTTAATCGTATTTTAAGCGGCTACTTTGTTTTGTTTCTTCATTAACAGGGGCAAGTTTCTTACTTTAAATTACTATGTGGTAGTAATTAATAGGAGCGTATAATAATTTATTGAACGATCGTTCTTATTTAGCTATATTGGTTACTACAAATACTCATTGTGATTATAAATTGTTATTTTTAAATTGAGTATGAGCTAAATATAGAGGTTGCTATGAGTAATAAAATTCAGATTGATATCGTCTCTGATGTTGTTTGTCCTTGGTGTGTTATTGGTTATAAAAACTTACAAAGAGCAATCGATGAGTTAGAGGTAGCAGATAAAGTTGAACTGCAATGGCAACCATTTGAGTTAAATCCTAATATGCCTGCAGAAGGGCAAGACTTAAGAGAGCATGTAGCAGAAAAATATGGCTCTTCAGAGGAAGAAAGTAGGCAGTCACGCCTTAACATTGCTCAACGTGGAGCTGAAGCGGGTTTCACATTTAATTTTTTTGACAAAATGAAGATAGTCAATACACGTGATGCACATGTATTACTTGAATATGCACATGAGCAAGGCAAGCAAACACAATTCAAATTACGTCTATTTAGTGCCGCTTTTACTGAGAAAAAAGATGTTTCTAATCGTGCCACGTTACTTGAAGAGGTTGCTCAAGTCGGTTTAGATGTAGAGCAAGCGAAGCAGCATCTAGAGAGTAAGACACAGCGTGAGCAAGTGATTGAACAAGAAGAATATTGGCAACGGTTAGGCATTTCTGCTGTGCCTGCAGTGGTCTTCAACCGCCGTAGTGCTTTATCTGGTGCGCAGCCCGTTGCAGCCTACAAACAAGCTTTAACTGAGTTATTAACCGAGCAACAACAGAACTAACATGCTGTTCGTAGTATTTATCAATGCAAATGTGTATTGATAGAGTGAGTAGTAACTTTAATCTAAAATGAAGGCCAATAAACTACCGATAGAATATTGGCCTTATTAGTGAATACAGGATTATAAGAAATACTTAACTTGTTAGTTTCCTAGGTTCGCATCATAACCTTAACTTTCTGCACTAATTTGATCTCGTAATAAACGTTCAAACTTCTCCGCCGTCACTGGGGGACTAAAAAAATAGCCTTGCCCAAACTCACAGTCAAGACCTGTTAAGAATTGCATTTGCTTTTTATCTTCAATTCCTTCCGCAACGACTTTTAAGTTAAGCGCTTTAGCCATCGCAGTGATTGCTTTAACTAGTGACTGATCAGCCCTGTTATTGGTTAAGTTCATGATAAAAGCGCGATCAATTTTTAACTTAGTAAATGAAAATTTCTGCAAGTAACTCAGTGCGGAATAACCAGTGCCAAAATCATCAATACTCAGTTCGACCCCCATATTACGTAACGACTTCAGCATATCAAATAACTCGCCTTCTTGATTAATTAACAAACTTTCAGTTACTTCAACATCTAATTTTTCTGGTGGTAAACCGGTTGTTAATAAAATCTCCTGAATTTCTGCCAATAATGACTCACAATGTCTAAATTGTACGCTAGAAAAATTGATCGCAATTTGTAAGGGAGCAATTTTCTGCCATTCCGCTGCTTGGTGTGCTGCGGTATTTAAAGCAAAGCTACCTAACTGGTCAATTAAATCATTTTTTTCAGCCTGAGCAATAAACTCATCGGGTGGCACAAAACCCAGTTGACTATCTGTCCAGCGCATCAATGCTTCCGCCCCAATAATTTTTTTAGTGCTTAGGTCAATAAGCGGTTGATAGTACATTTCTAGGGTATTTTCTTTAAGTGCAGCGCGTAGACGAACGTTAATAGCTACCTTGCGGTTTACATCGTCATTCATCTTGGATTCAAAGAAGCTAAAGTTATTTCGCCCTGTCTCTTTTACTTTGTAAAGTGCCATATCAGCACTTTTTAATAAGTTTTCTGCATCTGTCGCATCATCAGGAAAAACTGCTAAGCCAATACTGGTAGAGGTATGGAAGAGATGTTTATTCATTTTAAAAGGTTGGTCAAATAAATGTAAGACTTTAACGGCTAGCTCTTTAGCTTGTTCTAAATCTTGTAACTCATCAATGATCACCATGAACTCATCACCACTTAAACGTGCAACGGTATCTGTTTTACGAAGAGCTAGTTTTAGTCGCTTACCCGTTTCCTGTAAAATGATATCGCCAGCGGCGTGGCCCAAAGTGTCGTTAACTTGTTTAAAATTGTCTAGATCAATATACATGATTAAGACTTTTTTACGGCTACGTTGGCAATTATTGACGGCATCATTTAATTTTTGCAGGCTATAACTTCTATTTGGTAAGCCTGTTAATGAATCATGTGTGGCTTGAAAGGCTAGCTTTTCTTCAGATAGTTTTCGTTTACTAACCTCTTTTTCTAACTGTAAATTATGTGTTGAAAGTACTGTCTGTTGTTTTGTTGAATGATGGATTTGTGCTCGTAGTCGGCTATTTTTACGCTCGATATAAAACAAATAATACAAGCTAGAAAACACTGGAATAGCCAATAAAGAGAGTAATAAAACAAACCATTTAGAGGTGAATAAGCTTTTATTATCAACACCCTCAACCCAAGCCTCTAGGGTGAAAGGCGTATTTTCTACTTTTTTATTTAAATGAAAAGAATGTAAATGATCATCATGATCATTATCTAGATCGAAATCTTCTGGATTATTTAAGGAATCCCAAATAAATATGCTACCGTATTCACTTAATAATCGAATATAACTGCCAGTGCCTTGGTATTGCTGCGCATCGAGCAATGCAATGATAGGTGATTGATTATATTCGCCAATCATCATTGCAATTGGCTTATTTTGGAAATACACAGTAGTAGATAAACGCAGACTTAACTGATTTTGATACTTATTAATTAA
>NZ_JALAAC010000044.1:0-26979 GCF_037546855.1 Vibrio sp. 1-Bac 57 | reverse complement strand
GCTTAACGTTATAAACCAATCCATTATTTATCTCCTTGCTGTTGTTCAAGGTTTAATTTGTCTATATCTTCGAATAATTGTGAGGTTTGTTTATCAAAATCTTCTACCTCAGTATCGACTTTAAAATCAATATCATCTTCAGAAGCGATATTTTTCTCAGCTACTGCTTTCACTTTTTCAGAGGATTTGATTGATAAGGCAGTTTCGATCGTTTCAACTCGATGTTGCAGATTGATAAGGTTTTGTAAGTTAATCAATTGAAGGTTGGTTTCTTTGCTTGTAACTGATTCTATATTGTCAGTCCCACCCCAACTTCTATTTTGACGGTATGACGTTGCCCAGATCCATAAAAATGGCCATAGAATATGGAAAGTTAATAAACTGATCCACCCCGCTACTTGTAACGCATCTTGTTGTGGATGATTACGTTCCTTCGCCATTTTATAGGGAATGTCATGTATAGCGACCATTCCATAAAATAAGGTAACGAATATAAATACTAATATTCCTAAAGCGATATATTCAAGCATATTACGTCCTGTAAATGATATTAATTTGTTATTAGTATCGCAGAAATTAGAAAGCCCATCACGCAATTCCTTTAAATATCATAAAGTAATCACATAACGGGCTTAATATTAAATATGTTCTCTAATATTTAATAACTTAAATCGTTATTTATCTTCGAATAATGGCATTTTCTTCAAGTAAGTTGTTAACAGTACAATACGAACACCGTTAACACGCCCTTCAATATGTTCTGGGTTATCAGTTAACGAAATATTACGCACTGGCGTTCCACGCTTAGCAGTAAAATTACCGCCTTTTACTTCCAAGTCTTTAATTAACGTTACGTTATCACCCGCTAATAACACGACACCGTTTGAATCACGCGTTGGGGCAACATCTTCAATTTCATCGGCAGCAACACCATAGTCAGCCCAAGCTTTTTGCTCATCTTCCATGTACATCATATCTAATAGATCTTGAGCCCAAACTTCACCCGCTTTACTTAAACGTGTTAATAAACGAAATGCAGTTACTTGCACAGCAGGAACTTGGCTCCACATGCTATCGTTAAGGCAACGCCAATGGTTATTATCCATCTCAACTGTTTTTTCGATTTGAGGTAAACAAGTAGAACACACTAACACTGATTTATCTGAGTTAGGTTCTTTAACAGGTGGCACTTCGAAAATAGACAGTTCATTAGTCGATGAACATAATTCACAACATCCATTACTACGTTCTGTTAAAGCTGCATTGATCGGCATAATATGACCTTATAGTTAGTAGGGTAAATAAAGGGCGCTATTATGCGCCCTTTTAACAATAAAAAAAACTAGAAATAGTCTTCAATACTTAACCATAAAGGAGGAATGTTTAATCACAAATTGCATTTGATTGATATATAGACTGCAAATACATTGTATTCAATAGTGAATAGTCAGTATCTTCAACATAATCTTGGTTAATAGCATTGAGAATAACCCCACCTGCGTTGGTTTGTGCATACTCTGTTTTAGCAATCACTGTTGCTATACCATTGTAATTAATATTGTCGTAGGTATTGCCGTTTGGCCCTTCAACATTAATCGCTTCATCAACACATGCGTTATCAAGGTCGTCGGTCACAATATCATTAAAATCTAATACGGCATCACCTTGCGAGTAAACAGGAATTGCTAATACTATTTTGTTCTTTACCACACAACGATTAGTCCAATAGGTGATGGCATCTTGTGCATCTTCTAAAGAAGAGTGCAGGTCGTCATTGTCAGTTGTATTAAGCGCCATCACATTCACAAAATCAGGGTAACCTAAAGCATTCTCTTGCACACCTTGATCAGTTGCATCATCATCTTCACCGGAGTCGACCACGTAACTAAACAGCACTCCTTGGTCGGTAGTCAGTTCAGAAACTTCTTTTACTAAATCTTCAAATAGGTCCCCTTCATCATCAGTTGTTGGAAATTGCCAATTAATATCGATGCCGTCTAGGTCATAATCTTTGATCAAATTTTCAACGTTATTGATAAAGTTATTTAAGGCCGTTGTATTTCCTGCGATAGAGTTAAAAGCAGAGTCACTAGCGTTGCCAATAGAGGCCATGGCATAGATACCCGAGTTATGTGCCGTATCAATCAACTCTTCAAATTCATCTAAATCATCCCCAGTGGGTAAAATTAAATCCCCATCAGATTCAACACCAATTTTGTTATAAATAACATGAGTTAGTTTAGTAAAATCGATGTCATCAAGTGTTTCTTCATCACTGATAGACCAGTATGCAATTTGCTTAAAATCAACACTGGTAAAGTCTTCCTCACACACTGCATCCTCATCGCCTTCCCAAATATCATCAAGAAATCCTGACGTCTTATTATCACAAGCAGCTAACGCATAGAGTGGAAGACAGAGCACAAATGCTCTAATGAATTTATGCGCAAGTAGTTTATGAGACGGTAATGATGTTTTCACAGTCGGATTTATCCTTTTTTCATTTGAATACAATTAATAATATCACTTACCTTAATAGGGCAAGCAAGTTAAAATAAGAAAATAAGTATTTTTTCACACACCAAATTAGGCAAACGCTATGAATGAAGCATTAATAATTGCAGATCAAACTTTAATATTACATCGCCATCCACGAAGAAAAAACGAAACATTACAAGCTTGGGATTCAGCTGATGAATACTTGATCAACCATTTTAATGAAAATGAATTGAATAAATACATTACTGAAGATGGGCAACTATTAATTATCAACGACGGTTTTGGTGCATTAAGCTGTTACTTTAACGATCTTGAAAGAACTGTAGTTTCAGACTCTTTTTTATCAGTAAGTTCAATAAAACTTAATATGCAACGTAATCAATGTGATCCTGACAATTTATTAATTCAAGATAGTCTGCAGGCATTACCAGATAACGTTAAAGTAGTATTAATAAAAGTACCTAAAACATTGTCTTTTTTAGAGCATCAATTACAGCAATTAAGTACTGTAATTGGTAAAGATACGATTGTAGTCGCAGCGGGTAAAGCCGACACCATTCATAAATCAACACTGGCTTTATTTGAAAAGTATATCGGTACCACTAAAACGTCATTAGCAAAGAAAAAATCGCGTTTGATATTCAGTATCGTTGATCAAACAGACATTCCAGAAGATGATATTGCAATTACTTGGGATATTGAGCGTTTTGACTGGAAAATTCATAACCACGCGAACGTCTTCTCACGTAACCATTTAGATATTGGTGGACGTTACCTAATGGATAACTTACCTGAAGGTGATTTTACTAAAGTTGTTGATTTAGGATGTGGTAACGGCGTAGTTGGCATGGCAGCAGCAGTAGCATACCCAGAAGCACAAATCACATTCATTGATGAATCTTATATGGCAGTAGATTCAGCACGTATTAATATGCTGAAAAACTTTGAAGAAGAACGTTCTGATAATACTCGTTTTGTAGTAAACAACGGGTTAGTTGGATTTAAAGCACGTAGTTATGATTTAATTTTATGTAACCCTCCTTTCCATCAACAACATGCAATCACCGACCATATCGCTTGGAGTATGTTTAATGATGCACATTTCTGTTTAGCAGTGAATGGAGAACTAGTGATTGTTGGTAATCGCCATTTAGATTATCAAGATAAATTAGAGCGCATTTTTGGAAACTGTGAATTAATCGCAGAAAACAAAAAGTTCGTTATCCTACGTGCAATTAAAATGGAATAGCAAATATAAACCTCAAGTGTAAATCTTTACACTTGAGGTTACATATCCCCATTAACTATCAAAATGTCCTGTTGATTAATTCAAGCTAGCGACAAATTAACAACTAATTTGCCCTTTAACCCTTTAACCCTTTAACCGGGCACAGGAATACACTTCACCATAAGCTTCAGATTTAATGGTTAATGTTGAAGCTGTTAATGCTAATACCTTACCTGACTCGTTAATACTATCTGGCAAAATATCATTAAAATTAAAGAAATTATCTAATTGTGGATGGCTGACATTAGTAAATTTAATATCACTGGATGACATCACAAGCTGATCTCCTTTTAACTGCCATGACGATTTATCGGTTTCATTAAATGTCAATTCAGGCATGCCTGGAATATTCAGTAATAAAGTACCTGACCCACTCGACTTCCCTTGCTTAGCGTAATTGATATTGTAGTGGACCTTTACCTTCATTTTGGTCTTTGGCTCTTCTGCTTGGTGCTGGCAGCGCCAATTACCGATCATGTTATTTTCATTAATCTGACTGACTTCGGCCGCAAAAGTAGGCATTGCAACTGTAAATGTTAATAACGGTAATAATTTTATTAAATTCATTTCTCTATCCCAATTTTTTACAGTGAATATGCAATGCGATGATAGCCTAGAAGCCTATCAGTAGCTACTGTCGCTAATAACGAAAAACCACACTATTAAATCTAAAATTTTACTACTACAAACAAATTATGACAGGAAGTTTATAACGTAAAAGCTGAAGAAATAGTAATACTCACTTTACTTATCTCTATGGGGTTCATCTATTGAAAGGAGTAATGCTAATTCTATTAGATAACGGATCAATCTTGTTGGTAACAATAGCTATTGTTACCAACTAATAGGAAAGATCTATAAGACAAACCTATTCTCTAGAGTTGCATAATAAATTTTGTAACTATAAATAAAAAGCCCCGTAAAACGAGGCTTTCTTAATGTAGAACGAACTACTATAGAATTTATTTTTGTAATTGACGTTGGCGGCGAACAGCTAAACCTGCAATTGCAAGTCCAAATAATAACATAGTCTCAGGCGCAGGCACTTGTACTGTTAAGGTTGATTTCCCAACATAAAAGTCACCCAATAAAGATGACACTACAATATCGAGTAAACCATCAGCATTCAAAGCACCTAAAGCATTAACTTCTAATGCACCAGAGAATCCATTATTAAATGTAATGGCACCGCTATCAAAGTCAAAATCTTCAACGGTAAATAGTATAACTTCTGGGAATATCCCTTCGAAAAATCCATCTTTATCATCTGTAACTTCTACTTCTAGGAACCCACTGAAAGCACTTCCTAAAGTAAACGATCCAGTTTGATCTAAACCATCATTTAAATTGTGCTGATAAGTATGCGAATCTAACCAGCCAACAAATTGATTCTGTTCTACTGTGTCTACGATTGTACCTGCAAAAGTACTTGCACTAAATAATAGCCCGATTGCTAATCCCATTTTTTTTATGTTTGAAAAATTAAACATGTCCATATTCCACCCCTATTCCATTTAATGTAAGAAAGAAAAAACTTAAGAAAAAAGCATATATATCAGATATATACATAACTGGTATTACACTTGGTTTAGCATCAAATATGCCAACTCGAAAATCTATATATTTAACAATGAGATACAGGTTTTCAGGGACCTAATTAATAACAAATGTAAAGAAAATCAACATATTGTTAATTCAGTATCATTAAAGGTGAATAATGAATGGGACAAAACATTCAAAGAAGATAAAATGACATTATAAAATAAAAGACAAAATTTCAAAAAGTCATTTAAATAAACATAAAGGAATACTTTAAAAAACTAACAATTAATTTAGAACATAATATAAAAATATAATGCAAGCTATTGATGTATTTAATAATAATAATTTCGAAAAAAATAATTACTAACTCATAAGTAATGCAAGATTTTCCGACATATTTTTTGAACTTAATTACTGGACACAGTGAAATCGATTCAAATTACTCAATTATAAATAGATTAAGCAAAGCATTATTAATATCAAATTGAATCTAAGGTTTTCTTTGTTGTATTTCGTAATAAGTAATTACTTTAAGAAGCGACCGTCTATTTTTGCTCAAACTGTACTCGGTTTTCAATGAGATCGACTGTGGTTTAATGATTAAGATGTCATGATTTTAAAATTACTGTTTATTGAAGAAGGCTGGATTCAGATCATAAGTGCATAACTTAAAATTTTTATAAAAAACAGAGAACCACTGGGGCTTGTATTGTGAATAAATATGATAAGAAACTTTATTAGAAGACTATTATCCTGATGATACGTAAGCTGCTATGAAAAGAGCTATATAAAGAGGTATGTAAAGATATAAATAAAATGCAATGTTCGCAGCCATTTAAGCCAATAACTACTTCAGTCACTCTGTGTAACACTTTAAAGATATCGACTAGCCCTTTAATGGTTGACAGAAATATTTTACCAGAGCACCTTCATGAAGCTTAAACGCAAGAAATAGAGTTTAAATTTTAGGGACAAAAAAACCCCGCTATTGAAGGTCAGTTCAAAGCGAGGCTTGTGTTGTGAGTCAACACAGTAAGCAATCTTGTTAAGAGATTACCAACCAGTTACTTCACGTAGTGCTTTACTGAAATAAACAGCTGCTAGAGATTACCAACCAGTTGCTTCACGTAGTGCTTTACTGAAATAAACAGCTGCTAGAGATTACCAAGCAGTTGCTTCACGTAGTGCTTTACTGAAATAAACAGCTGCTAGAGATTACCAACCAGTTACTTCACGTAATGCTTTACCGATATCAGCAAGTGATTTAGTCGTTTTCACGCCTGCATCTTCTAATGCTTTAAATTTATCTTCTGCAGTACCTTTACCGCCAGCGATAATCGCACCAGCATGTCCCATACGCTTACCAGCAGGTGCAGTAACACCAGCGATGTAAGAAACAACAGGTTTAGTTACGTTTGCTTTAATAAATGCAGCCGCTTCCTCTTCCGCAGTACCACCGATTTCACCAATCATTACGATTGCTTCAGTTTCTGGATCTTCTTGGAATAATTTTAGAATATCGATGAAGCTAGAACCAGGGATAGGATCACCACCAATACCAACACAAGTTGATTGACCAAAACCTTCGTCTGTAGTTTGTTTAACAGCTTCATAAGTTAATGTACCAGAACGCGATACGATACCTACTTTACCTTTTTTATGAATGTGACCCGGCATAATACCGATTTTACATTCATCAGGTGTGATAACACCAGGACAGTTAGGACCGATCATCACAACACCTTCTTGATCTAGTTTAATTTTAACTGCAACTAAATCTAGTGTTGGAATGCCTTCAGTAATAGTAACGATTAATTTAATACCTGCATCAATCGCTTCTAAAATAGCATCTTTACAAAATGGTGCTGGTACGTAGATAACCGATGCTGTAGCACCCGTTTCTTCTACTGCTTCACGTACTGTATTAAATACAGGTAAGCCTAAATGTACTTGACCGCCTTTACCAGGTGAAACACCACCGACCATTTGTGTACCGTATTCAAGCGCTTGCTCTGAGTGGAAAGTACCTTGACCACCAGTGAAACCCTGACAAATTACTTTAGTGTCTTTATTAATTAAAATACTCATTATTTTCCACCTACCGCTTTAACAGACTGCTGAGCAGCATCTGTTAATGATGTTGCTGCAATAATATTAAGACCTGACTCAGCTAAGATCTTACGACCTAATTCTGCATTGTTACCTTCTAAACGAACGATAACAGGAACAGAAACACCTACTTCAGCTACTGCGCCAATAACACCTTCTGCGATTAAATCACAACGTACAATACCGCCAAATATATTAACTAAAACAGCTTTAACTTTGTCATCAGAAAGGATGATTTTGAATGCTTCTGTAACACGTTCTTTAGTTGCACCGCCGCCAACATCCAAGAAGTTCGCCGGATTGCCGCCGTGTAGGTTAACCATATCCATAGTACCCATAGCAAGGCCAGCACCATTAACCATACAACCGATGTTACCATCAAGAGCTACATAGTTAAGTTCCCACTGAGCCGCATGCATTTCACGAGCATCATCTTGTGTTGTATCGTTGATAGCATGAAGTGCTTTTTGACGGTACATTGCATTTGAGTCGATAGTAATTTTGCCATCTAAACAGATTAAATCGTCTGAACCTGTTACAACTAATGGGTTAATTTCTAATAACGCTAAATCTTTATCTTCAAAAATAGTTGCAAGCCCTAAGAAAATCTTAGTGAATTGACCAATTTGTTTACCAGATAAACCTAATTTAAATGCTAATTCACGTCCTTGGTACGCTTGTGCGCCAACCAAAGGATCGATTATAACAGTATGGATTAATTCAGGTGTTTCTTCAGCAACTTTCTCAATTTCAACGCCGCCTTCAGTAGACGCCATGAACGTAACACGTTGTGAAGCACGGTCAATAACCGCACCTAAATAAAGCTCGTTAGCAATATCACTACAACTTTCTAATAATAATTTATTAACTGGTTGTCCGTTAGCATCTGTTTGGTAAGTAACAAGATTTTGACCTAACCATTTATGTGCAAACTCACGGATTGCTTCTTTTGAATCAACTAACTGTACGCCACCCGCTTTACCACGACCACCCGCATGTACCTGACACTTAATAACCCATTTATCTCCGCCTAATTTTGACGCAGCATTAACCGCTTCTTCGCCACTATCACAGGCAACACCCTGTGGAACCGGTAAACCGTATTCTTTAAATAGCTGTTTTGCCTGATATTCATGCAAATTCATGTTTGATTTCCATCTGTTTTAGTTAAACTTAATAGCTCGAAAGCCGTGAGTGTAAAAACAATTCTTGTTTCGCTGCTTATAAAAATAAACAGCGAATAAACTTTTTTATTAAAGATTAAACATCTAGTAATAAGCGAGTAGGATCTTCAAGAAGCTCTTTGATAGTCACTAAGAAACCTACTGACTCTTTACCATCAATTAAACGATGGTCATAAGACAGTGCAAGGTACATCATCGGTAATATCTCAACTTTTCCGTTAATCGCCATTGGACGATCTTGGATTTTATGCATACCTAAGATAGCCGCTTGTGGAGGATTGATAATTGGCGTTGAAAGTAAAGAACCAAATACACCGCCGTTAGTCACGGTAAAGTTACCGCCCATCATTTCGTCAACAGTTAATTTGCCGTCACGACCTTTGATAGCAAGCTCACGAATACCCTTTTCAATGTCAGCAACACTTAATGTATCAGTATCACGTAAAACAGGTGTTACTAGACCACGTGGTGTTGATACAGCAATACTGATATCAAAGAAGTTGTGGTAAACGATATCAGTACCGTCAATTGCAGCATTAACTTCTGGGTAACGTTTAAGTGCTTCAGTTACCGCTTTAATGTAGAAAGACATGAATCCTAAACGGATACCATGTTTTTTCTCAAACACTTCTTGGTATTGCTTACGAAGATCCATGATTGGTTTCATGTTTACTTCATTAAATGTAGTTAACATTGCCGTTGAGTTTTTAGCTTCTAATAAACGTTCTGCAACACGTTTACGTAAACGTGTCATCGGTACGCGCTTGTCACTACGTGCAGCAACAGCGGCAACGATATCAACCTTAGGCTCTGTTTCTTTTTTGTTTTTAGATGTACGGAAGTTATCTACATCTTCACGCGTAATAACACCGCCTTTACCAGACCCTTTAATATCACGCGCATCAATGCCTTCTTCAAGCATTAAACGACGAACTGATGGGCTTGCATCGGCAGTTGCTGCAGGTGCTTCAGCTGGAGCTGCTTCTTCTTTCGCTACAGCAGGTGCATCAGCTTCTTCTAACTTAGCTAATAACTGTTTAGAAAGTACGGTTGCGCCTTCGTCTTCAATTATTTCTTTTAAAATGCCTGATGCAGTAGCAGGAACTTCTAACACTACTTTATCTGTTTCGATTTCAACTAACACTTCATCACGCTCAACGAAGTCACCAGGTTGTTTATGCCAAGTTGCTACAGTTGCATCTGCAACTGATTCTGGAAGTTCTGGTACTAGTACTTCAATCATAATTAACGCTTCCTACAATAATAATTTTTATTCAATAAATTTAATTTTGATTACTGTTCATCAAAACCAAGAGCTTCGTTCACTAATGCTTTTTGCTGCTTAACATGCAGAGACATATATCCAACCGCTGTTGATGCTGATGCTGCACGACCTGCATAATGCAGAGTTGCGCCTTTAGGCAATACAGTACGGAAATTATGTTGACTACAATACCAAGCCCCTTGATTTTGTGGTTCTTCTTGACACCAAATAAACTCAGTTACATGCGCATATTGCTCAAGTAAATCATTTACTTCATCCGTAGGGAATGGGTATAGCTGTTCGATACGTATAATCGCTATGTGGTTTAACGCTTCAGCACGACGTTTTTCTAGTAGTTCGTAATAAACTTTACCACTACATAAAACAATTCGCGTCACTGCTTCAGGGTTTAACTCATCGACTTCACCAATTGCATTTAAGAATGTACCTGACGAAAGTTCATCTAAGCTTGAAACGGCTAATGGATGACGCAATAACGACTTAGGTGACATAACAATTAATGGACGACGCATAGAGCGGATCACTTGTCGACGTAACATGTGATAAACCTGAGCTGGCGTTGAAGGAACACATACTTGCATATTATGCTCAGCACACAATTGTAAGAAACGTTCTAAACGAGCAGATGAATGCTCTGGACCTTGACCTTCATAACCATGTGGCAGTAAAACAGTTAGACCACACATGCGACCCCATTTTTGCTCACCTGATGATAAAAATTGGTCAAATACAACTTGAGCACCATTTGCAAAGTCACCAAACTGCGCTTCCCAAATACATAAACCTTTAGGTGCGCCCGTTGAGTAACCATATTCAAAAGCCAGTACAGCTTCTTCAGATAGTACTGAATCATAAACATCAAAGTGACCTTGATCATCAGAGATATTTTGTAGAGGAGTATAACGTTTAGCTTCCGACTGCTCATGCAATACAGCATGACGATGGAAGAAGGTACCACGTGCAGAATCTTGACCTACTAAACGAATGTTATACTTAGAGTCTAACAATGTTGCATAAGCTAAGTTTTCTGCAAAACCCCAATCAAGTAATTTTTCACCACGGGCCATCGCTTGACGGTCATTGTAGATTTTCGCAATACGAGAATGTTGTTTCTGATCTTCTGGATAATGACTAATAGATTCAGCTAATTCTACTAAACGTTGTTTTTGGAAACCCGCTTCGTAGGGTAAATCCCAGTCATGTTTTAGGTAAGGAGACCAATCTATAGAATTACCTTGCATAGATTGCCACTCTTTAACCACACACTCGCCATTATCTAAAGCATCACGGTAATCAGCAACGAGCTTTTTAGCAAAACCATCTGCAATAACACCTTCACTTTCTAGTTGTTTGCTGTAGATATCACGTGGAGTAGGATGTTTTTTGATTTTTTGGTACATCAATGGCTGTGTTGCACTTGGCTCATCTGCTTCGTTATGGCCATGACGACGGTAACAAACTAAATCAATAACAACATCACGTTTGAATTTATTACGGAAGTCAATTGCGATATGTGCTGCTTGCATTACTGCTTCAGGATCATCACCATTAACGTGGAAAATTGGTGCTTGGACCATTTTAGCAATATCAGTACAGTAACGAGTTGAGCGAGTATCTTCAGGATTTGAAGTAGTGAAACCAACTTGATTGTTGATAACGATGCGGATAGTACCACTTACTTTAAATGCACGTGCTTGTGACATATTGAATGTCTCTTGCACAACACCTTGACCAGCAATTGCAGAGTCGCCGTGGATAGTGATAGGTAAAACACTTTCACCAATACTATTTAAACGTTCTTGACGAGCACGAACCGAACCTAAAACTACAGGGTTAACGATTTCTAAGTGTGAAGGGTTAAATGCTAACGATAAATGTACATTGCCTTTAGCAGTTTTAAAGTCACTACTAAAACCTTGATGATATTTAACATCACTTGAACCATCGATATTTGCATGTTTGCCCGCAAACTCATTGAACAAATCAGCAGGCTTTTTACCTAATACGTTAACTAATACATTTAAACGACCACGGTGAGCCATTCCGATAACAACTTCATGTGCCCCTTGCTCGCCAGAACGTCTAATGACTTCTTTAAGCATAGGAACAAAAGAGTCACCACCTTCTAAAGAGAAACGTTTTGCACCAGGGAATTTAGCACCGATGTAACGCTCAAGACCTTCTGCTGCAGTTAACTCTTCTAAAAATCTATTTTTAGCTTCGTTGCTGAACGATGGGCGACTTTCACATGACTCAATACGGTTTTGAATCCAACGCTTTTCATCAGTGTTCGTGATGTGCATGTATTCCACACCCAATGAACCACAATAAGTACGTTTAAGCGATGCAATGAGATCTTTTAAGATCATCGTTTCATTGCCTGCCGCAAATGAACCAACATTAAAGTTAGCATCTAAATCAGATCCACTCAGCTCGTGATAGAACGGGTCTAATTCTTTCACTGACTCAGTTTTAACTAAACCAAGAGGATCTAAGTTAGCAATTTCATGTCCTCGGTTACGATAAGCACCGATCAGTTGTAACACTTTGACTTGTTTTGCATCGTTGTGAACAGCACCATCAGGCGGTGTAAAACATTTTGGCGCTTTCGCCGCATGCTTCATCTGTTCACGGATAATTGAATGGCGCTCCTCAGGAGCGTCAGTCACACTTGGTAACTCATCAAAGACTTCACGCCAATTAGCGTCCACAGCAAGTGGATCCTCTAAATACAATTCGTAAATGTCTTCGATATAAGTAGAATTTGCCCCGGAAAGATGCGATGAGGCTAACCAAGTTTCCATAACATTAGTTGGCATTAAAATTCCTTATTCTTTATTAATGTTTAATTAATAATATTTATTTAGTAATTAAACTGCGCGTTGTAATAACATAGATTTAATTTTACCAATCGCTTTGGTTGGGTTTAATCCTTTCGGACAAACACTCACGCAGTTCATGATACTGTGACAACGAAAAACACTGAAAGCATCATCTAAATTCGACAAGCGTTCTTCAGTTGCACTATCTCGACTATCGATAAGGAAACGGTATGCAGCTAATAAACCAGCTGGACCGATAAACTTATCAGGATTCCACCAGAATGAAGGACAAGAGGTTGAACAACAAGCACATAAAATACACTCGTATAAACCATCTAATTTTTCACGCTCTTCTGGAGATTGTTTGAACTCTCCAGCGGGCGGTATAGTGCCATCTGTAATCAAAAATGGCTTTACTTTTTCATACTGAGTATAAAATTGTGTCATATCGATCACTAAATCGCGTACCACTGGTAAACCAGGTAGTGGACGAAGTACAATTTTTCCAGCAGAAAGTAAATCAGAAAGAGGCGTAATACACGCTAATGCATTTTTACCATTAATATTTAAACCATCACTACCACAAACACCTTCACGGCATGAACGACGGAATGACAATGACTTATCTTGCTCTTTTAATGCAATCAAAGCATCAAGCACCATCATGTCAGAACCTTCAGGTATTTCTAATGACATATCTTTCATTGAAGGTTTGTCATCAACATCAGGGTTGTAGCGATAAACAGAAAATGTAACATTCATATTATAAAACCTTCTTAGTAAACACGTGCTTTAGGTGGGAAAGCTTCACGTAGTACCGGCGCCATATTAACGTCACGTTTACACATACTTTCTGTTTCAGGATTGAAGATACTATGGTGTAACCAATTTGCATCATCACGATCAGGGAAGTCGAAACGACTATGGGCACCACGACTTTCAGTACGGAAGTTTGCCGCTAAAGCAGTTGAAAAAGCAGTTTCCATTAAGTTGTCTAGTTCTAAACACTCAATACGGTTAGTATTAAACTCGCTACTCTTATCGCCTAACTTAGCATTGTTCAAACGTTCACGTAAAACGCGTAACTCCGCAAGCCCTTCAGCCATTGCATCACCGTCTCTAAATACTGAGAAGTTGTTTTGCATACATTGTTGTAGGTCTTTACGAATTTGATCAGGACACTCTGTACCTGTGCCTTTTTCCCAGCGATTGAAACGTGCTAAAGAAGCTTCAATATTTTCTTCAGTTGGTGGCTTAGCTGTATTTTCTTTGGTTAATACTTTACCAAGATGTTTACCCGCAGCACGACCAAATACGATTAAATCAAGTAATGAGTTACCACCTAATCGGTTTGCACCATGAACTGATACACTTGCAATTTCACCCACAGCAAATAAACCTTTCACTTCAACATCTTTACCATTTTCATCTAGTTTTAACACTTGACCGTTAACGGTAGTTGGTACGCCACCCATCATGTAATGACAAGTAGGGATGATTGGAATCGGTTCATGTACAGGATCAACATGAGCAAACGTACGTGATAATTCACAGATACCTGGTAAACGTGTTTCTAATACATCTTTACCAAGGTGATCAAGTTTCAATTTAATGTGCGTGCCCCAAGGACCTTCACAACCACGACCTTCACGAATTTCAATCATGATTGAACGAGCAACAACATCACGACCGGCTAAATCTTTAGCATTTGGCGCGTAACGCTCCATGAAACGTTCACCATCTTTATTTAAAAGATAGCCACCTTCACCTCGACACCCTTCTGTTACCAGAACACCTGCACCAGCGATACCGGTTGGGTGGAACTGCCACATTTCCATATCTTGTACCGGTACACCAGCACGTAAGGCCATACCAACACCGTCACCGGTATTAATGTGAGCATTAGTTGTTGAAGCATAAATACGCCCTGCTCCACCAGTTGCGAGTACCGTTGCTTGTGCTCTAAACACACAAACTTCGCCACTTTCAATATCAATAGCAGTACAACCAACAACATCACCATCATCATTTTTCAATAAATCAAGCGCGTACCATTCAGAGAAAATGGTGGTTTTATTTTTTATATTTTGTTGATAAAGCGTATGCAACAATGCATGACCTGTACGGTCAGCAGCAGCTGCAGTTCTAGCAGCTTGCTCGCCACCAAACTCTTTAGATTGACCACCAAAAGGACGTTGATATACTGAACCGTCTTCGAAACGAGAAAATGGTAAACCCATATTTTCAAGTTCACGAACAGCATCGGGTCCTTCATTACACATAAACTCGATAGCATCTTGATCACCGATAAAGTCAGAACCTTTAACTGTATCGTACATATGCCATTGCCAGTTATCTGCATGTGCATTACCTAGCGCTACTGTAATACCGCCTTGAGCAGATACAGTATGAGAACGCGTTGGAAATACTTTAGTAATCAACGCACAACTTTTGCCTTCTTGCGAAATAGATAATGCCGCGCGCATACCTGCACCACCAGCACCAATAACAATCGCATCAAATTCACGAATAGGTAAACTCACTTAAACACCCCACAAAATTACAAAACCAAAAATAACGTAAGCAAATGCAACTGTTGTTAACACAAACTGTAATGTGCCACGTAATAAAGTACATTTAACGTAATCTGTTAAAACTTGCCAAATACCAATCCATGCATGAACCAGCATTGCCACCAATGCCATTAACGTAAATACTTTTGTTAATGTTAGTGAGAAAAAGCCTGTCCAAACTTGATAAGTAATATCTGCAGATGCAACAAAGCCTACAAGATATAAAATGTAGGCTAATAAAATAACTGCACTGGCACGTAATAATATGTAATCGTGGACGCCGCTCCGCCCGAAAGTACCTGCAACCTTTACCATACTAAAATCCCCGCTAATATTGATAATACAGCAGTAAGGCCAAAGCCTACTTTTGCACTAAGTGATGCACTGTCCATTTCTTCCCAATATCCTAAATCTTGAATCATATGCCTAACACCAAATACGGCATGGTAAGCAAGACCTGTTAACGATCCCCAGAAAATAAATTCAACGATAAACAAGTCTAAATAACCTTGTACACTTTGAAAATCTTGAGCTGATGATAACGAACAGTTTAGGAGGGTAAGGAATATTGCTAATGCAATAAAAACGATGATCCCAGAAACACGATGCAGTATTGAAGCGGTAGCAGTAATGGGGAATTTAACCGTGGATAGGTCTAAATTTTTAGGTCTCTCTTTGCGCACAATTTATCTCTTTATGATGGCTAAAAGTTAGGGGTTGTTTTACGGGCTCTATTGTTAGCACATTGTTAATGCTTTGTAACATCGAAACGCATTTTTTTGTGAGCTAAGTACGGTAAAATTTTCAATTGAGCAATAAATAACTCAATTGAAAATTTTACCCACCCAATCCTTAAGATATCAGAGGCTTGAAAGAAATTATAGCACTTTGGATTATTAAAGATTTTATCTAATATTTGTTGCGATCTTCTCCCGCAAAGTTGCAATGTATAATTTGACAAGGTTAAATTTTGACTGTAAAAATATGGCACCAAAAAAGCGTGTTTATAAAAAGAAGAGTACAAGAAGAGTACAAAGAATTATAAAAAATATAAATAATTTTTAAAACAAGGGAGAAAATAATGTCGGACAAAGTCGCAATACTTCACTTACCAGGACAAGATCCTGTTGAACTACCTATCTTTAGTGGAACAGCTGGTAATGATGTAATTGATATTCGTAGCTTAGGAAAAACAGGCTACTTCACTTACGACCCTGGTTTCCTTGCAACAGCCTCTTGTGAGTCTGCAATAACTTTTATTGACGGTGATGAAGGAATTTTATTACACCGAGGTTATGCTATCGATGATTTAGCATACAAATCAGATTATTTAGAAGTTTGTTATTTATTACTAAACGGTCAACTACCTACTGAAAAAGAATTTGCCAAGTTCAAACACACTGTACTTCATCATACAATGTTACATGAACAGCTAGTCGCATTTTACCGCGGCTTCCGTCGTGACTCTCATCCAATGGCGATTATGGTTGGTGTAGTAGGTGCTTTATCAGCTTTCTACCATGACTCCTTAGATATTACAAATGAGTCATGTCGTGAAATAGCAGCATTTCGTCTCATTTCAAAAATGCCAACTTTAGCGGCAATGAGCTACAAATATTCTATAGGTCAACCCTTCATGTATCCGGATAACACATTATCTTATGCCGGTAATTTCTTGAAGATGATGTTTGGTATTCCATGTGAACAATATGTTGTTAATCCAGTACTAGAAAGTGCAATGGACAAAATATTGATTCTTCATGCTGACCATGAACAAAATGCATCAACCTCTACTGTACGTTTAGCCGGTTCTTCAGGTGCTAACCCATTTGCATGTATTGCAGCTGGTATTGCTTCATTATGGGGACCTGCTCACGGTGGTGCTAACGAAGCGTGTTTAGAAATGTTAGAAGAGATCGGTACTGTAGATCGTATTCCTGAGTTTGTTGCAAGAGCGAAGGATAAAGATGACCCATTCCGTTTAATGGGCTTTGGACACCGTGTTTATAAAAACCATGATCCACGAGCTACGGTAATGCGTAAAACATGTCATGAAGTATTAGATGATCTGAAAATTGATGATCCACTGCTAGATGTCGCAATGGAACTAGAGCGTATTGCGCTTGAAGACCCTTACTTCATCGAGAAAAAACTTTACCCTAATGTAGACTTCTACTCAGGTATTGTTTTACGTGCTATGGGTATTCCACGTACTATGTTTACAGTAATATTCGCTGTTTCTCGTACTATTGGTTGGATTTCACATTGGAAAGAAATGTTAGATCAACCAGGACAAAAAATTGGTCGTCCGCGTCAAATGTATACGGGTGAAGTTGATTTAAATTACCCTGACAAATAACGCCACTAAATCAACAAACTTAATGATATGACTAAGTAGCACCACTACAAGCCATGCTCATTAGAGAAGTGGACAATAAAGAGGGTATACAGTAATTAACGGGTTTCATAACCTTTAATTATCTGTATACCCTCTTTTTTATAGCTGTTTTGACCATTGAAGTAGTTTTTTCTTAGGATACTTCTTCATTATTTCTCGTTGAATTTGTAAACAACAACCATCACTCGAATTATTCAACTTAAGTAATCTGCGTGCATATAAAGCCCTCGCAATGTCGTAACTTTTCACTGTAAAATATTTTAGTACGTAGACTGCTGCATAAGTTTCAATTTTAATTACATCTATTTGCTTATCGTGTTTATTAAAATTAATACTATTTTCAAAGTCATTTACAAGTGCAAGCCCATGAATAAGAAAAGTATATTTATAAGCCTCATTCATATAACGAACATCTAAATCAGTGCTGTAGGGAATGATTTCACTTTGAATGAATATAATAGATTTAAATTTATTATCCAATTTATAGAATGTTGTCACGCTGCCTTTAATGTCTTTACAATTGCTAATGGTATTAAATGTTATTTTTGAATGTAAAATATCATCAAATTTAATTCGATGTCTTATCATCAAGTCTGGAGATGGGATACTTAAATCAGGTGTTATAACAATAGTCACTTGCCCTTTTTCTTCTTCTTTTTGCTTTCTGACTTCAAACAAGTTTTCGTAATCGATTACACTCATCAATTTGACCTTAATTTTTTAAAATGTGATAAATTTGATACACGATAACAAATAAAATAGTTAAATGTTTGAAAACCCGATTTATTGAGTAAACAACAGCTAACTGTAAAGTGATTACCTTTTTGATTACCTAAAAAACAGCTAATAAAAAAGGTAGCCTAAGTACCGTTATGGGTCCTTAATCTATTAAAATCATGTAAAATGCCAGACTCTCAAATAATTACCGCCGTTATTTATAACCTGATAATCTTGAGTGAATATCTGATGGACATAAAAATAACATTCTTTAAATTCTTGGGAATGTCATTTACTAGCAAATAAACTAGCTTTAATTATTTTTCCCAAAACATCTAGAGAACTTATGCCAAAACAACTCACCGCATTATCCATTGACTCTATTCAATTCCCCGATCCCAACAATGCGTTAGATGATCCAGAAGGACTACTAGCAATCGGTGGTGACTTATCACCCGAACGACTGCTTAATGCCTATCAACATGCTATTTTTCCTTGGTTTTCCGATGGCGAGCCTATTCTATGGTGGAGTCCTGCTGAAAGAGCCGTGATCCAACCACAGCAAGTGCATATAAGTAAAAGCATGGCAAAATTTATTCGCCAAACCTCACTTACGATCACCGTTAACCATCGTTTTAAAGATGTCGTTACAGCCTGTGCACAACCTCGTAAAAAGCAAGCTGAAACGTGGATCAGCCCTGCAATCCAATCTGCCTATTATCAGTTACATTTACGTGGCGTTGCACATTCAGTGGAAGTTTGGAATCAAGATCAATTAGTGGGTGGATTATATGGGGTCAATGTAGGTGCCATTTTTTGTGGTGAGTCGATGTTCCATCAACAAACGAATGCATCAAAACTTGCTTTTATTGCTTTGAGCCAACATTTTTTACGCTTTCAAGGGCAGTTAATAGACTGCCAAATGATGACAGAGCATTTACAAAGTTTAGGTGTAACTGCGAACACTCGGCTAGCGTTCATCAAACAACTCGACCAATATAAAGGAACAACTATTAATTCAACTTGCTGGGATAAACAGACTATTTACCTAAAATAAACGTAATTTATATACGCGTTCAAGTTTTTGTAACTAAAAAATAGAGTTGGACTTAAAACTGACGTTTATGTAAAAAGCATAAAATATTTGAAATTAAACTGATGTGAAGTTTAGAAACAAAGATAATACAAATAAGTTAGATGGTGTTATTTAAAAGGTCTTAGGCGCTGCCACACTGTTTGTATTACAGTATATTTAAGGCTTAATCTAGATTTAAATAAACCTAAAACGTGCCGAATTAGCACGTTTTATATGTACTACAACTGATAAATATTAAATAATCGCTAATATTAGTTTTGTTGTAATTGTGACTTGATTGCACCCAGTACAACTTTTCTAGTGATCAAACCAACATAAATATTATCCTCGTCTAACACAGGATACATTTTCGGTTTTTCGTGGATCATCTTCTGTGCCAAATCTAGAATGCTTAGCGTCGAAGGGATACTCAAAGGTGCATCAGACATAACGTCTTCAACCAATGCAGCATGTTCATGGTAGTAACTCGCTTCAATTAACTTAGCAAGGCAATCCTGCTCAGATAACCAACCTACTACATGTCCCGTCTCATCAATAACAGGCCCGCCGATTAAATTAGATAATAATAATTTATCAACAGCCGCTTCTAAATTCATTCCTTTTGTGAATGCAATGCTTTTACCTGTCATAAACTGCTTAACTTGTAAATTTTTCATTATATTCAGCTCCTTGTATTTGAACATATCCTTTGCCCGACACTTCAATCTAACCCTTTTTTAAAAGAAAGTCGATATTTGAAATAACATTATATGCTAAACTATTTCCTTTATATTTCATTAGCAAAGGGTTTCGATATGGCTTCATTACAAGAGCAATTAATGAATTCAGGTTTAGTTAATAAGCAAAAAGCAAAACAAGCACAAACAGAAAAACGTCGACAAGCAAAACAAAAGAAAAAAAAAGGGACGGTGATTGTTTCAGACGTACAAAAAGCAGTACAAGAAAAAACTGAATTGCAAAGACAAAAAGACCTAGCGGATAACCAAGAAACCCAACAACAATTAGCAATACGCGCTGCACATGGTAAATTAATCCAGATGATTGCTCAGCATTGTGAAAAAGATTACCAAGGTGAACTAGACTACCATTTCACTTATGAAAACAAAGTTAAGCGCATTGCTGTAACACCTTCTATTCAGCAGGGTTTAATCAAAGGCTCTTTTGCCATTTGTGTATTGAATGAAGAATTTTATTTAATCAACAAAGAAGCCGCTGAGAAATTACGCGCTATCGACGAATCAGTACTTGTTGCACTGCATGACCAAACAGATAATTCAACAGAAAATGAAGCAGATGACCCGTATGCTGAATTTGCAATCCCTGATGATTTAATGTGGTAGACAACAAAAATATCCTTAGTAATAAGTGACATATAGAAGGTATCGACCTAGAATAACTTTTCAATAACAAAATTTTTGTAAAAAGAGATACTGCATTTATGGACTTTAAGGCTTATCAATCACAAATCAGAACGTTAATTCCGCTTCGAAATAAAGCGGACTTTAGTACTATGCTGGATAAAGTTTTCTTTGGTGAAAGTACTAGTGATAAATTTCTGATCAAGATGGAATTAAGCCGACTTGCCAAACCCTGTTCTCGGATTATAGACCTGCGTGAAAAGGTAACGGATGAAACGCAACAATTCACGCACCAAGATATTATGCATTACCTCACTCCCTCAGCAGATAAAGAATTAACAGCGGCAATAAAACTATATGGCGAATATACCATTGGGGCTTATGAACAAGTATTGGAGCATGTTCAAAAAGTAAAACAGGAAAAATCAGCAAAACCTGTGGCTAAAATAGCACCTGAAGTAGACCCCAATATTACAGAAAATATTCAATTAGATAATCACAGTAAACAATCTGCTGCACGTATGTTTTTTGTATCAAAGATAACTGTCATACTTGAAGATGGATCTGAGCATCAAGCAAGTACATCAAACATTTCTATTACGGGACTTAAAGTAAAGTTATCAGAAAAGTCGAACTACCTTGATGATCAATTCATTAAGGTTAATTTTACTGCTTTAGGTAATGACTACAAAGATAAAGCGATCACAGGGCAAAAAATAACTTATCGTTTAGTTAAACAACAACAAGAAAAAACGGGTTTTTACCTATATTTAAACCTAGAGGACGATAAACCGGCTTTTGTTAATTTCATAAAATTATTTATTCGCAGTAATCAGCATAAATATAAATTAGATGTGCACTATTATTTCCGCCTAGCGCGAGAAAAACTGATTAGAACCAGTACGTTGATGGGCTTAAGTAGCCTCCCGATTTATCTTAATGCAACCCATAGTTCCGCATTAATATTCTCACTCCGTAATCAAGCAAACAAAGAAATTATAGATGATTGGCGTTGTGATAATAGCAATCAACTGCCTTTTTTGTTCTCTGAAAAGCGATTAGCCGCAATGTTAAGTATGGCGAAGCCAACACTAGCAACAACAGTGTATTGCTTTACATATATCAGTGAAGGCGAGGAGTTCTTCTTATCAGCGACCGAAGAAGAATTAAAAAAAGAAAACTTAAAGCATTTATTTATTGAGTATGGTCGTACTAAACCTAATTGGCGTTGCTATCATTTAACACTGCAAAATTATGTTTATAAAGCCAAAAAAACATACGGGTTGACAGATATAAAGCCATCAATATTTGATGATATTACGCATGTTGCAACATTAACTGAAATAGCGACTAATGAAATCATTGAAATAGATCATCGTAGTGATGAAAAAAGAGACCTCAATCTATTAAATATTTTTGTGCACCGAGAAAAACAACCAGGCTTTGTTCCTGTATATGATCTGTTTCCCGATGAATTACGCAAAGAAGAACGTTATAGCTTTAACAGTGTAATTAAATTAACAGCTGGGAAAGATATTTGTTCTGGGAAAATAGTCAATTTTTCAACGTCAGGTTTAAAAATACAACTAGGTGCTAAAGAATCCTTAGCAAGACGTAGTTTAATTAAAATTGATTTTATCGACCTACAAAAGCTATCTAAACAATTTACCCTTTCTAACATTGAATACCGTGTGATTTCTTCTGGTCCAAATAATACCTTTCACTTACAGGTAGCAACTCGTGATAGTTATTTAACTATGCACCAGTTCTTTTCAATATTAATCAAAAATAACCCAACACACTTTCAAGTCATCCCACTCAAGGCCAATAAACAACCAGTAACATCGCGGTTAAGGGAAGCTGCAGAGAGTGCGCTGCATCCAGCCTTCTTCTATGTATCAACTCAAAATTGCAAAGCTAAAATTTCGCTATCTTCAATTGCCGACACGTCTAAGGCACTCAAGCAATTGTTTAATATTAACAGTAAAGATTCATATGAAAATAATCATCTCGCCCTATCTAATAGAAGATTATTAGAGCGTATTTTACATACGCCATTAAGAACTGTTTCAACACTTGAAAATCCATTAAATTTTGAATGTACTATCTACGTTCAAAAAATATTAGTAGCCAATAATAAATGGAAGATCAATAGCTACTTAGATGAGGACTTTAAATCTAAAGAGAGCAAAAGAAAGTTTATTTTAGATAATAAAGAGCTGAAACAACTGCAAATATTACATTACCGATTAACTTCCATCAAAGCCCCTGATTTAGCAGTAGTTAGCTCAGAAGTAAATATTATATCTTGTTATGCAAAACATCTTAGCCAGCGCATTGAAGAAGAAATACTAAAAATTAATGCCATGATACAAGTTATAGACAGGACTAAGCAGATACTGGGCGATTGAAGTTTGTTGTAGATAATTATCTTTTGATATTTACTTATAGATAGCTAATTATAAATAATTACCCATAAAAAGCTGTCAGCTAAAGATGGCTGTTTAAAGAAGTAGCTCATAAAGGTATGCATAAACTCATTTTGTTAACCAAGTTAGGCGGAGTATACAAACAATTTGCTCCGCCTATTTAATCTTACAACTAACTAAAGGTTTATTTATTGCTTACTGAGTTTGTAAAGGTAAAGAAGCAATCAGTAAACACAACGCCCCTTCTAGATCTAAGTGATTTAAGGCAACTGCAGCTTTCTCTTGCACAATAGGCTTGGCATGGATAGCAATCCCCATTGCAGAGGCTGCCATCATAACTAAATCATTAGCACCATCACCAATAGCAACTGTTTGATTCATAGGGATATCGAACGATGTAGCTAACTCTTTTAGTGTACGTGCTTTAACATCAGCATTAACAATTTCACCCGTTACCTGCCCCGTTAGCGTATCATCAATAATCTCCAAGGTATTCGCATAAGCAGCATCAAAACCGTGGTCCGCTTTTAATCGATTAGCGAAGTAAGTGAATCCACCAGAAGCAATGGCAACTTTCCACTTAGCCGCTTTTAAACCCGCAATTAAAGCCACTAAACCAGGCATGAGTGGCATATTATCCGCGACTTCTTTAATAACCGACTCAGGTGCTCCTGCTAACTTACCAACACGGGTACGTAAGCTTTCATTAAAATCTAACTCACCTCGCATTGCCGCAGCAGTAACAGCTGAAACTTGGTCACCAACCCCATATAACCGCGCAATTTCATCAATACATTCAATCTGTATCGTAGTTGAATCCATATCCATCAATACTAGGCCAGGTACCGCAAAATTAGGTAACTGTTCAACTAATGCGACGTCACACTCATGTTCAAGTGCAAACGCACTAACAGCTTCGCTTACAACACTCGGAAGCGTATTCAGCGTTAGGCGTATAAAATTAACGCCTTCGACTTCACCTAGATTAGATAATACAACCTGCGAAACAGCTTCATTAATGAGTATTGTTTTTAAAGCAATTAAAGCGCGAGTGCTGATATTTTTTCCCATTAACACTAATTCTGCCCGAGCATAAAATTCATTTTCTGGCGTATCATTAATTAAAAATAATGGTTGTCTCGCTTCAACTGAAGATTGCAAATCTACTTTCCATTGCAAAAATGAGATAGAGTGAGCAGGTACTTGAAGTGTTTTAATCGTTTCCACTGTAATATGCCTATTGGTTAATTGCCGTAAAAATATTGCTCACAAGATAGCGATTGCTAATTTATAATGCAAGCGTAGATACGATAACTAAGGGTTTAAATGTATGGTTAACAAGCTTTTCTGGATAAAACGTACGTTACAAGTAGTGACCATGTTTGCACTATTTGCAGTGATTGCTTATCAATTTATCACCCTGCAAAATGAATCTAATGCTGTCCGTTTCCAGCAAACAGAGAAATTTTCTTATTCATTAACCAACTTAGCCGCCGCTGAAGCATCTCGCTATTTATCTCAAAAAAACCAAGAAAATTTACAACTACTGATTGATGATCTCAGTGAAGATCCAATTGTGAGAGATGCCATTATCTACGATAAACTGGGGCAAATACTTTACCAATCTAAAGCATCGATACCTTTACCCGTATTATTAAAAATTGGTGGCAAACAAAGTGATGAAGCAGAGGGTGTTATCCCCTACATTGCAGAACTTTATGACGATGGCACGAAAATAGGTTATATCCGTATCGCTTTGGAGCAGGAACGAATTTTAAGTTTAATTCAAAATTATCAGCAACGTGGATTATCGATAATGTCGTTATTAATCTTACTGTCTTTTATCGCAGGCACATTATTGACCGCCATTTTCTACAAAAAAGTCACCAGTATTTACACACAGCTTATTGCAGAAATCCCAAAACTGATTGAACGTACTAAAAAAGAGGCCACTAAATAATCTTAATTGCAGTTAAAATAGACGAACAACAAGCGTAGTGCACAAAAAAACATCAAACAAACTAAAGTTAGTAAAGTTTCATTGACAGTAGTGCCAAGATGTCGCAAAATCACTTCGCTTTCAACAGCTTCTATATAAGCTCGCTTAACTCAGTTGGTAGAGTGCCGCCATGACATGGCGTAGGTCACTGGTTCAAGTCCAGTAGCGAGCACCATATTTTTTACATCTAGTATTATTTCTAATTTAATAATTTTCTAACTACTTTATAAGTCTAAAAATTTTTTATTAAACTGAAAAGAAAAATAACTTATTCCTTCAATGTCAATTTCGTAAATGACAAGCACTAAAAAATTAACATTTATTCGTTAATTCTCCGACACACGTTTAACAAAGTTAATCTTTGAAATGCTCAACTTACGCCTAAAACTAAGTTTTTTTCCTACGCAAAATTTAATCATTTATTTAATAGAAAAGCTTTAGCGCGCCATTACGAAACAAGACATTATCATCAACAGTACTTCCATTCTCTCTGGCTTTTTTAAATATAGCGATGAGGTGAAAAATCTGAGCTTTGTTGGGAGTAGTAAAGCGTAAGCATTACGTCCATTGTTACAGCTCAGCTACGTCCCCGATAATGACTTATTTATTAATCATTTCACTTAACAACTGCCATCATTAAAAATCCTCAATAAACTGACGAATTCGTTTGGCATTTTGTCCCCGATCACCGCGACCAACTCGAGAGTGAGATCTAATATCTATAATACTACTGTTACCATTTTCACGAACTCGAATAACAATATCGTCTTTAAAACCAAAAAAAGCAGTTGTATCAACGGCTTCAATAATCCCACTAGCATCATCCTCTGCGATTAATTCCCACCCAGAGTCGCTAACTATTTTAAGACTACGTTGAAAAGCAGCTTGGCTACTAAGTTCAGATTGGATAGGCGCAATATCTGGGAATGCATCTGCTTGCCTAGCCACAGCCGATTCACCAGGATAATCCAAAGTATTGCTATCACTAGGTCGAACTCCTGCAACTGCATCGAATTGAGGCGGATCTAAAGTGTCCGTTGAAATATCATTAAGCGCAGGCCCTGCGGGCGAATCATATTCAGAAGGTTGACTAGTTACTGCTACAAAAACCAGTGCAGACAGCATTAGTGCTGCAATCCCACTCATCAAGCTCGAAATCAGTTCTCTACGAATCAATGAAAAGATAAAAATTACAGCAGAAAAAATAGCGACACCTGCACTTATCTGAACAGTCAATCGTGTTAATCCTGCTGCATCCCTGAATCCCATCGTTCCACCTTTTACACTGAACATGCACCAAGCAACGACAGAGATGCAAGCAATACTAGCGACGAGTGCAAGAGCAGCCCATTTTTTCGGTTTTTTTAATAATGACATTAAAAATCTTTCCTTTTTAAAAAATCACATTAGATATCTATTTAACTTCACTTTATTTATGAATCACAAAAAATTTTACTTTAAACATTTTATAACTCAAATTAGGTCGAGCTTACAGAGGAGTAGGTTAAGGCGAGGTTAATAAAGAAAGGGAGTATGTAACAACATATCGTGAAGAACTATCGCCTCAAAACCACAGAGATTAACATTAATTTTCAAAGGAAAAATCTGACTATCATTACCAGCTCCCGCCTCCCAAAAAAAGCGATATAAAGAGAAACAACCTTAATCAATTGTTAGGTG
>NZ_JALAAC010000043.1:0-28896 GCF_037546855.1 Vibrio sp. 1-Bac 57 | reverse complement strand
AAAAATTAACTGTTCTTAAACTAACAAGTCCCAATTAATAAAGCTTAACTGAGAGATAAAATTGAGAACTAGCATTGTAGAGTTAAGGTTAATATTTAACGAGGATATTTAACGTATTAAGCTTAGCTAGTTCAAAGCAGGCCACCAATTAAATAGCCCGCTTTGTATTTTTCTTTACTTTAGATTCTACTTAACTCAAGCAGCTGTTTACTATGGTTGCTGCATCGTTGGAGCAAGCACCACTTCTCTTATGCACACTTGTTGAGGTTGTGCATAAACATACTCAACTGCCTGCGCAATATCATCAGGCATTAGCACGCCGCCCATTTCCTCTTTCCATGCTTGGTAGCCGTTTACAATATCTTTTGATGTTGTATGTGAAAGTAACTCAGTTTCTACCGCTCCAGGGGCAATAGTACATACACGCACATTACTGCTTGCAACTTCTTCACGTACGTTTTCAGTGATAGCGTGTACTGCAAATTTAGAACCGCAATAAGCAGCATGATTTGGGAAAGTTTTACGACCGGCTACCGAGCTGATATTAATAATGGTTCCAGTTTTACGTGCTTTCATCGGTGCTAATACCGCTTGCATACCATTCATCAGACCAATAACGTTAACATCAAACATGGTTTTCCATTCTTCTGGATTTTGTATATCAAGCTCACTTAATAACATTACGCCAGCATTATTCACAATACAATCAGCTGCACCATAAGTCGCTTCTGCTTTAGCAATCGCAGCAGTAAATGAGGCTTTGTCAGTAACATCTACTTGTTCACACAGAGTATTAGGTAAGTTAAGTGCCTGTATACGCTCAACCCGACGTGCCAATAATAATAATGGATGACCACTGTTACTCAGACGACGTGCAATCGCTTCACCAATACCAGAACTCGCGCCAGTGATCACTACTAATTTTTTCATATTCAACTCCATTACTTTTTAAACCTACACAGCTAGTTTGCTGCAATGGATACATTATAAAAAATGAATCTATGTTGATATATATGGCTGAAGTTAAAATACTGTTGTTGTACAGCAACAATAGACTCATGTTCGAGAAACATGCTGGAAAAAAGTAGTGTTCGCTTTTTAATCCTGAATGCGGTGTTCATCCAAATATAAAATCAGCTAGTAATGAGGAAACTAGATTCCAGCCAAATAAGTGAAAGAGCAACGGCTATTGAGTACATGGGCTTTCTGCAGCTAAAATTGTTGTAGATGAAGTTGTTGTAGATGAAGTTATTGTAGATAGAATTGTTGAAGCTGAAATTTTTGCAAATGAAATTACTGAAGATGTTCCTCGAAACGGTTTTTTATAAAATCAATAAATTCACGTAAGCGCTTAGGGCGATATTTGTCACTATGGTAAATGGCTGAAAATGCCACCAATGGTACATGCCACTCTGGCAGTAGTTCTATAAGGGCACCCTTTTCTATTTCCGCCTCACAATACATTTTAGGCACTCTGATAATACCAGAGCCTGCCAACGCTCCCTGCAAAAGTGCATGACCATTTTTACAAATCAACTGCCCTGTTATATTGATATCACAGTGTTGCTCTGGATTTGCTACACGGTTAAAACTCCAACGCTTAACCGAGCCAGTCAAACAACGATGTAACGCAAGCTCTTGAGGATGGATTGGGCTACCATAATTGTTTATGTATGCAGGACTAGCAAGCGTCACAATATTGATATCCATGAGTTTTTTGGCAACAAACCCGAGATCCTCAATATCCCCCATTCTAAAAGCGATATCAAACTCATCATTGATTAAATCAACGCGATGGCTGCTAAAATCTAACTCAACTTTTATTTGCGGATATAACGCCATAAATTCACTGATATACCGAGCAACAATTTCTTCGCCAATATAACCGCCAACACAATTGATACGAATAAGACCTCGGGTTTGTTGTGTATCGTCTACCGCTGCAATAAGTGCCTGATCAATATTTTGCAATGCACTTTCACATTGTTTAAATAATTGCTCTCCGGCAACGCTCAACTTAAGCGTGCGTGTAGTTCGTGTCAGTAATTTAACCGAGATTTTATTCTCTAATGCAGTTATTTGACGTGACACATGAGAACGAGAAACACCTAATGCTTCAGCTGCTTTAGTAAAGTTACCCAACTGTGCAATAAGCACAAATGAGCGAATATCGGCTAGGTTAATATTATTCAGCATAGTAAGTTCCAAACAAATGATATGTTCAAGTTAATCATCAACTTCAAATCGGCACAAGCAAATCAGCATTGTAAAGTTTAAAGCTTAACTTGTTAATAAGATGTCTGCTTTCACTTTGATTATCCCAAGCAGAGATGAGTTATCTTTTCATCATACTGGCCATGGTTTTCAAAGTAGTATTTGGTGAGTGTTTATACCCGTTATAATTTGTCTACACCACTAAAAAAATAATGATATAAATCATAAAATATTACAAAAAGACTGCAATCAATCATTAATTTTGTCTTTTTTACCTATTTAGGTATAGCCTATATATTAACCAAATATAGGCTTGGATGCTTACAATGAATAAAGAAAGACTGTTTCCTGAAAGTGAAATATTACTATCAACGACTGATCTAAAAAGTCACATCACATACGCAAATAAGAGTTTTTGTGACATTGCAGGATACTCTTTAGACGAGTTGCAAGGACAAACACATAATATAGTGCGGCATCCCGATATGCCCAAAGCTGCATTTGCAGATTTATGGCAGTATACCCAATCAGGGAAATCGTGGATGGGGCCGGTAAAAAATCAATGTAAAAATGGGGATTATTATTGGGTTAATGCTTTTGTCACTCCAATCAAAAATAAACAAGGCGAAGTTTTTGAGTATCAATCTATCAGAACGAAACCAGATCGAGAAGTTGTCGACCGTGCTGAGCAGGTTTATAAAAAGATTAATCAGGGTAAATTGCCTTTCCTTTTAAAATTCACTATTGACCTTACGCTATGGTTTCAAGTCTTTTTTATCGCCTTCTTCCTATACTCTTTATATATAGTCGCTTTAACTGAAATCAGCTCACTTATTAGCCTGCCAATGTTATGTATTTCAGGCATATTAACAGCGCTTTTTTATAATTGGCGTAAAAAATTCAAAAAGTTAATCCAACAAGCCAAAAGTGTTTTTGACAATCCCTTAATGAGCTACATTTATGCAGGCAATAATAATGCAATCAGTGCAATTACATTGGCATTAAACATGCGAGAAGCTGAACTGAAAGCTATTGTAGGAAGAGTTTGTGATGTTTCAGATGAAATTACTAAAACGGCCAAAGAATCAGAACAATCAGGCGCCAATATTTCAAAAATATTATCGCAGCAAAATAATGAAACAGAGCAAGTCGCTACGGCGATGAATGAAATGTCTGCAACGATACAAGATTTGGCTTTGGTCATAGATCATTCTGCTCAATCTGCAAAGCAAGGACTAGCAAGTAGTCATCAAGGGCAACAAATAGTTGAAGAAAATATTAATGCGAATGATTTGTTAGCGAAGCAGTTGAATGAAGTAGAGCGAGCGATATCAAGGTTAGTTAATGCATCACAATCTATTGAAACAGTATTGAATGAAATTAGTGGCATTGCCGATCAAACAAATTTATTGGCACTCAATGCAGCAATTGAAGCTGCTCGAGCAGGTGAACACGGACGAGGTTTTGCAGTGGTGGCTGATGAAGTGAGAGCACTTGCAATGCGTACCCAACAATCAACATCTGAAATTAATAAATTGTTAGGACAATTACAATCAGAATCTAAACTTGCAAATACGGCAATGAAAAAAGGAGCCTTACTCTCAGATAATTGCGTGCAACTTTATGGTAAAACGGGCGAAGCATTAGAAAATATAACGTCGCAAGTCAATGAGCTATCTAACTTAAATATACAAATTGCAACAGCGATAGAAGAACAATCTTTAGTTTCTGAAGAAATAAATCGCAACATCGTGGCCATTTCTGACATGTCCAGAAATACCGAAATAGAAGGCCAAAAGTCTGTACAACTATCGACTAGACTATTACTTAAACTTGAGCAACAACAGGTTCTAGTGACTCAATTTATTTAAAACGGTAGCATTACGATCCAAATAAAAGTTTATTTTTATCATATGAATAAGCTTTTGCTAATTTAATATCTATCTCTTAAATGACATAGAATGGTTAGTTACAGTTGAATTAACTGGGTTATGGTTGTGGGTTGTGGGTTGTGGGTTATGGTTGTGGGTTGTGGGTTATGGGTAAGGGTAAGGGTAAGGTGAAAATTAAGTAATATGAATTTGAACCTAATTATCCGTTTATTGAACATTAGCATCAGCAAAATAAGCTTGATAATTATTATGTTATTCAAAACATTTTTTGAATAACATAATCTGGGTTAACGAACTCCATATACAACACAGCTCGTTATTAATAACTCTTTCTTTGGGGATCTGTTCCCTCACGAAACTCATCGGATAGCTCTGTTAATAACGTTTGGTCAGCAAGCCCTTCTGAACGAATCGCTAACAACTGTGGCCAAGCTCTTGAACGGCTATGTCCATCAAATAATGCAGCCATCTTCTCATCTCTTTTTTGTAGCAACTTATAGATCAACAAGTACTTGTTATGTGCACTTTCATCTTGCTTCGATATTACCGTTTGCGATGCCTCTAATACCAAGTTGCAATATTTTTCAATAGCAATCTCTTTAATAGATTTGAATATTTCCCAGTCAGATTCTTTCAAATTACAGTCCCATATTATAAATATGCCGATTCGATAATTGTACAGAATAATTTCACCTTAACAGTAAAAATCCACAATAGAATAACTGTAATTTGAACTCGGTTATGACTTCTTCAATTCCACTACAACAACTTACTCTCTATTTGATTAAACACTAAAAAAAATAAGTCATTGTTTTAAAGGGAAATAATAACTTAATTTAAAAATATTGTTAATTAACACCATAAAAACCATAAGCACCATTTATTCGTGACGTTAAATAGCTTCTGCTCACACTTACTTATTAAACCGATCAGTATGCTTACAACCTCAGTTAATTCAGTTAACAAATAACACACACTTTATTAACACAGAAATAAAGCAGAGGTTTTATAAGCCCTGCTCTGAGAAAGAAAATAAAGCCGGAATGGGCAGCTACTAGCTCAATACTTATTCTATTTAAGAAGCAAGGAAGGATGTAAGTTAATGATGAAATTAAAAAAACTATTCACTGGCGCAGTAGTTGCGACCGCAGTACTTATCTCAACTAATTCTGCTATTGCAGCAGATTATCCACCTCATACTATTAATATGGTAGCGCCTTCAGGTGCAGGTGGTGGTTGGGATTTAACTATTCGTACCGTGGCTAAAACATTAAAAGATACCGGTATTGTAGAGTCCAACATGCCTGTAGTGAATCGCCCTGGTGGCGGTGGTGCTGTGAACTTAGCTTACATGCAAACGCAAAAAGGAAAAGGCGATCTTATTTCAGTTTATTCGCCACCTATTTTATTAACTAACTTAACGGGTTTAACTCAATACAGTTATAAAGATACAACCCCTATTGCACGTTTAATCACTGATTATGCGGCTTTTGTTGTGCCAGAAAATTCAAAATACAAATCGATTAAACAGATAATGGATGCACTTAAAGCAGATCCTAAGTCAGTCAAAATTGGTGGTACGTCTGCTGCGGGTTCAATGGACCACATTCAATTTTTATTAGTGGCTAAAGCCGCAGGTGTTGAGAACCTTCGTCAAATTGATTATATCTCTTTTCAAGATGGTAGCTTAATTGCGCAAGCTTTAGGTGGCCATGTTGACATTATTTCAACGGGATTAGGCGATGTTGCTGGACTTGTTGAGAGTGGAAAATTACACGCATTAGCACAAACTGCCGACAAACGAATTGGCACTGGCTTAATCGCTGATATTCCAACTGTGAAGGAAGAAGGCATTGATGTCACCTTTGAAAACTGGCGTGGTCTATTTGGTCCAAAAGATATGCCTGAAGAAGCTGTAAATTACTGGCGTGATGCGTTACAAAAAATGGTCGAAACGACTGAATGGAAAGCAGCATTAAAACGTAATGGTTGGGACAATGCTTATCAAGATAACCAACAATTCACTACTTTCTTAGCAGATACTAACGAGCAATATAAAACCTTAATTAAGGAAGTATTTGGTCGATAACCGCTGCACTTAAATTCTGCATTTCAATTAGGTACTTAAGCACCGTGTTTAAGTGCCTAGCTTAAGTACCTAGTTTAAGTACCAAGTTTAGTTATTAAGCTTAAGTAATAAGTGCAAGCAATAAGTTTAAATGCGGGGCTAAATCAATCGCAGCCTCGTTTTAAAATACAATGAAACTTTGTGTAAAAAACAAAGCTTACTCCCTTAAGATTATGCACATAAACAAAACTATAATAGGCAACATTATTAGTTAAAAAGCATAACTTAATTACTCGATTTTTTAGGTGTCATATGTCAAATATAAAATACAATTGGGATGGCCTTACAGGGTTATTTAGCATCGTATTTGGGCTTGCCTACGGTGGGTATGCATATAGTTTACCTCAACCAATGTTTGGCAATCCATTAGAAGCTATCTTTCTACCACTTGCCGTTTCAGCTATTTCTATTTTTATTGGTGTACTACTTATCCTCACCAGTGGTTTCACGCCTTCACTATTAGCTATTAAAGCGTTATTAAATGAAAGCCCACAACGTAAAAGTGATCGCAGAAAAATAGCTATTACATGTATCATTTGTGTCCTTTATGCAATGTTATTTGAACATGCCGGATACGTGATCAGTACTTTCCTATTCATGTTTTCCATGTTGACAGTGACATGCGGTAAAACATTCTGGAAAAAAAGCGCTTTAATTTCAATCATTTTTGCGGGTGGTATTTTCATTACTTTTAATGAAATGCTGTCAGTTAATCTTCCTCCATTCCCATTTTTTAATTAAAAGAGCTCATTATCATGGATATTTTAACGAATTTAATGAATGGCTTTGGCGTCGCTCTTCAGCCTTATTACTTATTTTTAATCTTAGTTGGCGGTATTTTAGGGACGGTTATTGGCATGCTTCCCGGCCTTGGACCTGCAACTGGAGTCGCCATTTTATTACCCATGACCTTTTCAATGGGCCCAACAGCGTCACTTATCATCATGATGGGGGTTTATATTGGCGCCATGTTTGGCGGATCACGTAGCTCAATTTTAATCAATACCCCTGGCGACGGTGCAGCACTTGCCGCCACTTTTGACGGCTACCCCATGGCAATGAAAGGCCGTGCAGAAGCTGCGCTCGCGATCTCTGCAATTGCATCTTTAATCGGCGGCACCATTGCTGCAGTATTAATGACATTAATGGCCGAGCCAGTTGCTGGGTTAGCAATCAAATTTGGTCCTGCTGAATACTTTTTATTGATGGTCGCAGCGCTTTCGATGACCGTTTCTATGTCCAAAGGTAATATGCTAAAAGGCTTTTTATCGATGTGTATCGGTTTAGCGATATCGACCGTTGGAATTGATGGTCAATCGGGCTTACAACGCTTTACTTTTGGTGTATTAGAACTGCAAACTGGAATCGATTTCTTAGTCGTCATTATTGGTATTTACGCATTAGGTGAAGTATTTAAAAGTTTCCGTACATTGAGTGAAGGCACTAAAAAAGCACAAACTAAATTTAAGAAAATTTGGATAAGTAAAGAAGATTGGCAACGTTCAAAATGGCCAATCCTTCGCAGTGCGCCAATTGGCTTTATCATTGGTGCACTTCCTGGCGCCGGTGGCACCATGGCATCGCTTATGTGTTATAACAATGAAAAGCAATTATCTAAAAATAAAAGTGAATTTGGGCATGGTGCCATTGAAGGATTAGCAGCACCAGAGTCAGCCAATAATGCAGCATCTATTGGCGCGATGATCCCAATGCTATCACTTGGTGTACCAGGGTCAGGTACTACAGCTGTAATGATGGGTGCGTTATTGATGCTAGGTATTCAACCAGGTCCTTTATTATTCGCTCAACACCCAGATACAGCTTGGGGCTTAATCGCGAGTATGTTTGTTGCCAATGTGGTACTTGCTATTGTTAATATTCCACTTGCTGGTGTGCTGGTGCGCTTATTAGCCATTCCGCCTAAAGTACTTTATCCAATTGTGCTTAGCTTAGCTTTTGTCGGTTGTTATGCGATAAGTGCTTCCGTTGTTGATTTCTATATATTGATAATTTTAGGTGTTGCAGGTGTGATCATGGCTCGTGCAGACATCCCTACTTCGCCAATGATTTTAGCGGCTATTGTCGGTGGACAAATGGAACAGTCATTCCGTCAGGGATATAGAATTTCGAATCAAGATTTAAGTACTTTTATGGATTCTAGTATCGCTCAAGGGTTACTAGTGGTTACATTACTGTCGGTACTGTTACCTATTATTGGTGCGATTCGCGCTAAAAGAATCGAAAAGAAAATCGTGACTCCTTAAATTAATCATTCAGCGCTCATCACTCATCTGTATAAAAGGTATAAGATAAAAGATGAGAGATGAGATATGTCTGTTATTAAATAATGTTCTATGAAAAAGAGTACTCTGCAGCATATTTCACCATCATGATTCTTTAATCCCAAATAATGTAAGTTACAATGGCTTGCGTTATTTGGGTTGTTTCATTATAGACTCCTAAATTATTGGCTACGTAACAAATTCAATGCCTTCTTTTACCAACAAAAAAGACCTAATGCTAATCAAGCAGGTGCTCTCAATGCTTAATTTATAGGAAATAAAACACCATCAACTCTTTACACGCAAATCGACTAGCCTTTATAAAAAGAAACCTTTCTTCTTTATCTAAATTAACCTTTCGTATAAAAGTATTCTTATTACTGTTTGGGCTGTTAATGCTGCAAATGTCTGTCATGGTATGGCATTTCGACAGCACATTATACGAATCGATTAAGCATCAAGTTGGCACTAGGGCGCTCGTTCAGGCTAAAGAAATTGCCAGTGATCCCGTACTAATCAAACAAATTCAAGTAAAAGATCTTGCTTCCTTAAAAATAAATATCGATCGATTATCCACCATCTCCGATGCCAGTTTTATTGTGATCGGTGATAAAAATGGCATTCGATTAACACATCCAGTAGAGGAACGTATCGGCCTGCCCATGACAGGCGGTGATAATGCCGGAGTATTAGAACGTGGCGAATCTTATGTCTCGTTAAGGGAAGGCAGCTTAGGTTATGGCGTGCGAGGCAAAACGCCTATTTTTGACAGCAATCATAATGTTATTGGGGTTGTCTCGGTTGGTTATTTATTGAATCGTTTTCAACAATGGCTCGATGTGTATATGACACCGCTTCTTATCGAAGTATTTAGTATTGTTGTACTGACTTTATTTGCTGCATGGGGGTTCTCTCGCCATATTCAAAAACAAATGAATGACATGGAACCAGAGCAAATTGCACTTGCGCTTAACTTACAAAAATCGATTTTAAGTTCAGTTTACGAAGGCTTAATTGCCATCGACCGTGAAGGTTATTTTCTGACCATTAACAAATCGGCACTTCAACTATTAGGTATTGAACATCAAATTAAGTACCTAAAAACTAGGCAAATTATTGAATTTGTTTCAAACTCAGAGTTCTTTTTTCGCCACCCTCTGAATGAAAATATCAAAGATGAAATGATCCGTTTGAATGAACACGCTTTAATCGCCAATCGAATTGCTATTTTCAAAGAGGATCAACTCATTGGCTGGGTTGTTAGTTTTCGACAAAAAAGTGATATTGACTCCCTCACCACCGAGCTTACCCAAGTTCAACAACACAGCGAAAGCCTACGTGTATTACAGCATGAATTTTCTAATCGCTTAGCGACTATTTCGGGGCTAATTGAAATGGGCAGATTAGATGAAGTTAAACAACTTATTGCGCAAGAAAATAACAGCAAACAAGAATTATTAGATTTTATCCACCAGCATATTCACTTGTCTCAAATAGCGGGATTATTGCTGGGTAAATCTTTACGCGCCAAAGAGTTGAATATATCATTGCGCTTTGATCCTACTTGCCAGTTACATCGACTTAATTCAACACTAAGCGAAACTGAACTTTGTGCAATACTCGGCAATTTAATTGATAATGCCTTTGATGCAACTCAGCAGAACCTTTCTAGCAATCGTATTATTGAAGTTTTAATTACTGACTCAGGAGACGATTTAGTGATTGAAGTAACTGATAACGGCACCGCTATAAAGCCTCACTTAATCAATGAAATATGGAAAAAAGGCATTACCAATAAACAAGACAGCCACAATCATGGTATTGGCTTATATTTAGTTCAGCGCTATGTCACTCATGCCAATGGTTTTATCATCGTCGATAATGCTGAACCTCAAGGTTGTATTTTCTCTGTTTTTATCCCCAATAAACGTTAAAGGTAAATAAAATGGACTTAATTGATGTATTAATTGTTGAAGATGATGCAAAAATTGCACAGATTCACAGCCAAATTTTACGCCAAACTCCGCGTTTTAATCCCATTGGGATAGCAGAAAACCTGCAAATGGCTAGAACCATGGTAAAAGTACATAAACCAAAGCTAATCATTTTAGATAACTATCTACCAGATGGCACCGGTATCGATTTATTCCGAGAGATAATTGCCGATAAAACGAGCCACAAAACAAATGTTGTATTAATTACTGCTTCAGATGAAATTGAAACCGTTAAAACTGCAATGAAACTGGGATGTTTTGATTACCTACTTAAACCCGTATCATACGAACGATTACAACAAACACTTAATCGTTATTTAACCCTTAATACAGCGATGAATGCATACGATAATCTTGAGCAAAAACACATTGATGAACTCTTTAATATTCAACTGCGTGACAAGTACCAGCAATTACTACCCAAAGGTATAGAGAGCATCACTTTAGAAACGATTAAACGTGTGTTTTCTCAAAATGTGGGTGTCAAATTTACTGTTGATCGTTTAGTCCAAGAGACAGGTATTAGCAAAACAACCGCTCGTCGCTATTTAGAATACTGCTCAGCCAATGGTCTATTAAGAGCAGAAAATGAATATGGAAAAGTTGGACGGCCAGAAAGAGTGTATGTGAAGTGATTAACAGAGTGAAGATGAAAGCGAGAGTGAGAACAATCATAATACCAGTGACTTGCTCAGATGAAGTACTTTTTGGTCGCTTTACGTCGTCAATAACCATCCTTATTTAGTTGGTTATCCTTATTTAGTTGGTTATCATTATATTGATGGTCACCAAATATAAAAAAGATGAATAGTTTCTTTGAATTTAATTCTCTAATTGAAAAAGACCTAACGGATAGAAAGGTCTTTATAAGAAACGACACTTATCGCTAAATGAGGTTAATTACATATTGATGATGAAATTACGATAGTAGTTAAGGTAATTTACGACGGTTTCTACTAAGTCCAAAACCTACCAACCCCAATCCTAACAGAAGAAGTGTTTCAGGCTCAGGAACATCAGCTCCTGCGGAGTATTTTGTTAAGACTCGAATATAATCACCAGGGGTACTTGCTGTCCAATCAACGTTCACCGTTGAACCAATGAATGTTGCACTGTCATTATTTTCAAGACCACGTAGACTCGGATTAAGATATTGAACCGTATTATTCAATAAAAAGTCACTGCCACTTAAGTTCATCGAACTCGTAATGAGTGCAAGAATATCAGCATCAAAATTTACCAATCCAACTTGTGATTGGCTTTTATTAGGATCAAAGAATACATAGTGACTGGCAACCGTTGTGCCTGCTGATAACGTTCCAGCAACACCTCCTCCTATATCATCTACCGATAAGTTTGCAGTCAGAGTAATATTTTGACCTTCGTTAAATGCATAAAGATTATTATCATTGAAAGTATTATTACCAACAGTATTATTCGGATTGGACTGGTTAAAAGGAACAGTAAGCTCAACAAAATTTCCAACACCAGAAGTTACGTTACCACCAGTAATGATTGCTTGAGCGCCAGAAGCTAGACAGCAAAGAGCAGTAAACACAGTACAATTTTTAATTATATTTTTCATATTGACTCCATGTCATTATTGACGTTATGAATAAAATAAAATCGTTTTATATAAACGACCTTATCTTAGATAAAGCATTTAAGGTGCCAATAAAAAACACACATCAAATCAACATAATAAAATATAAACATATATCAAGTGTCAAGGCTATCGACAGTTACCTAGCGGCCAAGTACCTCGTTGGCAATAGTTACGAGTAGTTTTTTATGCTTAAAGACAAAAAACCTAAAGAATGTAATCATCCTGATGAATTAATAGCACAAGAAGGAATAAAAGCGTCTGTCGAATCAATGAAAGTGGATCGTGAACAAACTAAAGAGATTGTCATTCAAGCTTATGATTTACAGACTATAAAGAACTCACACTGTTTACCACGCAACTCTATAAATACGTCACATTATAAATACGTCACATACTTCAAAATGGAGTGATCATAGCGGCATTGAGTATTAGAGGTACATCTAAACACAGAAAAACAATGCTAATAAAGCCATCAATGAAAGAGCCTATTTAACTCAATAGGCTCTTTTTCTTCTTTAAGTAATAACTTCATACATTACGTTACTCACAATCATCAATAGCGAGCAGGAAAAAAAGCGCTAAACCTAACGCTTTGTAAGCCCTTTTTTATTCAAATATGGCAGGATATGTGGGCGTGACTCTTTCGATAATTGTCCAGTGACTTGCTCAGACCAAGTACTTTGCTTTTGGTTACTCGAACGGCTTGCATAATAATCATGTATCACCTGGTCATAATCTTTAATATCATCCATCTTCAGTGGCTGATATTGATTTTCGTGCATAATAACATGAGCAGGTAAACGGGGTTTAATTTCAGGGTCTTGTGCTGGGTAACCTAAACACATGCCAAATAATACCGATGTATTTTGAGGTAATTCAAGTAACTCATCCACCAATTGTATTTGATTACGTAATCCACCAATATATACACCACCTAATCCTAATGATTCAGCGGCTAATAATCAGTTTTGTGCCATGATGCCACTATCAACTGCACCAATAAGCGTAAGCTCAGTAAAGTCGGCTTGCACATCAGGATTAATCGCAGCATGGCGTTGATAGTCAATACAAAATACTAAGAATTCAGGTGCATTTTCAACGTAGGGTTGATTACCCGCATACTCCGCTAGCAATTTACGTTTACTTTTATCCGTCACCCTAATGATAGAGACAACCTGTAGCATACTCGAGGAAGAAGCGGCTAATCCAGCTTGAATAATACTGTCGAGTTGGTTTTTCTGTATAGGCTGTTGCGTATATTGACGAATCGAACGATGGTTTAACATCGTCTCAATAGTTTTGTTCATAAATCAGTAATCCTTGTCGCTATAATTGAAGTTATAAGATGCATATAAGATTGTAATATGAGGTTGTAATAAAAGATGCAATGTACTCTTAATGGCTCGAGTAAAACATTAAAATACAGATAATAGAATACCATTAAGTATCAAGACACTAACCGCCCATTAATAATTATTTTGCTGTAGGCAGCTTGAATGATTTACTTTATCATCTAGCATGAAATTTTTCGGCTTAATAATCGAGAAATAAAATGCTAAATTTACATAAATTGTATAAGCGATAAAAAATGATTCAAATAGTTATTCGATTTTTAGGCTTTCAAAGTAGCGTAGTTAATTCTGAAAAGACGGTGGCAACAATTGGTGGAATGTTAGCCATTTTTTGTTGTTTTTATACAACAATCTATTTTACTGGTGCCGCAGGTTCTGTGGCTATCTTACCCTCAATGGGTGCTGCAGCGGTATTGCTCTTTGCCGTCCCCCACGGTCAGCTTTCCACGCCTTGGGCTTTTTTAGCAGGAAACCTTTTCTCAGCGATTGTAGGTGTAACCTGTGCAAAATTTATAGACGCTACCTTTTTAGCTGCCTCATTAGCCGTCGCTTTATCTATTTTGGTCATGCATCTCACGCGAAGCTTACACCCTCCAGGTGGTGCAACAGCCTTAGCGGCTGTAATAGGAGGACCCGCCATACATGACTTAGGTTATTGGTATGTGATTACGCCAACATTAATTAATTGCGCTATATTGCTTTCCGTGGCAATGCTTTTTAATAATCTATTCCACTGGAGGCGTTACCCACAAAGCTTTATGCACTATCAAAGTGTGGGGTATCATCCAGATACTCGTCGTATCAAGATGCAGCATATCCATGAAGCAATAAGGCGTTCAGATCTGGTTATTGATGCAAGTGATGAAAAAATAAAGCATATTGTTGATTTAGCCGACGCTATTTATCACGAAGAATTAATCACGCAGTTTGTGCTCCAACTCGGTGCTTTCTATACAAATAGCAAACCAGGAAGACAGTGGTCTGTACGTCAAGTCATCGACCAACGTGAACATGCAAATCCTTCTCTGCATCTAGTCATATATCGCATTGCAGATGGTGAAAGAAAAGGCTCGACAGATAGTTGCACTTTACAAGAATTTGCAGAGTGGGCGAATGAAAAAATGCGACCTAAACAAAAAATACTCTCAAAGAATGTTTGAGAGCTATAGAACACAATAACACTTACCTACTAATTCCTTGTGAAGAGTAATATTTCAATAGTAGCTTTTGGCAGTACTGCTTTAGAAAATAGTACATTTAATAAAGGTAGCATTTAGAATTTTTGTATAAATGCTACTCAGACTTACACCACCAATGCGAGAAATGTTTAAATTTCTGCAACTACTTTATTTTACCGGCGCTTCTTTCTAAGGTGAGATTAATACGTATAAACATGCCTTTAATCGCGTCTATTTGAGCAGAATCATGCCCTTCAGCAACAAGCTCTTGGTGCAATAAATCAGAAGTTTGTTTAAAATCGTCATTACACTTGCCTTGGCTCGCTAATAAAAAAGCATCTGCTAGTTTGTATTGCCATTTTTTTAAATACTTTAAATTTTTGCCTTCCAACCTTTCGTCCACTAAGTTTTTGCTGACTGATTTTTTGCCCACTAAGTTTTCACATATTGATTGCACTCGAACCATTGCATGACCTAAATTAAGCCCAGTTAAAGCAAGATCGGTAATAGCACGAGAATGAGATCCTTGATCGTAATTAATTAACCTTAACAATCTATCTGACATTCGACGGTTGTACCATATGGCTGGCATTTTCTGATTATCTATCTCCATTAAATCTTTATGCGTCGCTTTAAAAACTCGGCTAACTAATAACTGAATGCTCGGCCCTGTAAATAAGTGAAAAATCCAAAACAAAATACTAACACCAGCAAAAATAGCCATCGCAGCACTTAATGTATAATCGATTGTAAAAGCTAAGCTCATGTCAGTGCTGGGGCGAACTAAAATTGAAAATGGAATGCAAAACCCTAAACCGTAAGGTAGTGTTTCGCGATCAGCGATTAGCAAAAGCCCTAAAAAGTAGGGTCCAGCTAACACCAATAATAATATTTCTAACTGCCCACCGCTCTGCGCGAGTAAATTAAGAGCGTAAAAGATAGTGACCACAGAAGCGGCAACTACCCCAACTAACAAGCGTTTTATAACCACACGTAAAATAGCCAAAGGTATTCGCGCTAACATAATAGAAAATATGACGGGTAAAATCATGATCATCAATGCCGCCGATGAACCTGTACTTATCCAAATACATGCACCAATCACAAATACTAATGAAGTTCTAAAACCAACAATAATTCCTGCTAACGGATCTCTATAAGTCAACATACTTGGCGCATTCAACAATGTTTTATCACGTTCTTGTAAGGCTTTATAGGCACGCAATAAAATGGTTAAATCCCCAGTGATATCTAAGGCGACATTAAACATGTGTGACTCAAAAGGGGCTTCAAAGGCATTATTTACTCGCCATTCTGTCAGTTCCCTACGAAAGGCTTTAACCTCCTCAGCACAAAACGCATAGTTGTCAGATGCAGCAATATTAGCTAGCACCTGTTTTAATCGGTTAAACAATTGTGCTAAATCAGCAGTGATGAGATCAGAGTGATTACGTTGCAAACGACCAAATATTTGAATTAAAGCCAGTAACGACAATACTTTTTGCGCAAGTTGATTTGCGGCTCTTGAGCGCCCTGGACCTTTTGGCCCTTCGTAACGCACAGCACTTGAATCATCATTGATAACCCCTAAGGTAACCATTACGCCATCTATTTGTGTATGGCGTTTTTCATGTGTTCCTTTAGTGTCTAGCTCAGACACTAAATAATCTAAGGTTTGGTTGATCACCGATCTAGCTTGAATTTGTAACGAGTTTTTTATTTTTACTGGCCAGAATAGATGGCTGACAATCCCAGCACAAATAGACCCGATGATAATCTCACTCATGCGCGCTTGTGCTATTTCAAATATACCTGCACTACTAACAGTTGTAGGACTCACCATCACTAGAAGAACAATAATTTCCGCAGTCACAGCAGCCATTGCAAAGGCATAAACAAAGTTTGCTTGTCGTACCATAGCGGATAAAGCAGAATTTAAGCCTAACCAAATGGCCAATACACCTAATGCTAAATAAGGATATGACATCAACTGGCTTAATAATAATATGCCAAATAAACCACCGATAATGGTGCCTACTATTTGGCAAAGCGCTTTTTCAATCACCAGACCACTTTCTGGGCGCAACTGTAAAAAAATAGCAGAAACTAATGCCCAATACGGACGGTCAAGGTTCAGCGCCATTGCAATCGATAATGCCATCGACATCGCAATCACACCTTTTATCGCAAAAATAACGGCCTGTTTTTTAGGAAAAAACAAATTACGTAGCACCACGCCCAAGTTATTCCCCTTAGTCTGTCGTGAGATGAATAGTCACTGTCATACCGGCACTCAGCTGAATATCTTTTGGTAATGTGTCTAATTGAATATCAATGGGAATACGTTGTGACAAACGTACCCAATTAAACGTTTGTTGAACTTGCGGTAAAAGTTGGCTGTTACTTTGTGTATTGGTATTAGCAATCGCTTTGCCCACACTCACAACATGACCAGTTAGTTTTTTGCCACCACTGAGCAATGCTATTTGGGCTTCTTGATTTTCATAGATAAGCGGCACTTTAGTTTCTTCAAAATAACCTGTCACATAAAATGAATCAGATTTTACTATCGCAAAAACAGATACTCCCTGTCCGATATAATTTCCCTGACGTAAATTTAAATTAATGACTTGGCCTGATACTGGAGCAACAACTTCTGTTCTATCAACGTTTAATTGCGCTAAAGCTTGCTCTGTTTTAGCCAGGTCATAATTCGCTTTGGCAATATTTTTATTAATACGCGTTAGCTCTAATCCTTCTTCACTGATTGCTTTTTGATTGTTTAATGCTTCGCGGCGGTTGTATTTATGCTTAGCTAGCTCCCACGCTAACAATGCACCTTCGGTGTTCGCTTTGCTTTTTTCTAAAGCAGCTTGGTAACGTTTGTTATCAACACTAAACAGTAATTGGCCTTTTTTAACTAATTGACCATCTTTAACATTGAGTGTTGTTACCCACCCTGAAACATCAGCTGCGACGGTAACAATATCAGCTCGAACACGTCCATCGCGAGTCCAAGGTGTATGCATATAATCAGTCCAAACCCAACGCCCTGCAAATACCGCCATGATCACAACAACAAGGGTAAAAAGAATACGTAGATATTTTGTCATAATGTTTATCTTCCACTCAGTAAATATACAGTTAAGGCGAAATAGCATACAAAAAGAGATACTTCAAACCAGGCGACTTTCCAAATACGATCGTGCCAATCTAGACGATGTAAAACAAAACGAGTTAATGCAGATAAGATAAAAGCAATCGGAATATAGATAACCAAAGGGCTAAACTCCATTCCACCTAACACTACAGTTTGAAGCATAAATAAATACCCTATTATCACATTGATTAAGTATTAAATTGGTTAAGTACTAAATTGGTTAAGTATTAAATTGGTTAAGTATTACATTGATTAAAAAGACTATCGTAAAAATGAAGACCTGAATAGTTTATTAGCAAGACAGTTTAAAAACATCACTCCTTGATTCGCACAAAGTTTGATAAAACCCTCCCCCAAATGAAATTGTTCGTTACCAACAATTTAAATCAAGTTTACTAATAAATAGCTCCATTTAAAAATCTATAAATACGTTTTAGTTTTAAATAGATACCCGTTTAAAGTACTGCTTTTTCATACAAATACTACCTTTAAATCTTTGATCTGTATAAATAAACAACGTATTTTTTATTTATAAAAAAAATTGAAATTTAAACGTATATTCAGTGGTCTGTTGGTGACGGCCTTTACTTTTTCTTTTTGTGTGTAAAACCGTTTTCGTTTATTAAGGGGCTATAGGCCCAGTTATAAACTCAGTTATAAACTTCTTAGATTCAAATAAGAAGTGCATAACTTTAACAATTTAACTTTACAGGTATTTTATAATGATTCGCTTTAAAAATTTTATGATTGGCTTACTAATATCAATGAGCTTAACGTCAACTTTTGCATACTCTCAAGATTCAGTCTCAAATCAACCAATAAAACCAAAGGTCATTTTCTTTGATGTTAACGAAACGCTCCTAGACTTAGGTAATGTAGGTAAATCAGTTTCTAAAGCCTTAGGTGGACGAGATGAACTAGTCCCTTATTGGTTTACTACCATGCTACATTACTCTTTAGTTGGCAATGTGACAGGTGAATATAATAGTTTTGCTGAAATAGGCATCGCATCATTAGAAATGATTGCAAACCAACAAAATATTAAACTAACACCTGAACAAGCGCGTACAGCTGTACTAACCCCCTTTAGAGACCTAGCACCGCATAAGGATGTAGTTGAGGGCTTGAAAAAGATACGTGCTCTGGGTTATACAATGATCACATTAACCAACTCCTCTGATGCAGGCATTGCAGCTCAACTTAAAAACTCAAATCTAGCACAATATTTTGATGGGTCATTAACCGTTCAAAACTTAAAAACCTTTAAACCGGATTTAAAAGTGTATGACTGGGCACAAAAAGAAATGAAAGTTGCACCTGAAGATGCGATGTTAATAGCCGCACACGCATGGGATTTAGCAGGAGCAGATAAAGCAGGTTGGAAAACCGCATTTATTATGCGTCCAGGTAAAGCGCTCTACCCTCTTGCAGCGAAGCCAGATTTGATTGGCCGAGATCTTATTGAGATAGCAAACCAGTTAGAGGCAAATGCTAAGTAGGCTTTGTATTTAACCTTTAACCTTTAACCTTTAACCTTTAACCTTTAACGAGTATTGGTTAGGTTTTGCTATATTTAATACTTTTATAAACACAAAAGGCAGCCGAAGCTGCCTTTTTTATATCACTTTTTAAAAGTCATAAATTATTTCATGAATTTTTTAAATGGTGCATCAACTGGAGTATCTGCAAGGTGGTTTGTGTAGTTACTCATTACTTTTTGAGATAAACCAACAATAATTTCCAGTAGTTGCTGCTTGCCATAACCTGCAGCAAAGAATTTCTCGATTTGCTCATCACTAATAACACCGCGGTCACGCGCCATTGCCAATGTAGTTTCACGTAGCGTTTCTAACTTAGGATTAGCAAGCTCTGTTTTGTTCACAAGCGCATCAACAATATCTTGGTCTACTTTCATTGAAGCCGCAATTGCACTGTGTGCCGGAACGCAGTAGTGACATTCGTGCTCAACGTTAATTGATTGCCATACCACTGTTAACTCTTCAGCGTTAAACGATGTTTTTTGGAATAGGTCATGCAGTACTTGATAGCCCTTTAGTAAAGTTGGTGCTTCAGCCATTACTGCGTGTAAGTTAGGTAGCATGCCAAATGCGGCTACTGAATCAGCCATTAAAGGTTTTGATTCTTCAGGTGCGTTCTCTGCTGTGTATAAAGTAAATTCTGTCATGTTTAGCTCCAATAAATAATGGGTTTTAAGTAACTTCAGGACACATACTAGTTGATTTTGAGCGATTGCTCAAGTTAAAATTGAGCAAGTGTTCAAATAAATTGAGAAATAACATGGCTAACAAAATAAAATTTGAGCGAGAGTCGGTTGTGCGCCTTGCAAGTCAGCTCTTTTGGCAAAAAGGTTTTCATGCAACCTCAACCCGTGACTTACAAGAAGCTATTAACATGAGACCGGGCAGCATTTACTCTGCATTTGGATCTAAAGAAGGGCTATACAACGAATCATTAAAAGATTACACCTTACAAATGAAAGCCCAAATAGAAAGCTTTTTATCAAACGCGGATAGCGTATTAGAAGGTTTACATGCCTTTGTGGAACATGTGATCATTGAAACAAAAGATTGCAGCCCCAGTGCTATCTGTATGTTGGTTAAAGCAAACAGTGAATTTGCCGAAAATGATGCTAATTTATATGAGTTAAGTTTAAATCAAGCAGCTGAATTTGAAGTTTATTTAACACAATTATTTGAGCAAGCAATAAATAATGGTGAATTAAATAGTTCGCTGACTGCTCTTGAATATGCACGTTTTTTTCAAGTGCAATTTACCGGTTTACGCGGTTACTTTAACCGCCCCGACGTAACACAACTAGCTCAACCAATGATCGAGCAAATGTTTTTGCTGATCAAAAAGCTATAAAATCAGATTAACAATCACACTCAATCAGCTATCTGTTCAAGCCCTGAGCAGAGAAAAAGCACACGATTAAAGGAACTTTGATGATAAATATTAGTCAAGGTTGTTGGGCGGTAAGAACCGGTTCAATCAGAACAAGGTCAATCAAGTTTTCTGCGTAAAACACTGCCCCCTTTTTTAGAAATTAACAGGTTAACGTCTCTGTAATAACGTGATTGCCAGTTATTATTCTTTTTTTATTTTTTGTCCTAATAAGGCCTTGCTGTGCTTCATAAATACATGTCTATTCATAAAAGTAATCTATGGACTGCATTATTAATATTAATAATGATCGCTGTCGGTATTCTCATCTACTTAGATTCTATCGTTAATTCGACTTTTAAAGATAAACAGTGGTCAGTTGCATCAACTGTTTACGCGCGACCTTTAGAAATATACGAAGGATTGCCACTCTCATTGACTGATTTACGTGAAGAAATGACCATGCTCGGATATCACTTTGTGAGCAACGTTAATAATCCCGGTGAGGCATTAATTGAACAAAATAAAGTAACCATTTTCATCCCTCAATTTCAGTTCAGTGACGAATTAGCCACAGCACAAAAAATAAAAATCACCCTAAATAATGGCTTTGTATCAAAGCTAGAAAGTAAAAATAATAAAGCGTTAGTGCGTTTACAGCCCTTGGTGATAGGCGGTATTTATCCTTCCCACAATGAGGATAGATTATTAGTTCAACTTGCTGAAACGCCAGTTTCTTTACAAGCAATGCTGGTTGCTGTTGAAGATAAGAACTTTTACGGCCATTTTGGTATTTCGCTACGCGGTATCGGGCGAGCAATGGTTACCAATATTAAAGATGGTGGCTTCTCACAGGGAGCGTCGACACTGACACAGCAATTGATTAAAAATTATTACCTCACGCCGGAGCGAACATTAATTCGTAAAGCGCAGGAAGCGTTGATGGCGGTGCTATTGGAGTTACATGCAAGCAAAGCTGATATTTTAGAAGGATACATGAATGAAATATACCTTGGTCAAGATGGACCACGGGCTATTCATGGCTTTGGTTTAGCAAGTCAGTATTATTTCAAAAAAAATATTATGGACTTATCGCTGTCGCAACAAGCACTGTTAGTTGCACTAGTGCGCGGTGCCAGTTATTACAATCCATGGCGTAACCCTGAACGTGCATTAAAACGCCGCAATTTAGTATTAGATATTGCAGTCAGAGAAAAACAACTTGATGCAGACCTTGCTGAATTAGCTAAGCAAGAACCACTAAAAGTGGGTGAGCGCAGCGTTAGCAGTGGTAAACGTTATCCTGCTTATTTAGACCTTGTGCGCAGGCAATTACAAAATGATTACAAAGCTGAAGACTTAAGCTCCGATGGCCTGTCTATTTTTACCCATTTTAATCCGTTAATTCAACAAACTGCTGAGACTAGCTTGGTTAAAATGATGGCTAGTAATAAAAAATCTGAGCCTAATGCGAATTTGCAGGGAGCGATAATTGTTACGCAACCGAATACAGGCGCAGTAACGGCTATTGTTGGCGGTAGCGACACGCGATATGCGGGATTTAACCGCGCAATTGATGCCCGTCGACAAATCGGCTCGTTAATGAAACCCGCCGTATATTTAACAGCCTTAGAAAAAAGTGAACAATATACGTTAGCGACTTTAATAAGCGATGCAGCCTACGAAAAAAAATTAGATAACGGCGATACTTGGGCCCCTAAAAACTACGATTTACAAGATCATGGCGATGTACTTTTATATAGAGCATTAGCACGTTCATACAATCAGGCAACGGCGCGTTTAGGTAATGACTTAGGCTTAGATAATATCTTATCAACAGTAAAACGACTTGGCGTTGATAGTGACATTCCAGCACTCCCTGCGATCACTTTAGGCGCAGCGGAATTGAGTCCGCTTGAAGTAGCTCAAATGTATCAAACCATTTCCTCAGGTGGATTTTATACACCGTTATTGGCGATCCGCTCCGTTGTCGATCCGCGCGGAGAAGTACTAACAAGTTATCCTATTGATATTGAAAAACGCTTTAGTTCTAGTTCGATTTATACGTTACGCCATGCTTTACAAGCTGTTACGTACGAAGGTTCAGCTAAAGCATTACAATGGTTATTACCTGATTTTGCTGTTGCAGGAAAAACCGGAACAACCAATGATTTGCGAGACAGTTGGTTTGCAGGTTTTTCAGATGATATGCAAGCGGTTGTTTGGCTTGGTCGTGATGATAATAAAACAACAGGATTGACCGGTTCAAGCGGTGCACTTCGAGTCTGGGCTGATATTTTTAAAGCGCGAGCTCAGCAACCTTTGCAGAACTTTCCACCAAAAAACATCACCCTAAGTTGGGTTGACAGCGAATCAGGCATCGGTAGCCAAGATCGCTGTGATAATACAATACAATTGCCTTTTGTGAGCGGTACTGAGCCAAAGGAAGAAATACGTTGCGGTACAACTGATAAAGTCATCGATTGGTTCCGTAATTTAACCAACTAAACCAACTAAAGAGATCATCATAATGAATCATTATAAAATTGCTGTTGTTTGTTTATCTAGTTTTTTATGGGCCTGTAGTACAAAACCTGTTACATCGCCAACGACTGAGCCCACCACTCCAAGTTCAGTTAGCACGCCAACTGACGATATTGATAATACAGTGAAGGGAAGCGCTGCCTTAGACTCATTATTTAGTCTTGCTGAGCAGCAAGAAAGCAAGGGTAACTTGCGCGGTGCAACGGGGATTTTAGAACGTGCGATCAGGATATCTCCACGTAATCCTGAAATCTATTTACGCCTAGCAGAGTTGAATTACCGCCAAGGTAAAAATGCACAGGCACAGTCTTTTGCTGAGAAAGCACTTAGTTTAAATCCGAATAAAGCAATAACGGGTCAAGCTGAATTATTACTAAAAAAGCTGTATTAGAAATTTTAATTAGGAAACTGCATTAGAAAAGCTTCCCTTCAAAGAACAGGTTAACCGCTTCATTAAGTAAAGTTTTTATTGAGGGGAATTGCAGTGTATCAATCAATACAATTTATCGGGTCAACACTTTCTCATCGGTATTAATAAAGTTGATTGAGGCTAGAAGCTTTAAAAGGTCATCGGGATGTTGATGACCTTTCATTTAATCTTTATTTAGCTAAAAATCCAACTTTTGATTTTTTAGCTATTTTTAATGTTCTTTTTTCTTTTGCAGTCAAAATCGGTTTTTTCTTACCGTCTTTTTTGCTGTCTTGGCCTTTACTCACGATGCTTTCCTTTATTAAGATAAACAACTAATAACCCTATGACTAACGTTACACTATGACTTTAAATGATCTGGTAACAGCGAGATTATGTTCCTAAGAATTAATAATAGATAGCAATATTTATCGTAAAATTGAAAATAATTTAATCCCAATTTAGAGCATAAATTCAGGTGATAAAAAGTAGAATTAAAAGGATGAGTAGCAAAGACTTAGTGCCTAAAGTAGCCTAGATTGAATCATAATAATTCAGCACAGAATAGTGTAAAAGGTACTACTTAAAAGCTACAGAGCCCTGCTTTTTCAAATAAGCTTGCACCAAGTAAGATAACCTGTTTCCGCACAAAGTTTACAACCCTTGGCACTTTTTCAAATATTATTTTTGTTTAAAATGATTTTTTACATTTACTATATGATTTTTATAGGTTTGCATTTACCCTAATAATATATTTATCGTTGCTATTGATAAGCAATTACTCGAGCGACAAAGTTTTTAAGGAAGGTTAAATTGGATAATACAACCGATAGAGTTATTACCATTCACCCTAATTCAAAACGTTATACGCATACATTTATATGGCTTGGATGTATCTCGCTATTTGTTTTTTGGATTTTGAGCTTATTCCTTTGGCAAATCTTTAAAATTCAATTAATTTTCCTCATATCAGCTACGTTAGTGCTTATTTTAATAGGTGTACTTAAGTATTTAGAGCCCGGAACCAGCCTTTTTATCACCCCAAAAACGATTAGATATTGTCATCGCCATGGTCAGTGGGCACTACCATGGCAAGATATTATACGTTTTGGTGAACTTAAAGCAGATGTCCAAGGTGAGCATATACAATTACCCTATGTCGGCATCAAACTAAATAATTTAGACCATATAGCTAAAAGCATATCACCAAGATTAGCGAACAAATTAATTCACGAACAACAAGAATTGCTCATTTTAGCGATCGCTAATAAAGAAGTTGATTTTGAAGGTAGTCTGATTAATTTTGAGCCCTATACGTTAAATGAAATTATATATAAAGGCCCAATCGCAGCATGGTTACATCGTAGTGAACAACTCGCCAAGGCATATGGTTATCACCTCTTTTTACCCGAAAGCAGTCTAGATAGAAATTTAAACAGTTTTTTAAAATTATTAAAAAAATGCCATGATTACACCATTGTAAATGGGCCTAATTAGGCTGATGCCAGCCAGTTAAAACCCCTCATTTTTTTGCTTATTTTTTCTGCACTCCTTTGGCTTAGCCTTAACTACCCTAGAAAAATTCCTTTCTCACCGTTGCAGTAATACAAGTGTACCGAGATCTTTAGGCCATATATTTAGCTGTTGGGCATCCATAAACGATAAGGAATCCTTTTATTTTAATGATAAGAATTCATACCAGTTCACCCTTATTATTAACTGTTTTACCCTTAATTACTTCATTTTTATGTGACTTAAAGGCGATAGTTTGTTTTTTAAAAAAGAGATTTTTGCTGAACACTTGAATATCTCATTTTTTGCCTATATGGTGGATTTTTAGTCATTTATAAGTTACTGGCTTGATTGTAGTTATTAATTTATGTTGCTTGTTAATTCATGTGACTTATTAGTTTTAATTACCCTTTAAGAGACCAACAAAAATCCACCTATATTTATGACCAGTTCAATTAGCTACAACATATAATCAGTTAAAGAGTTCAATCAGCTAAAAAATTTAATGCTAGATTTAACAACAATTATTTCAATGATCATTTAGTAATAATACAAGGAATCAGTAATGCGACTAACCAAGATTGGTACTAAATTATTTATCTTAATTGGAATATTTACACTTAGTGCTTGTGCGACTCGAGAACAAGTAGCATTAGATGATGCCTTGTTAACTCAGTATGCATCCACTGGCAATTTACCAATAAAATCCGCCACGGTGCTCACCGATAATGATCAGGCCTTTGCCAGTAAACTGGCTTTGATAAATGCAGCTAACACCCACATTGATCTTGCTTATTATATTTTTTCTGACGACCACACCTCTTCCGTATTAGCCCAAGCTCTTATAAACGCTGCAAAACGAGGCGTAAAAGTCAGGTTATTATTAGATTACCTCAGCACCTACAAAGATTTAGACCGCCTCAGTTATTTGCAACAAGCAGGAGGCGGCAACATTCAAGTTAGGCTGTACGGAAGACCTAGTCAAAATATCGTTAAAGATGCAGTCTATTTAACCTTAGGCTGTGGTCAATCAAGCAAAGCAGACGCCGTTTGTAATCAAGACAAGTATGCTGAAATTGAACAACTCTTTGATAATGAAAAAATCAATAATCGCTTAGCTTCAGACATTGGTATTTCTAATTTATCGACTCCTATGTCTGCTATTTTCCTGTCTGGCTTATATGCCAAAAACCCCGAGTTAATGGCTTTTTCCCTTGAACATGGCCAATCAATAGATGTAGCTGCATTATCCGCTTCAACGGATGCTGACAGTGCGGATACCCAAGCTCAGTTAAAAAAATTAGGTAAATTATATTATCAAGCTAATTACCAAGGTGGGTTAGCATCGTTAACAGCAAAAATAAAATTAGCAACAGCTACATTAGTATTAGGCGATCAAATTAACCCTGTATTAAATTCCGTTAATAGCTTTTTACCGACCAATCGAGAAAACAATTCCATTGCCCGCAGAGATTGGGATTATCTCACTGAATTTTTACATCATAAATTACTCTTAGTTGATCAACAGACCATGCAATTAGGCGGTCGTAATGTTGAAAACTCTTATCATATGAACCCGAGCCCCTTAGCCAGTAAATACATTTTTATGGATACCGATGTACGATTAGAATTTAATGCGCCTGCTCCACAAGTAACCTCTACTTTTGACCGACTCTGGAACTTTACTGCAATGGTAGCCTCGCTTGATGAAATCCGCGAACATGCTCCCAATGACTTTTTAATGAATTTGGATATTTACAAACAATCAGAAAAATTTTGTACTAACCAAAGTACCAACAATCCAACTTGTGTTGACCAATATTATCAACAACACTTTGTTAGTTTAGATCAGCGTTTAATAAAAGTTGAGCAATCGATGACTGAAATGATTGCCAATTATAACAACAACTATCTTCCATCGACCAAGGGAGTCAGCCAATCTTTTGCTTTAGATGATTCAGCTCAAGTTTACTACTTAGAAAACCTGCCCTTCTTTGAAAGTAAAAGAGGTTATGGGTCTATTGATGGCAAAGAAGCTGATTATGGAAAAGCGATTCACGCAACTTGGCTAGCGTCCTTGAAAAAGACCTGTGAACAGGCAACTGCAAATGACCCACAGCAAGTTATCATCCACAATGCTTACTTCTTTATGCCCGGCAACCTACTCGCCGCGCTAGGTGCGATGGTTGACGGCAGTTGGGACTGTACACATGTAAGCTTGCAAATCATCACCAACTCTATTGAAACCACCGATTTAAATGTAGTAAATCTACTCGCAATGTGGCAAATGAAAGCATTTGAAGACTATAGAGCGGAACAAACGGCAACAACAGCAGCAACGTTTAACTACAGTGAATATCAACAAGCGAATGAGAACGACACCAGCACCTTATCTTTACACTCAAAAGTTATGCTGTTTGGCGATGATTTATTTATTGGTTCAGCAAACGCGGATGTTCGTAGTTACATGCTGGACACCAATAATGGGTTAATGATCATCAATGCACCCAACTTTGTGAACCAGTATAAACAATGGCTAGCGGCTGAGATTGATGCGAGACCAAGCATCGCCGAAAGAACCCAACAAATAGGCATTTCCCAACAAAAACTTAAAGTTAAAATGAATCATGTAATGGATTTATTACTAGCTAAATACGACAAAAATAATCGAATTGATCATCAACAAGCTGAAAATTTTAAAGAAAAAGTTCAAGGCGTTACACAGCGTATTTATAATTTATCAACTAAGATTTTAAATGGTGATAACAAAACCCAAAACGAATTTAATAGTTTGTTTAAAACCATTTAATACTTTAATGCAGTTGATTACATCGTCAACTCGCCTTTACGTTTTAATTACTCTTTTGTTTTTATAACAGAGAAATAAAAAGCGTATGAAATACAGTTATTTTATACGCTTTTTAAAAAATTATATTTAACCTATTTATATTTAACGGATAGTTTTGGCCACTTTACCAATACTCAAACCTTGAATTAAAATAGAAAACACCACAACCGCATAAGTTAGCGCCAATAAAATATCGCGCTCTGTCCTATCAGGTGCTAGTAAACAGTAAACTTAGACATCCATTCATTTAAAATTTACAAATAACATTGCTCATTAATGGCAATAAATTGAATCGCTAACAAAAAGATACTGGTTGATAATAAAAAATTATAATTAATCGAAATTGAAGTAAATAATAGCTTTTTCAGATATGACTGATTTTAACGGCCGCTAATTAGTGTATTTGTTATTTTTTTAATAGAAAAATAGACTAGTTAATGCAGCCGTAATTGGTTTTTACTGGCTATCCAACGCTTGCCAGTATTACCAGCATAAGCTGCTAACGCTTCTAAAGAGCCCACCGCACCGTGATAATCTTTTCCAAAACTACTTGCTAGTGATAACCAAGTATCATTATCTAAACCAAGTGTGGAGAGTATTCTTGGACGTTTGATTGAAATCGCACCGCGTTTATCTTCTCTAATGATACGACCACTCCAATCCACTAACTCAATATAATCTAATAATGAAAATGGAATACCTTGAGTTGATTGTTCATTTTCGTCACCTACGAAACCAAATAAAAGTTTTTTAGTAAAAGCGTATTCTAGTCGCTTTTCTTGTTGCTGGGCGACACCATGAATGCGCTCATAAGCAGAGGTATATTCTGATGTTTCAACGCTAGCAGCCATTTTGGCGCGAATTGGATTTAGG
>NZ_JALAAC010000042.1:0-28987 GCF_037546855.1 Vibrio sp. 1-Bac 57 | reverse complement strand
GATTGAGACTATTTTGAGCTTTGCTGAAACTTAAATTATTTTAAAAATTTTAATAATAAACTCATTAACAAAGGATTAAAAAATGAATAAAGATATTTTTTATGGCGTAATACCTGCTCTTATGACCCCTTGTAAAGACGATCGCACACCTGATTTTGATGCTCTGGTAAAAAAAGGCTTGGAAATGATATCGGCTGGAATGTCTGCTGTTGTTTATTGTGGTTCTATGGGGGATTGGCCTTTATTGACTGACGCTGAGCGTATGGAAGGTGTTGAGCGTCTTGTTGATGCTGGTGTACCAGTTATGGTGGGAACTGGAGCTATTAATACCAAATCAGCTGTAGCCCATGCTGCTCATGCTGAGAAAGTCGGAGCTGCAGGGCTAATGGTGATCCCTCGTGTGCTATCCCGAGGTTCAGTGATCACAGCACAAAAAAATCACTTTAAAGCGATTTTATCTGCGGCTCCATCAATACCAGCTATCATTTATAATAGTCCTGTATATGGCTATGAAACTAAAGCTGATTTATTTTTCTCTCTTCGAGAAGAGCACAAAAATCTGATCGGTTTTAAAGAGTTTGGTACTAAAGAAGCTATGCGCTATGCTGCTGAAAATATTACTTCTAAAGATGAAGAAGTTTTATTGATGGTGGGTGTCGACACAAGGGTTTTTCATGGTTTCGTAAATTGTGGTGCTACAGGTTCAATCACTGGAATAGGAACCGCGCTTCCAAAAGAGGTTCTTTTACTTACTCGGTTGTCTATGTTGGCAGCTGAAGGGCATACAGAAGCTCGTATTCGAGCACAAGAACTTGAAGAGGCGATTGCAGTCTTAGCGAGTTTTGATGAAGGTCCTGAACTTGTTCTATTTTTTAAATACCTCTTAGTATTGAATGGTGAAAAAGAATATGACCTCCATTTTAATGAATCAGATAAACTAAATGCTGAGCAGCGCGGATATTGTGAAAAACAGTATAAGTTATTTAAACAATGGTTTGCTCAATGGGTCAAACAAGGTGGAGTTATTGCTGAATGTCGTTAAAAAGCTAATCTAAAATATTAACTTTTTGGAGTATGGCTTGAGACCCTAATACTTAAGCCTTAAACCAACTCTACATACTAAGTTCTATGACTTAAAGTGACCCCTATAAAATTGGAGGATATATGAGTGATAATGTTAGTTTAAGCTTGACTGATATTCGCCAACTCAGTGAACAGATATTAAGACACAATGGTTTTAATCAAGATCACGCCAGAGCTATTGCGGATATTATCTATACATGTCAACGAGACGATTGCCACTCACATGGCCTTTATCGACTACTTATGTGTGTGGAAAGTATTAAATCAGGGCGTGTGAAAGGTGACGCGATACCAACCATCAGCGATGTCAGCTCTTCTATTGTAAAGGTGAATGCAAACCACGGTATTTCGCTACTCGCCTTGCATGCCGCTCTTCCTTTACTGATAGACAAAACAAAAAAAAATGGTATCGCTGCATTAGCAATTAATCGTTGCTATCATTTTTCAGCATTATGGCCCGAGGTGGAAAAATTGTCTGAAGCTGGATTGGTTGCTATTGCTATGGTGCCTAGTCATGCCTGGGTGGCTCCAGCTGGAGGTACTAAGGGATTATTAGGAACTAACCCATTGGCATTTAGTTGGCCTCGTAATGGCAAGCATCCATTTACCTTTGATTTTGCAACTAGCCAGTTTTCTAGAGGTGAGATCGAGTTATATCGACGAGCTGGAAGATCATTACCAGATGGTGTCGCAATAGACAAAAATGGAAACCCAACGATTGATGCTGAAGAGGCGATTGATGGTGCTATGTTGACATTTGGTGGATATAAAGGTTCCGCATTATCTATCATGATTGAGTTATTAGCAGGTCCTTTAATAGACGATCTTACTAGTAAAGAAAGCATGGCTTTTGCCGAGGGCATACCAGAGGCTCCTTTTCATGGAGAGATCTTAATTGCTTTAGACCCTAACTTATTGAGTGGAGGAAATGTAATTGTAAATGATGAAAGAGCTGAACGTCTATTTGCTGATATTGTAGCTCAGGGGGCACGTCTACCTTCACAAAGACGCTATGCAGCAAGGGAACGCAATATTAAAAACAACACCGTGTCAATTCCTAAAGATCTACATGATGATCTTTTGAAATTACTTGAAAATTAGTAGATTAAAATCACTGCCATGATAATGCTAATTGTTATGGGGAACTATGTTTACAAGTATTTTTGCAGTATCTGGTGAATGATTAGAGAATGGTTTATGAATTAAATATGAGCATTTATGGTTTAATCTTTCTATTAATGGTAGTGGTTTTTGTGGCAGATTTTGTGTTGGACTGGATTTCAGTTGTATTGATTTTTGTACCAATCTTTACATCCCTGGCACTATCTATTTTCTATTTAAACAGCCCGTGAGCCCAATCTCGTTCGTTCACGGGCGAGTTAGCGATTAAACTAAATTCTCTTTAATTATTTAGATGTCTTAATTACTTTTTCAGTTGGCGGCTCTTGTTGGTTTTCGATATACTTTTTAATAACATCTAAATTAGCAGCTCCACAAGAAACAACGCAGTAAGATGGACTCCCAAAATGATTGCCCCATAATTTACTTTTTACTTGCTGCCTGTGATTACGCCTTATCATGTATCAAGACTTCACTTTAAGTTTTCCTACTAAGTTAGATACTGCAACCTTTGGGTGGACTGATACCATTAAATGAATGTGATCACCTTCACCTGATAGTTTGGTTTCTGTCTTCCATGGTTTAGGATTATCCTTTTGATGATTGGTCTTATTATTTTTTGCGTTTATAGTCAATAAATTAGTATTTTGCTATAAAAAATTTTACAATAAATCTTAAATTGACATTTTTGTAGAGATAATCAACGCAATGTTTTTATTGCCTTATGCTATTTAGCAATTTCACTCTCATTCATCGCTAATATTTATAGGCGAGCTAGTTTATGCCTAAATAGGCATTTATATCTGTTTTAAGACATTCATTTTTATGAATGTCTTTTTTGTAGGAATTATTAAAATATGAAAATTGCCATCGCGGGTACCGGTTATGTAGGTCTTTCCAATGCAATGCTTTTAGCACAACACAACGAAGTGATTGCAGTTGATATTGTTGCAGAAAAAATCTCCCTGTTAAACAATAAGCAGTCACCTATTGCTGATCTTGAAATAGAAGATTTTTTACAAAATAAAGCACTTAACTTTACTGCGACACTTGATAAGCAAGCCGCTTATGAAAATGCTGAATTTGTTATCATTGCTACGCCAACCGATTACGATGTTGCAACTAACTATTTTAATACTTCTTCTGTAGAAGCTGTGATTAAAGATGTAATGAGCATTAATCCTGACGCGATCATGATTATTAAGTCGACGGTTCCTGTTGGTTACACGCAGGGTATTAAGCAAACAATGGAGTGTGATAATATTATATTCTCTCCTGAGTTTTTACGGGAAGGTCGCGCTTTATATGATAATTTACATCCTTCTCGTATTATAGTTGGTGAGCAAAGTGAACGTGCAAAGGTATTTGCAAACTTACTAGTACAAGGCGCGATAAAAGAAAATATCGATGTGTTATTTACTGACTCAACCGAAGCGGAAGCTGTAAAGCTATTTTCTAATACCTACCTTGCTCTACGTGTTGCTTACTTTAATGAATTGGATACTTATGCTGAATCGCATGGATTAAACTCTCGTCAAATTATCGAAGGGGTAAGTTTAGATCCGCGTATTGGCAATCACTATAATAACCCTTCTTTTGGTTATGGTGGATACTGTTTACCAAAAGATACCAAACAACTACGAGCTAACTTTGCAGACGTACCCAATAATTTGATCGGCGCAATCGTTGATGCCAATACCACTCGTAAAGATTTTGTTGCGGATTCAATTATCGCTAAAAAACCTAAAATAGTGGGAATTTACAGACTGATAATGAAATCTGGGTCTGATAATTTCCGCGCATCTTCAATTCAAGGGATCATGAAACGCATTAAAGCGAAAGGCATTGAGGTGGTCATTTATGAACCTGTTTTTGAGGGAGATGCCTTTTTCAATTCTACTGTTTATAAAGATTTAGCTGAATTTAAAAATATTGCCGATGTGATTGTCTCTAATCGCATGAGTGATGAGTTAGATGATGTCGCTGACAAAGTTTATACGCGAGATTTATTCGGGGCTGATTAAAGGCTGCTGACTTTTATATCTAATTTATTTGAACCTAACTTATTTAAACCAATTTATTAATAAACCGAATAATGGATTATAACAATGACTAGAAAATATTTTGGCACTGATGGTGTCCGTGGCAAGGTAGGGGAGTATCCAATTACTCCTGATTTTGCATTAAAACTTGGCTGGGCTGCGGGAAGAGTATTATCTCGCCTTGGCACAAAAAAAGTCATTATTGGTAAAGATACACGTATTTCTGGCTATATGCTTGAGTCTGCTTTAGAAGCTGGCTTGTCGGCTGCTGGTATTAGCGCTGTATTAACTGGGCCGTTGCCAACTCCTGCTGTAGCTTACTTAACGAAAACTTTCCGTGCTGAAGCTGGTGTAGTGATCAGTGCTTCTCATAATCCCTATTACGATAATGGGATCAAATTCTTTTCAGCGTCTGGTGAAAAATTATCGGATGAGATTGAATTAGCGATTGAAGCCGAACTAGATAAACCAATGGGCTGTGTCAGTTCTGAATTGCTAGGAAAAGCATCGAGAATGCAAGGTGCAGCGGATCGTTATATTGAGTTTTGCAAGGGCACATTCCCTTCTGCATTATCATTATCTGGCCTTAAGTTAGTTGTTGATTGCGCGAATGGAGCTGCATACCACATTGCTCCTTCTGTTTTTGATGAACTCGGTGCAGAAGTCATTGCTATTGGCAACAAACCTGATGGTTTTAATATCAATGATAAGTGTGGTGCAACATCACTTGGGTTATTGCAAAAAACGGTACTTGAAAACAAGGCTGATTTAGGGATTGCACTTGATGGTGATAGTGACCGAATCATGATGGTTGATAGCCAAGGTAATATTGCAGATGGTGACCAGTTGCTTTATATCTTAGCAAAACAGGCACTTATTAATGGGCAACTTAAAGGTGGCGTAGTAGGCACCTTGATGTCAAATATGGGGCTTGAAGTAGCCCTTGGTAAATTAGGTATTCCGTTTGTACGCGCTGGTGTTGGTGACCGTTACGTGATGGAACAGTTGCTGCAACGTGAGTGGTGGTTAGGTGGTGAAAACTCTGGTCATGTTATTTGCCGACATTTGGTCACCACTGGTGATGCTATTGTTGCGGCATTACAAGTATTAGCCGTGATTAAGCAAAGTGAAAAAACACTTGAGCAATTACTTGATGATATGCCGATGATGCCGCAAATATTAATTAACGTACGTTTTGCGGGTGATAATCAACCATTAGAAAGCGAATTAGTGAAAACAGCGGTTATTGAAGCTGAAAAAGCTTTATTAGTAGGCAGTGATACACCTAAAGGACGTATTTTACTGCGTAAATCTGGTACTGAACCCTTAATTCGAGTGATGGTTGAAGCTGAGTCGCAAACCTTGGCTGAAACATGGGCTAACCATATTGCAGATGCCGTTAAAGCGGTATAAAAAGCCTTACTTTTTTAACTAATTTCATTTTACAGAATGAAAATTAATTTTTTAAATCATTATATTTTCAATTAGTTAATTGTTTAGAGTGAACTTTTTAAGTTAAAAACCGTCAATTTGAGGCCATTATTTATGCAAATAATGGCCTTTTTGTTTTAGCTTAAAATGACTTTTTTATGGTAATTTTTGATTAAGTCGGTATCATGCTCACGTTATTTTTCTTTTTTAAAGTTGGTTTTTATGATAAATATCTTAATTGATTTAGCATTTATATTTGTTTTTTCAATGACAACGCTATTTGCTTTGCGAAAGTTTGCTAGGTATATCGGTTTAGTTGATAAGCCGAATGAGCGTAAATTTCATAAAGGTACTATCCCTCTAGTTGGAGGCTTATCTATTTGCCTCTCTATATTATACTTTTTATACAACAACCCAGAAATGCTTCCTTATTCCCATATATATGCACTTTGTATGGCTATTTTAGTTGCTGTTGGTGTAGCAGATGACCGCTGGGATATTAGTTTTAGATTACGTTTATTAGTTCAAGCTGGTTTAGCCTTATTGATGATCCACTTTGCTGGGGCTTTACTTACAAACCTTGGTAATATGTTTGGTTTTGGTGAGGTCTTGTTGCCAAGTGCAATAGCGCAGATAATTACTATATTCGCTGTGATTGGTGCTATTAATGCATTTAATATGGTTGATGGAATTGATGGTTTATTAGGTGGACTTGCATCGGTAACCTTTGCTGCGTTGGGTGTTATTTTCTATTTACATGGAGAAGCTAATTTAGCTTATTTATGTGCAGTATTTATTGTAGCGATGTTGCCATATATATTGTTTAACCTTGGTGCATTTGGCCGTACTCGCAAAGTGTTTATGGGCGATGCAGGCAGTATGTTAATTGGGTTTACTGTTATTTGGTTATTATTATTAGCCTCGCAGTCGGCTACTGGTGATGCTTCAGAGCAAACGGCAATGCGCGCAGTAACTGCGTTATGGATCATTGGTTTACCTTTAAATGATATGGCCGCTATTATGATTAGACGGATACGCCGTGGTGATAGCCCATTTAAACCGGATAGAGAACATTTACATCATATCTGTCAGCGCTTGGGATTAAATCCAACACAAACTTTATTGGCTATTTGTTTTATGGCTAGCTTGTTTGCTGTTATTGGTATTTATGGTGAGTTAGCTAATGTAGCTGCACCGATAATGTTCTATGGATTTATTTTAACGTTTGTTATTTATACGTTATTACTTTCCAATATTTGGAAAATAACAACAAAAATTCGTAGTTATTCCAAATTGAAACGTATTAAAAAAATTCGTTACAAAAAAGTAAACAGCATTCTTTAAATGCTATTTATTTTTTGATATCTATACTACGCGGCATATTAGCCGCGTTTTTTTTATTAAAAATTCCTTTGGATAGTATAGAACTTTTAAAAAAATTGTTTTTAGCTCTTGAAATCAATCTAAGTGTCTCCATCTCTTAATTATCTAAGTAACACCAATAACCACTTGTTTAAGAGAGAAATAGAAATATGGAACATCAACAAAATCATGCGTTCAGTGCTGATACTGGTAAACTTCTTAAATTAATGATCCACTCTTTATATTCAAATAAAGAAATTTTCCTACGTGAGCTTGTTTCAAATGCCGCTGATGCCGCTGACAAACTACGTTTCAAAGCATTATCTGATGGTAGCTTGTTTGAAAACGATGCTGATCTACGAGTTCGTTTAAGCTTTGATGAAGAAGCAAAAACCATCACTATTAGCGATAATGGTATTGGTATGACGCGCGATGAAGTTATTGAGCATTTAGGTACGATTGCTAAGTCTGGTACTAGTGACTTTTTCGAGCAATTATCTGGTGACCAAGTTAAAGATTCACAACTAATCGGTCAATTTGGTGTTGGTTTCTATTCTGCATTTATTGTTGCTGATAAAGTAACCGTTAACACTCGTAAAGCGGGTGATGATGCTTCTCAAGGTACATGTTGGGAGTCTGCAGGTGAAGCAGACTACACTGTTGCTGATATTGAAAAAGCAGATCGTGGTACTGAAATCATTCTACATTTACGTGATGATGAAACTGAATTTTTAAATGATTATAAATTACGTAGTGTCGTTTCCAAATATTCAGATCATATCAGTATTCCTGTGCAAATGTTCAAAGATGCAGTGCCTGAATCTGAAGGTCCTGATGGCGAAAAAGTACCTGCTGTTGAAGCTGCTTGGGAATCAATTAATAAAGCAACGGCTTTATGGAATTGTTCAAAAAGTGATTTAAAAGACGAAGAATACAAAGAGTTCTACAAGCATATCGCTAATGACTTCGAAGACCCTCTAACTTGGTCTCATAATAAAGTTGAGGGTGAGCAAGAATACACGAGCTTATTGTACATTCCTAAGCGTGCTCCTTATGATTTATGGAACCGTGAAAAAGCGCATGGCTTAAAATTATACGTGCAACGTGTTTTCATTATGGATGACGCTGAGCAATTCATGCCGACTTACTTGCGTTTTGTTAAAGGTGTGTTGGATTCAAATGATTTACCATTGAATGTATCTCGTGAAATCCTACAAGATACACGTGTTACGACTAAGTTACGTAGTGCTTGTACTAAACGTGCGCTTTCTATGCTAACTAAGTTTGCTAAGAAAAATGAAACTGAATACAACGCATTTTGGGCTGAGTTTGGTCAAGTATTAAAAGAAGGGCCTGCCGAAGATCCAAGTAATAAAGAGCAGATTGCTAAGTTATTCCGTTTTGCATCAACTGAAGCTGATGTAGCGGAACAAACCGTTTCTTTAGATGCGTATATTGAACGCATGAACGAAGAGCAAGATAAAATTTACTACATTACTGCTGATAGCTTTAATGCGGCTAAAAATAGTCCTCACTTAGAGATCTTACGTAAGAAAGGTATCGAAGTACTATTGCTATCAGACCGTGTTGATGAGTGGTTATTAAGCCATTTGCCAGAGTATGATGGTAAAACATTTGTCAGCGTAACTCAGGGTGATTTAGATCTAGGTAAACTTGATTCTGAAGAAGAGAAACAAGAGCAAGAAAAACAAAACACTGAATTTGCTAGCTTCATCGAACGTACTAAAAAAGTGCTTGGTGATAAAGTGAAAGATGTCCGTTTAACACAACGTCTAACTTCTACACCATCTTGTATTGTTGCTGATAATGATGATATGAGTACGCAAATGGCTAAATTGATGGCACAAATGGGTCAACCCGTTCCAGAAAGTAAGCCAATTTTTGAGCTTAACCCTGAACATGTCATGATCACTAAATTAGCGGATATGACTGATGAGGTATTATTTGCAGAGTGGGCTGAGTTGTTATTACAACAAGCAGTACTTTCTGAAAAGGGTAGTTTAGATGACCCATCAGAATTTGTAGCTCGAATTAATAAACTTTTATTAGGATAATCTTCTCATAAATGTGTCGAAGGCCTGCTTATGCAGGCCTTTTTTGTTGATATTCTTGAGAAAATTGCCACAAACGTGTAAATTTCGGTCTGGAATTTATTAATTACATAGGAAGCTATAAATGCGCATTATCTTATTAGGTGCACCAGGTGCTGGTAAAGGTACACAAGCTCAGTTCATGATGGACAAATATGGTATCCCACAAATATCTACGGGTGACATGTTACGTGCAGCTGCGAAAGCGGGCACAGAGCTTGGATTAAAAGCAAAAGAATTAATGGATGCAGGCCAATTAGTCTCTGATGAGCTAATCATTGGTTTGGTTAAAGAACGTATTGCACAAGAAGACTGTGCAAAAGGTTTTTTACTAGATGGTTTCCCTCGCACTATTCCACAAGCTGATGCAATGAAAGAAGCAGGTGTGATTGTTGATTTCGTACTTGAATTTGATGTGCCTGACGAAGAAATCGTTAAGCGTATGGCTGGTCGTCGTGTTCATTCTGGATCTGGCCGCACTTACCACGTTATTTACAATCCACCACAAGTGGAAGGTAAAGATGATGTGACAGGTGATGATTTATCTATCCGCCCTGATGATGAAGAAGCGACAGTACGTAAACGTTTAGATATTTACCATACACAAACAGCGCCTCTTATTGCTTACTACAAGCAAGAAGCTGCACAAGGTAATGGTGCTCATCATAAGTTTGATGGTACTAAAGCCGTTGATGTGATCAGCGCTGAACTTGCCGAAATTTTAGGTTAAGCTTTTAAAGCTTTAAATAGATACTAAACTTTGGGGCGTAAGCCCCATTTTTATTTTTGATAAAAATAACGGTGATGAGTCTATTAGAATGTGAGTTAAACGAGTGGAGTAAGTTTATGCTTTGGGTGTTAAAACGTCATAATTTTCAATCAAGGTCTGATTTTAAGTCCGAACCAACTTCTAGACTGAGCCATAAACTAAGCTGTAAATTAAGTTATAAGTTAAGTTTATTACCTTTATTATGCCTTTTAGCTGCCTGTTCATCAAAAACTGACCATCAAAATAATACCTCACTTAATACTAATACCTCCTCAATAACAAACAATGCCTCTTCTGCCATTACTTCAAGCTCAAATAAAACCTCAGCCGCTAATATGCAGACCGGAGATCTATTATATTTATTGTTACTTAATGAGCATGAGTATTGGGAAGGCAGTCCCTATCGATACGGCGGTAATAGTCTACATGGTATTGACTGCTCAAGCTTAGTGCAAAAAGTCTTTAAAAATAGCTTTAACATCCAATTGCCGCGTACTACTGAATATCAAGTAAGAAAGGGTTTCTCAATTAAAAAAAGCCAGTTGAAAGTGGGTGATTTGGTTTTCTTTAAAACAGGTCGGTCTAGTAGGCACGTAGGTATTTATATGGGAGAAGGGGAGTTTTTTCATGTTTCGACCAGTAAAGGTGTGAAAATATCAAAACTTTCAAATCCATATTGGCGCAAGCATTATTGGCAATCTCGTCGCGTTATTTATTAAATGTAAATAATATGTCGGGATAATTGAATTAGGTTGATTTTTTTCCTCTGAGTTTGTTGTTCGATTTACTCATTATTTTTGTAGCATTCTGGTTCCACATGTTCGGTGTGGGGATTTGTGCTTTTTTATATGAGTTTTATCTCGTCTGCGCTCGTGGTGTTATTTGAATAATTATCAACACAGGTTTCGCCTTGTCGGCGACCCTACTTTCTTTTGTCAGAAAAGAAAGTAGGCAAAGAAACTGACAGCGGAGCGTTTTCTGAACCAACCTAAACCGCCATTTTAAACGCATCATGTCAGGATGACCGTCCATGGTCATTCTGACATTATCGCAAACGTCCTGTTTGCGATTGCTAAAATGACAGTTTAGCTTGGGAAAACTTTACGCTGGGGTTTTACTTCCACCATGATTTAAGTGTTACCGTTATATCTAGTTATATGAATTGATTAAAATTACTTCCTTTGCGTTAATAGATTTAGTTTATTTTCGTTCCACATGTTCGGTGTGGGGATTTGTGCTTTTTTATATGAGTTTTATCTCGTCTGCGCTCGTGGTGTTATTTGAATAATCATCAACACAGGTTTCGCCTTGTCGGCGACCCTACTTTCTTTTGTCAGAAAAGAAACTATACCCAGAGAATTCAAAGAGACTGACAGCGAAGCATTTTCTATTTCAGTAATAAAAGTTAGTTAATCTGGTCGTTTCAAGCTAAATGGGGCGGTGATCGATGCATATTCACCTCCACCTAGTCGTGCTAGTGGTTTGACTTTATCAGCTGCAATATTGATTCGGTCAGGATCTTCTGTATTTAACACCTGATCATTAATATATAAACGTTTAATCTCAACAAAAATCAATGTCTGTGGTAAATCACCTATCTCTTTAATTTCATAAAGTTCACACCCATAAGCAATATGACATTGTTCTAAACGTGGTAATGGAAAGCCATCAAAGGCTGTGGTTGTTAGGTCTGTGGCAAACAACTCTGAATCACCGTAATCTAATGTCGCTGCGGTTTGCGTCACGATCTCAGCTTGATTATCAGAGGCAATATGGATCACCATTTTTTTGTTTTTTAACACATTGGTTAAGGTATCTTTATTATCGCCATTTGGCTTTTTACCCAGTGAAATCATCAGTATCGCAGGATCGCTTGATACGGCTGTAAAGTATGAAAAGGGGGCTAAATTATAGACTTTATTCGGGCTATTATTATCTGATTGGGTTAATACCCAAGCGATTGGGCGAGGCACAATAGTTTGGGTCATTAAGTGGTAACGTTGTGCAGAGGTATAGTTTGAAAAATTTAGTAGCATATTGCATATACCTTCAATGTGATTGGTGATGACGATAACTAAATGCGTTAACAATTTAATTATCGTCATCGACATATATCCGTTAGCAATCAATATCGATTATTTAGCCGTTTATCAAGACTATTTTACCAAGAACCGGTATTTTCCATTGAAGCCCAAGGCTCTGTAGCTGCTAACTTTTTGCCTTTCTGTAATAACTCAATAGAAATATTATCAGGTGACCTTACAAAGGCCATATGACCATCTCTTGGGGGGCGGTTAATAATAACGCCTGCTGCTTGTAGCTTTTCACATAGCGCGTAAATATCATCGACCTCAAACGCTAAGTGTCCAAAATTTCTACCTTCGCTGTAACTTTCAGGTTCCCAATTATAGGTGAGTTCAATAAGTGGACTATCTAAGTCTTTTAACTCAGTGCCCTCTATAATATTTTCGGGAGCTGTCAGATAAATTAATGAGAACTGACCTTTTTCATAATCATTTTTTTTAACAAGGACCAGCCCAAGAAGATCACAATAAAAGTGCATCGATTTTTCTAAATCATTGACTCTGACCATGGTATGTAAAAAGCGCATATTATTTCCTTTTTATAAAGTGAGTTGGCGATAGTATATTTGCTTTAAGCCCCATCAAATCGAATAAGGTTTAAATACTATAAAAAGTAATACTACAAAGCATATCATAGGGTTGCGTTTAGTTTCGATAAACTATTTCAATTCAGTATGTAAGTATTGATGAAAAGTTAATATTGCTTGAGTGTGAGGGCTGTTCGTATTCAAAATAAACAGCTTATAATGCTAAGCTGTTTATTTATAAGTACTTAGATAACTATTCTGCGTACCAATAACCGAGGTTCACTAGTTTGGTAAATAGCGTTAATGCTTCTGGCTCATCCTTAAATAATATGATTAACTCACTGGCTGCTTCATCTTGATCACATAAGTAATGAGCGAGTTCAACAAACCCCGAAACGTCATAAACACCACCATTGATAAATACTTGTTTAGGCGCTTGCTCGAAATATACTGCGCGTAATCCACCTAAGCGTGTAAATATCGCGCCATCTTCTAAAAATTCAATAATATCTTCATTTTCAAGCGGGTATTCAGGTATTGCGATATCTAATTCATGTTTTGCTTCACTGATCATTCGCCCAAACCATGGCATTAAATGCTCCGGTGTTTGGCAGTTTTCTAACATTACTTGATGCAGTTTCTCTAGCTCCGCTTGTTCGATGCAACCAGGGTTTTCACGTACTTGCATTGGAATATCAGTATAACGTAAGGCATTTTCGTAATTATCAATATTATAATCAGTAAAGCTACTGAGTAAGTCATTTTGATCCGGCGCACGGAAACCAACACTATAATTAAGTGAAGGTTCAATTGCATAACCTTCATGTGGGCAACCACTTGGAATATAAAGTATATCGCCCGGTTCCATTTCAACATCAATAGCGGCTTCAAAAGGGCCGCAATGTTTTAATGCACCGTGTGCTGCAAATTCAGGTAATGGTTGACGTGCTCCAACACGCCAATGACGTTTTCCTTGGCCTTGGATAATAAACACATCGTAGTTGTCTATATGTGGCCCTACGCCACCTTTAGGCGTTGAATAGCTAATCATTAAATCATCAATACGCCAGTTTGGTAAAAAGCGAAATGGTCGTACTAACTGCTGTGCATCTGGGTGCCAATGATCCACGGCTTGTACTAATAACGTAGCCCCTTCTTCTTCTAAGCGTTCAAAGGTTTTAAAAGGTCCACATTCTGCTTGCCATTGTTCGTTTTCAAGGTATACCAAGCGGCTTTCTAAGTCTTCTTCCATTGCTAAACCAGCTAATTCATCAGGTGCAATAGGATCTTGAAAATCCACAAAACCTTGTTTGATAAAGGTTGGTTTTTGTTGCCAGTTGTCATCTAAAAACTGGTTAATTTCAAAATTAAGTTCAAACATAGGGGACTGCCTTTGAGATTCAAATAATCTGAAGTGTAACAGGTCACTTGTATGCACGATAGTGATACAAATTATACTTTGTAAGAGGGAGTAAATTAGATTGCTTTAAGGCTAATAGCTTAGTAATGTGATCGGCCGATTTATGATGGCTCATTTTCCTCATAAATCATTAACAGCGTATTTGTTAGTTAAATCACATTCTCTTAGTTAAATCTAGCAAGGAAGTCTCATGGATAGCACGATTAAGTTTGACAAAATCACTGGATTACTTGCTGGCTTGATGATGGTGATGATTTGGTCTGGTTGGATCATTATTTCAAAGTGGGGACTTTCTCGTGCATTAACGGTTTGGGATGTAACAGGAGTTCGCTTTGTCACTGCTGGTGTGGTTGTGTTGGTTTATGCCCTATTAAGTAAAACTTCGATTAAAGCTTTGTTTACACCACAGATCATCATTTGTAGTTTATGCTGCGGAACATTTTATGTGTGCGCTAGTTTGATTGGATTGCTGATGTCTGATGCTGCTAATACCGGGGTGATTATTAATGGCTCATTGCCTATCATGTGTGCCGCGATTGTTTTTGTATGGAAAAAAGTGCGCTTGAATAATGCGCAATATGTGGGTGTTTTTCTTATTTTAGTAGCCAATATACTTTTATTTACCAGTACCGGAGGTGCCACAGTCAGTGCATTATTATGGTTGTTGATAGCGGCCTTTGCGATTGCCTTTTATTCTGTTTCTATGAGGGTATGGGGCTTGAACTTAAAGACCGTTATGATTGCAGTGCCATTGATTAATGCTTTATTCTTTACGCCTATTTGGTATTTTTTACCCAGTAATATCAGCAGTGCACCATTTGATGAAATTGTACTTCAAGGTATTTACCAGGGAATAGTGGTGAGTATCATTGCGTTATTTTGCATGACTTACTCTATTAATAAATTGGGTGCGGTATCAGCTGCAACGATTATGGCTTTAGTTCCGATTGTTTCAGTAATATTAGCGATGATTTTCTTAGAACAGTTGATGACGTTACAAATGTTTATCTCTATCCTTGTGTGTTCCTTTGGTATCGCTTGTTATAGTGGCTTACAACCATTTTTAATGTGGTTAAGTGGAAACAAAAAAGACAGCTCAAAAGTTTGATCCCGGTCAGTAACAACCGCTAGCAGGGGCTTTTAAATACACCGATACCTAACTTATCTTGCGAATAGAAATATTGATCATTTCAGTTGTATTATTCAAGATCTGATAAGCGAGTTTTTGGAAAAGTAACTTTAAATCGGTGTTATTTATATCATCTATTTTTAATAATAAATAATATTCTCTATTAAATTACATTTTTCATTTTTTAAAGTGAAAAAACGGCAAAGATCAATATTTAATCTACACTATACTGTCAATATTGAATACCCAGTAGGGTGAGGTTTTTTGATGAAATTCAGGTTAATTTGTAAAGTTAACATTCTTGATTGAGATGGCTCATTATCGAGTTAATTAATACTTCAAAAATTAAGGGCTTCATCTTAATAGTGTCATGGGCATTTAATTTTCATCGTTTGGTGAGTATTGGCATTCAGGAGTCAATTTGCTGTGTTAATTTTACATTTGAGATAATACTGAAAAATATGAAAAATATTACCTTTAATCAATTGCAGCTTCGTATACTCGCACTTTTGTTTATTTTATTCATGAGTGCAGTATTTAGTTATCGATATTTTGTTGAGTTGCCAAAGCTCGAGGCGAGTATGGTTAAACTATCAGAAAGAGAGTTGAGTACATTAACCTCTAGTATAGGTAGTTCACTAGATATTCTTTCCCGTACTAATTATGATTACGCAGTATGGACATCATCATATGATTTTATGCTCACAAAAGACAACGAATATTTAGAAGAAAATTTTCTTGAGAATACATTTACAAGCCTAAAAGTAGATGGTTTTTTTTATCTAGATGAGTATTTTAGACCTGTTTATACCAAAGGATTTCACCATACAAAACTAACTGATCTGACATTTTCATTCTATGACTTTAAGAAAAACCCAGGCAACTTAAAAATCCTACCTGCTCCCACAATTAAAAATGAAGTACCGTTTAAAAATGGTTTTATTAATACAATCTATGGACCTGCGATGTATAGTGCTACTCAAATTAGGGATACTAGTATGAATGGCGAAAATCGTGGTTATTTGATCATTATCTATTTACTAGAGCAGTACTTTGTTGAAAACATGTCAAAAAACACACAGGTAAATGTCAAGTTTCTGAACAATGAAGTTGATACATATATTATGGAGCCTGATGACTGGAAGTATCAAAAGCATTTGCAAGAAGTTAAACAATATACTGATATTGGTCTTTATGATGAAAATGAAGGACTTGTTACGGTACTTCGTTTGCAATATTCAGAAGGTATTCTTCCAAAGTTGATCAACGCGCAAAGTCTTATCTTTATTTTCTTAATGAGTATATTTATTTATATTATGCATGTTCTCATATCCAATTTCATTATTAAGCCTGTAAAGGGATTTGCATTAGATATAAAAAAACAGAATAGCTGTGATGCATTTGCCCCACTTGATGAAAAACACTCTGTGAGAGAACTTGTAATAGTCGCTAAAAATATCAATCAACTTATAGCGACTGTTCAGCGACAAAATGAAATTTTAGCGATGCAAACTATCACAGATCCACTCACTGGAATAATGAATAAACGTGGTTTAATGAAAGAAATTGAACTGCATTGTGACTTACTTATTCGAGAGAATATTGGGTTTACTCTTGTAATGGCCGATATTGATTATTTTAAAAGTTATAATGATTCAGAAGGGCATTTAGAGGGAGACCTTGCACTTAATGAAGTTGCTAGGGTATTAAATGATGAATGCAAACGCTCTGGTGATATTTGTGCTCGTTATGGCGGAGAAGAATTTACTCTAATATTTAGTAGTATGTCTGATGCTGACTTGAATAAAAAATTAAACGATGTGATGAGCGCGATGAAAAATCTGAGCCGAAATCATCCTTGTTCTCCAATTAGTGAACATATTACGATCAGTATGGGAGCTGCCTCTGTTAAGCCGAGTGATGTTGTAGACTTCAAAGTTTCTGTTAATGATATTCTAAAAGTCGCTGACAATGGGCTTTATCAAGCAAAAAATACCGGGCGTAATAGGTTTGTGATTAATAGTTTATCTGAAAAAAGTTTATGAATGTGTCAGAGGATATTGTAATACCAATCACACTAATTAACTGATCTATTGTACTTTTTAAAATAATTTACTTCTTCGTTGTAACTTCCGTAAAGGAAACAACAATTTAGTTCAATTTACGCCTTGTACTAAGTTACTTTTCCTACGCAAAATTTTGATCACTTATTTAATGTAATCGGTATTATTTTACACGGCGGATGCATTTGTACTAAAAAAACTAAAAGTATTAGAGGTATGCGGAGAAAGAAGGTGTCTTTAAAATAGTGAGGGCTGGAGTTAAAGAATGCCAGTCATTGCTGAAGTGACTGGCATTAAACTCTAAGGCGACTTTTGTAAAATAGGTATAAGTTACCTATTTATTATGCCATTTTATCTACTAATTCAATCGCTTGACCAATGTATGAAGCAGGCGTCATAGCTTTAAGCTCTGTTTTTACGGCTTCTGGTAATTCAAGAGTATCAATAAATTGGCTCATACCTGGGCCGTCTACACGTTTACCGCGCGTTAGTTCTTTTAGTTTCTCGTATGGTTTTTCGATAGCATAACGACGCATCACAGTTTGTATTGGCTCTGCTAATACTTCCCAGTTTGCATCCAAATCTTTTAGCATGTTTGCTTCGTTGGCTTCAAGCTTGCTAATGCCTTTTAAGCTGGCTTCGTAAGCGATAACAGAATAGCCGATTGCAACACCTAAGTTACGAAGTACCGTTGAGTCCGTTAGGTCGCGCTGCCAGCGAGAAACAGGTAGTTTCGCCGCAAGATGATCAAAGATAGCGTTAGCTAGGCCTAAGTTACCTTCAGAGTTTTCAAAATCAATTGGGTTTACTTTATGTGGCATAGTTGAAGAGCCGATTTCACCCGCAATCGTTTTTTGTTTGAAGTGACCAAGGCAGATGTAACCCCATACGTCACGGTCAAAGTCTAAAAGAATGGTATTGAAACGAGCAATCGCATCAAATAATTCTGCGATATAATCATGTGGTTCAATTTGTGTTGTGAATGGGTTAAATGTTACACCTAAACTAGTCACAAATTCTTCCGCAAAACCCTGCCAGTTAACTTCTGGGTAAGCACTTAGGTGAGCGTTGTAGTTACCAACTGCACCGTTAGTTTTACCTAGTTGCTCTGTTGCTTCGATTTGTTTAACTTGACGTTGTAGACGTGCAACAACGTTAGCAAATTCTTTACCTAGTGTAGTAGGTGAAGCTGGCTGACCATGTGTACGAGACATCATTGGTATTGCTTTGTATTCAATCGCTTTTGCTTTAATCGCATCAACAATACGATTACAGTAAGGCAAGATAACGTCTGTTTTAGCAGTACCCAGCATTAATGCGTGAGATAGATTGTTAATGTCTTCAGAAGTACAGGCAAAGTGAATAAATTCAGAGACTGCATTTAACTCTGCATTATCTGCTACTTTTTCTTTAAGGAAGTATTCAACTGCCTTTACATCATGATTGGTAGTTGCTTCGATGTCTTTTACACGTTGTGCATCTGCTTCACAGAAGTTTGCAACAATCGCATCAAGGTGAGCATTTGCTTCAGCAGAGAAAGCTGGAACTTCAGCGATACCATCTGTTTGTGCTAGTTTTTGTAACCAACGCACTTCAACTTGTACGCGGAATTTGATTAAACCAAATTCACTAAAGATATCGCGTAAAATTGCAGTTTTGCTACCGTAACGGCCGTCAACTGGTGATACAGCTGTTAGTCCTGAAAGTTCCATTTGTTGCTCCTAATGATATGTAGGTTGTTTAAATAGTTGCTTTGTTCCCCGGTTAGGAAACGTCAATTTGTGTTTTAAGTTCGTAGTAAATTTTGTTTTGTTTGGTGCACTAACGCTTTACGCGATAATAATAATTGACGACGTTTGCCGCCAATTTGACGCCACAATACAGTCGCGCGAACACCGGCTAATAATAAAGCGCGAATTTTATGCTGTGTATGTTCTTGTTGCAAGTAAGCAGGATTACCGTTTACTTGAATTTTAGGACCCAAATTACTTATCAGGTCTTTATAGATAGAATCTAAGTTGCTTAATACGCTGCTGTCATCAATTTCAAAGTGAGCTAATTGGCGATTAACTTGATTAATACGTTCACCGAGCAAGTTTAAAGCTCCTGAATTTGCAGAGAGTTTTCGTTCTAACGCCATTAAGCCTGCTACGTATTTGGTGATTTGCATGTTACGGCTACCATCAGCATTATCGAGTTGTGCAATCACTGTTTTATAACCTAATTTTAGTGCGTCATGCCCACCAAAAATATCTAAAGGTGCTGCGCTATCGGTACGCATAATCGAGCGTAAAGAAGCATTAAATGCGACAGCATCAGGACACATACCTTTGTTCGCTATTTTATCAACTAGGTAGGCAGCTTGGCACATTGCTGCAAAAGCAATGCTTCGAGATTCTAACGTATGGAATGACATAATGAATACACTTCTAATTTGAATAACTGTTGAACAAAATACTATCGACTTTTAGTACGTTATTGTTGAATATTGCGTTGCATCTCTTTTAAAAGTTTGCATTAACCGAGAAAATATTAATCGGTTAATGCTTACAACTGAGTTAACGTTACTTCTGTAAATGTTGGTCGATAATCGCACCACCTAAACACACTTCATCAAGATAAAATACGGCTGATTGACCAGGTGTCACGGCTGCTTGAGGCTGATCGAAAATAACCTCTAGGGTATCATCATCTATCGGATTAACTGTGCATGGAATATCAGTTTGGCGGTAACGCGTTTTTACTGTACATCTGAAACTTTCTTTTTTAGGCGTTCTATCAACCCAATCACATTTTTTAGCAATCAAACCATAGGAAAACAGAGCAGGATGATCAGCACCTTGTGCCACCAATAAGCGATTATTTTCCATATCTTTGCCCACTACATACCATGGGTTTTCATTAGAATTTTGTAAACCGCCAATACCAAGACCTTTACGTTGCCCTAAAGTGTGGTACATCAGTCCTTGATGTTGGCCAATGACTTCATTATCTGGCGTTACAATATCACCTGGCTGTGCAGGTAAATAAGTTTGCAAAAAGTCAGTGAATTTACGCTCACCAATAAAACAAATACCAGTACTGTCTTTTTTGTTATGGGTGACTAAATCTTGTTCTTCTGCAATACGACGCACTTCTGGTTTTTCTAATTCACCAACTGGGAATAAGGTTTTTGCGATTTGCTCGCCACCGACTGCGTATAAAAAGTAGCTTTGATCTTTGTTATTATCTACACCACGTAGCAGTTGTGCTTGTCCATCTACATCTCGACGTCGACAATAATGGCCTGTGGCAATAAAATCAGCGCCTAAATCTTCAGCTGCAAATTCTAAAAAGGCTTTAAATTTAATTTCTTTATTACACATGATGTCTGGATTTGGGGTACGTCCGGCTTTGTACTCTTCTAAGAAATGCTCAAATACATTATCCCAATATTCAGCTGCAAAGTTGATGGTATGTAACTTAATACCTAACTTATCACAGACAGCTTGTGCATCTTGCAGATCCTGAGCAGCTGAACAATACTCATCGGTATCATCCTCTTCCCAGTTCTTCATGAATAAGCCTTCTACTTGATAGCCTTGCTGCTGTAATAAATAAGCAGATACTGAGGAATCAACACCACCGGAAATACCGACGATCACTTTAGTTTGGCTATTGTCTTTCATAAATTATTCTCCAACGAATTCAGCGCCAGATTTTAGCAGAATTCAGGCGCAATTAAACTAATAATGTGAGCAAGATAACGTAGGTTAATTAAACGCTCGGTATTGTTTGATTTTCAGCTGTTTTATTTGGCAATTAAAAAATAAAGCTGCTTATAAAAAAGGAAATAATAATAGGGTGGTACGATATAAATTTAAGAAAGTGAGTAAGGTTGGCATCGAGTGTTAAATCATTTAACCATTTAACCATTTAACCATTTAACTATTTAATTATTTAATTATTTAATGTTTCTCTCCCTAACTTCAACACAGAATAATGAATGCGTTGAAGTTAGGTTGTTAAGGTTAAGTAATCGTCATTGTCGATAAAGCTTATGCAGCGCGTTTAGATACCTCAAAACGTTCAACTAATTTGTTGAGGCGTAATACGGCATTTTGAACCAATGTGGTTTGATGGATTAATTGTTGTGAGGACGTTTCCATTTCTGTGGTTGTGGTGTGGGCTTGTTGTGCTGTTGCACCATGTCGCTCACTATTACTGGCAATTTGATTCATGGTATTGAACATTGACTCGACTGCGCTTTGTAATTTGAGGCTTCTTTCTCCTGAATCTAAGGCTAAGCTATTTTGATCAACATTGGTTACCCCTTGCTGCATATACTTAACAGCCATTTCAGATTCGCTACTTAATTTCGACATAATATTACCTATATGCTTGGCTGCTTCTGATGTTCTAGTGGCAAGGTTACGAACTTCATCGGCAACGACGGAGAAGCCACGGCCATGTTCACCAGCTCTAGCGGCTTCAATGGCTGCATTTAATGCCAACAGGTTGGTTTGTTCGGTTATCCCGGTAATTAAAGTCACTATCGCTTCTATCTCTTTCATCTGACCATTAACGTCATTCACGCTTTTAGCTGAGGCTAATACGATATCTTTAATTTGAGCTGTATTATTCACTGCTTGTGTATATTCCTGTTGCGTTTTACTAACAACATCTAACATCAATTCATTCATTGCTTGTGCGGAAGCGGTGGCACTGGCTATTTCACCTTGCTGCTCGTGCGATAGTTGCAACATAGAGTCAATGGAACCCGTGGTAGTTTTACTTGCTCCATCGACATTAATACTGTGCCGTAACATCGATTCACTGACAGTATTGACTTCACTAGATGCATGGATCATTTCACCTAACATATTATCTAACCGATCGATAAAACTGTTTATCCAACGGCCCATATCTCCGGATTCATCTGCACTAAATTTAGTGGTGTCAAAGCGTTGATTTAGGTTTGCATCACCTTCTGCAAGCATTTGTAAAACGTCGACCATATGCTTTAAACGCGACGTGATTGGTTTTAAACCAAAACTACAAAAACCAATTACCCCTATTATTAATGCAACTGCAATTAAAACACTATTCTGTAAGGCACTTAAGGACATTACATAGGAGAATGCGACGGCACTAAAAAAGGGTAGGGCAATACTTAATAATAGCTTTTTACCCAAAGTATAAGTGAGTGAACGGTGACGATAAACTTCTTCTAAGTCTGCTTCACACATCATGCCCCATATATCTGGTGATCCGGGTAGTTGGAAGGTCACCCCTTTTCCAATCACTGGAATATGTCGGTAGTCAGAATAACCGGGATAATCAACATACAAATTTTCTCCGTGTTTAATTGTTTCTCTGACTCCTGGGTGTAATTGTTGCGTAGCAGGATCGGTAAAACGTATTTCAAACTCCGTATGCTGTTGTATTTTTACTGTTCCCCATTGTGTGTGCACACCCGATTTAAGGTTTTCACCATGAGAAAAAGCATTGTCTTCAAATCGCGATCGAGAAAGCGCAGTACCCCTGCTAATGGTAGGATCTTGGTTCGATTTAACCATAAAAATATAATTATCACCGGACTCACTGTAAATGTGTCCCGCTTCGCGTTGAATCAGATCCCCCATTACATCATTAGGGACTCGTCCGCACAAACAGCCTATGACTTGATTGTCCTTTATAATAGGTTGGTAAAACATTAATGTAACGGCATCATGAAAGTTAGAACTTGATGGCCCAATTAATTGCGTTTGCGAGTCCAAATAAGGGCCGTGCAAAAAAGGAGCCTGTAACCCTTTTGTAAGTATTGTTCGTCTACTTTATGTTGTATAGGATTGTGATAACTAGAGGCTACAATTTGTCCATCTGCCATTACGATAAATAATTCTGAAAAATCATTGTTTCTTGTTAATAAGCTTTGTAACGACGTTTCCCATTGTGCTTGAGGTTGGGAGGAGAAGTATAAAGCGCCATCATGAAGAAAATTCCATTGTGTACTAATCCATGATGTTAAAATGTGTACTCGCGTTTCAGCAGTGCTAGTAAAGGTTTGTTCGAGTATTTTTTTACGATCTTTATTCAACCAACAAGCTTTGCCTAATGCAAGTTTGCCAGTTGCGCCAAGCCACGGTAACCAATGTTTTTCTTTAGCGGTTAGATCCATTTTATATCCCTTAATACTATTTTATTAACAGGATAAGCAAATTAAATACCAAGTGCTCACTATGAGGTATTTAATTTTTTTGTTATTTAAAACATAGGGTTATATTTTTTCTATTCGAGATCTTTTATGCTGCATTTAGTTTTATTGTATGACTTAATTGATTTTTGCTCTAATTTGGGGCAGTTGTCTTATTTTGGTGCGCTTAAATGACGGGAGGCAGTTGTCTTATAAGCCATCCTTTTTACTTACCGTTTCTCATTTAGCATGTTTTTTGAGTGTAAAATCATTACGTTGTGTACTGGAATGACTGTTTATAATAACTATTTCTAGATATTGATGAGGCTCATAAAACAAGACGATAACTTACCTCTTTGTTGAAACTTAATAACAGGTTTATCGAAACTTATTGAAAAATAAAAGCTGCAAAAGTTGTTATTTAACTTCAATTCAGGCTCTCAATTCTGATTAATGAAAGAGGAATTATATTTAAAATCATAAAATCATAAAATCATAAAATCATAAAATCATAAAATCATAAAATCATATTTTTGGGCTATACAGAGCCGTTAGTTTTACGTAATTCAAGGCGAGTTATTGAGAGATAGTTTAACGAAGAAATCCGCGGAAAGAACGGTGTTCTATCGCTTTGCTTATCCAGAGCTTAGGTTATTAAGAGACTAACTCTGGACCCAAACGAAGACGTGCTTCATCGGCGTCAAAATAGTCTTTGTCAGTTAATAGGTGCGTTAGCTGTTGCATTGAAATTTCTTTATTGGCGATTAAATTCAAAATACGTTGTTTGCAGTGATTAATAGTCGTTTCTTCATCTAACGCTAAATATTCACGGCAAAAGTAGAGTTGTGGTAAACCTAAAGAGAAAGCCGTTAATTGTGCGAATTGCATGGCATTTAGTGTGAGGGTTATTTTTTCGAATTCTACTTGTGTGCTTTTAATATCATCTGACATTTAATTGTGCTCATTTAAGGAAATCTTTACAAACTCTACATGAAAAACATTAACTTGTCGTTCACTGCGCCGAGTTACCCTATCAGGGAAGCACTCATTAGTTAATGTTCTATCCCATACTCACCCCAATAATTTCACTCAGGTCACATTGTTTAATAATTAATACATTCGGTATTGCAATTTAATCATAACTTTATCGACGCTCAGAAAACTGCTCTTAATATCAATGCTTATGTTTTAAAGTAATTGCGATGATTACTTGAACGTTATCGACTTAAATGAGGATAAATGATGTCTGCTAGCCATTTGCAAAAATTTCAACAGTTGAAAGAGACCTTACTTGCTTGTATAGAACCTGCTCGAATTTATAGTGATCCCGCTCAGCGACTTGCTTATGGAACTGATGCTAGTTTTTACCGTTTAATTCCAAAAATGGTGCTGCGCTTAAATAATGTTAATGAAGTTATTTATACGCTTAAAAGTTGTCAGGCATTGAATATTGCTTGTACCTTTAGAGCGGCAGGGACCAGTTTATCTGGACAGGCAGTTTCAGATTCGGTCCTTATTACCTTAAGCGACGATTGGCGAGGGCATGAAATAATTGATAATGGCCAGCAAATAAAATTACAGCCCGGTGTAATTGGTGCTGATGCGAATAAATACTTACAACCTTTTGGGCGTAAAATAGGGCCTGATCCTGCTTCTATTAATACCTGTAAAATAGGTGGGATTGCAGCTAATAATGCCAGTGGTATGTGCTGTGGTGTGGCACAAAACTCTTATCGTACAGTGGAAAGCATGAAATTAATTTTTGCTGATGCGACTCAACTTGATACTGCAGATAACGATAGTGTTATTGCATTTAAAGCACAGCATAAAGCGCTGATTGAAGGAATAGAGCAACTTTCACAGCAAGTTGCCAATGACGCAACCTTAAGCGCACTGATTAAACATAAATATCGCCTTAAAAATACTACTGGATACTCTTTAAATGCACTGGTGGATTATCTAGATCCGATTGAAATCATCAAACATTTAATGATTGGCTCTGAAGGTACACTTGGTTTCATTAGTGAAATCACCTATAACACTGTGATAGAGCATAAACATAAAGCATCTGCATTAATTGTTTTTAATGATATTGAAACAGCCTGTAAAGTGGTTTCAGAACTGGCTCATTTGCCTGTGTCTGCAGTTGAAATGATGGACGGTAGAGCGATGCGCTCAATTGCTAATAAACCGGGCATGCCAGACTTTATTAAAAGCTTAGACCTTGAGGCTGGAACCCTATTAATTGAGTCTAGAGCTAGTGATCTAGAGACCTTAGATCAGCAATGCAACACAGTAATGAAAACAATACACAAATATAGTGTGAGTGAGTCTATTGCTTTCACAAACGATACAGTGGTGGTAGAAACATTATGGGCTATCCGTAAAGGTTTATTTCCAGCAGTGGGTGCAGTGAGAGAGGTGGGGACTACCGTCATCATTGAAGACGTGGCTTTTCCAGTTGAACATTTAGCGGCTGGCGTACGAGATTTACAACAACTTTTTGACCGATTTAATTACACTGAAGCGATTATTTTTGGTCACGCATTAGATGGTAATTTACATTTTGTGTTTACTCAGGGATTTGAATCTCCTGATGAAGTTAAGCGTTACAGTGACTTCATGGATGAATTGACTCAGCTAGTAGCGGTGAAACATTCGGGCTCTTTAAAAGCGGAACATGGAACGGGAAGAAATATGGCGCCCTACGTCGAGCTTGAGTGGGGTAAAGCAGGTTATGCGTTAATGCAGCAGATTAAACGTATATTTGATCCTACTGGATTATTGAATCCGGGTGTGATCATTAATGAAGATAAAAAAGCACATATTCATAATCTGAAACCAATGCCGCAAGCGGATGAGTTAGTTGACCGTTGTATTGAATGTGGCTTTTGTGAGCCAGTTTGTCCATCACGTACCTTGACCTTATCACCTCGTCAAAGGATCGTGCTTTATCGAGAAATTAAACGCAGCGAAAGAGCAGGCGAGACGGCATATTCAAAATCCTTAACTAAAACATTTCAGTATCAAGGAGTAGATACCTGTGCAGCGACGGGATTATGTGCTGATCGCTGCCCAGTTGGCATTAATACAGGCGATTTAGTTAAAAAGTTGCGAACAGCCAAATATCAGCAATTCACTCCTATTGCACGTTGGACTGCTAATCATTTTACGACAACCAATAAACTGCTTAATCTAGGGTTAAAAGTGAACCAAATAGCGCAAAAAGCGCTAGGTGCTGAGCGGATCAATAAAGTGAGTAAAGGTGTTGCTCAATTATCCACCCATAAAGCGCAACGATGGTCACCACAAGTCCCAACTGCTAATCGCTACCAGCTTAAAACAATGAATGTTGAAAACTCACTCAAAAGTGAGTCGACTATTGCACCGGTAAGTGAATCAACAAGTGAGTCGACAAGAAAGGCCTCTTTTAATCCAAATCTAGCTAAGAAAGTGGTTTACCTTGCTTCATGTGCGAGCCGTTCCATGGGCCAGCAAGCAGATAATAAAGATCAGCGTTCATTACCGGAAGTCACCACCTCTTTACTTATTAAAGCTGGTTTTGACATTATCGTTCCTGACGCGATTAATGAATTATGTTGTGGTCAGCCGCACGATAGTAAGGGATTCAAAGAAGTTGCTAAGTTAAAATCTCAACAGTTAGAGGCTGCCTTATGGAAAGCCAGTGAGCAAGGAAAGTGGCGTGTGCTGATCGATACCAGTCCCTGTGCTAAACGCAGTGTTGAACAATTTTCGCAGCAAATGGAAATACTAGAGCCAAGCCAATTTGTGCTTAACTATTTACTAGATTATTTAACTATTTCACCGTTGCAAGAAACGATTATGTTGCATATTACCTGCAGTACTCGACGTCAGGCATTAGATAAACAAATGTTACAACTTGCACACCGTTGTGCAAGCAAGGTGATAGTGCCTGAGCATATTGAATGTTGCGGGTGGGCCGGTGATAAAGGGTTTACCACACCAGAGCTTAATGCGGCGGCATTATTGCCATTGAAGTCACAAGTTCCAGCGCATTGTACGCGTGGTTATAGTAATAGCCGTACCTGTGAGATTGGCTTATCAAAACACAGTGGCATTGCTTATCAGTCAATTTTGTATTTAGTTGATGAGGTCAGTGTTTAAAGTGGAATTGGATAAAATATTTCCTCTGCTTTAACCCCTCTCAAGTGAAAATAGTTGTGCTTACTAGAGTGATACGTAAACAACCATAGGGTGACATAAGATCAGAATACTCATTTTTTAATAATAAAAATGAGTATTCACATACTTTTAGTGCAATTGCATCGGCCCAGTTATTTATGCAGTTACTTATACCCGCCCCTTAATAAACTATTATTATCGTTCCTTAAGGGGGTGGGTAGCGCTTGCTGAATTCACTGAATTTTTGTTGTAAAAAGTCAATCACCATGCGTAATTGCTTTCTAGGGTAATCAGTTTGTAAGTAGACTAATTGCAAAGGAATATCTTCTGTTAAATAGTCGGTTAACAAAACTTTCAAACGACCTTGTTCGACGTCTTCTGCAATATCGATCCAACTTTTATAAGCAATACCATGCCCTGCAATAGCCCACTCTCTTAATAATGCACCATCATTGGTTGTTTTAATGGGTGAAATTGGCACTTGTATGCGTTGGTTATCTTTATTAAAGGTCCATTGTTGATGATTTTTATTACCTAAATTCCAATTTAATAATTTATGTTGTTGCAGTTCGGCAGGGCTATTAGGTTGACCAAATGCGTTAATATAATCAGGAGAAGCAACCACATAACGTGGTGATGATGTTAAGTAACGACGTTTAAGTGCTGAATCTGCTAAATGTCCATAACGTAATGCCAGTTGAATTTTATGATCCATTAAATCACTCATGTGATCGCTTAAATGTAAGGTTAACGTTAAAGAAGGCGCAGCAGCTAAAAATTCATCCAGCCAAGCACTCACAATATTCCTGCCTAAATCAGAGGGCATACTTAACCCTAAGTCGCCACTTAATTGGTCATTATTATTGTTTAAGGTGTTACTCGCTAACTCTAATATTTTTATTGCTTCACGACTACTTTCAATAAACAATTGACCTTCTTCGGTTAACTGCATATTTCGTGTTGAGCGAACGAATAGTTGGCAGTTCAATCTTTGCTCTAGGCGCTTGAGTGCAGCACTTGCTGCGGCAGGTGTTAGGTTTAGTTCGCGACTGGCTGCGGAAATGTTTTGTAAGTCTGCAATTCGGATTGCTAATTTAAGATCGTTTAAGTGATACATATTCAAAAATAATTATCAAGTTATTCAAATTTATGATGGATTATCAAATAAAAGAATCAAGTGTACAATGTATTTATTCGTAATCGAGCCTATCGGCTCTATCGACAATAATAAATAGATCGCTTTAAAGTGATCGCTACCAACAACAAAAAAATGAGAGTCAGACCATGACAGCACATGAACAGATTATTACAGATTTAGAAAAACGTTATACGGCAAAAAAATATGATTCAAGCAAAAAAGTTTCACAGCAAGACTTAGATGTTTTATACCAAGCATTACGTCTTTCACCTTCATCAATCAACTCACAACCTTGGAAATTTATTGTGATTGAAAGTGATGCCGCTAAACAAAGAATGTTTGATACTTTTGCTAATAAATTTCAATTTAA
>NZ_JALAAC010000041.1:0-37019 GCF_037546855.1 Vibrio sp. 1-Bac 57 | reverse complement strand
ATCCTGAATATGAGTGGTGATTGTTGTATTAATGTCATTGTTGGTGTTAGGCGTAAATTTTACTGCTGCTAAGGCGGCATTAACATTCGTCACACTCCCAGTTATTGTCCAAACACCGGTAATGCCGTTATAACTGCTGCTCGAAGCGCCAAAGGTGCCCGTGGTTAAAGTGCCTGTAGCTACATCAGCCAAAGTTAAACTTGCCGTGACTATTTCATTGGCATCAATATCAGTGACCACGATAGCATCCAGCGCGACACTACTATCGCCTTCATTGTAGGCATGTACTTGGGTTAAATTGGTGGCTGTTGGTAGATCATTTTGTGGGTTTACATTAAGGCTGATAATACCATCAACAGGACCAGTCGAGGCCGAATCTTCAATGTGGGTAATGATGCTAGTATTAAGTTCATAATTGGCTACGGGCGTAAACGTCACAGCAGCTAAAGCAGCATTAACATCACTAACCGAACCAGAAACAGTCCAAAGACCTGAAGCACTATCATACAAACTGGTCGCAGAACCAAAGGTACTTGTCGATAGGCTGCCCGCATTAATATCAACGAGGGTTAATTTTGCCGTGATAACGTCATTTAAATTGCTATCGGTAACCACAATATCATCTAGGTCGACACTGATTGCATCTTCATCGTAAGATACAGTGCTTGTCATATTGGTCGCAGCAGCAGGTGAATTAGTAATTAAGGTCAAGCCATTAATATCACCAGAAAAAGAGAGATCACTGCCATCGAATAATAATGTGGCGGAAGCATTTGTCGTTGAAGTTGCATCCAAAATAAAAATATCATTATCAGTAACGGTTAATTCGTTATCACCAACTTCCTCATCATCATCACCAATCGTTATAAGGAGATTACCCGCATTCAAAGTAGTACCAGCGATCACGGTTGTTTTTTCAATCAGTTCTAGCCCATAAATTTTTTCTTCTATTTCAACATCATCTCCATCTATAAGAGGAGTTGCTGTTCCTGCCGTTTCAATTCCAGCTTTTGTAATTTGAACATGATAAATCACATTATCATCAAGGTTTAAAAGTAGCTCTGAATAACTTTCTTGAGAGTATAAAAAATCACCTGCATTTAAAGTCACACCAGCAACCACGGTTTCTTGCTCAACTAAAGTTACTGCATATAACTTTTTAGATGCCAAACCATCGATTAAAATACTGAACTCGCCTTTACTATAATCATTGAGGACATCAGGTCGAAACACAACTAAATCATTTTTATCAACGTCCAAGGTATTAGTACTTTCAAGCCTCTCCTTATCATCAACCGAAAATAGAATATCACCTTGCTTAAGGTCATAGGTAACGTCTGTACCAATGGTGATATCAACGGATACATAGTGCAAAGCATTTACTTGCACATCATTATTCCCGCCAACACTTGCAGGATTAAAAGCATCAAAGTCAATCACCGAGGACACAGTACCATCGGTAGTAGCAGAAGGTGAGCTATCAGTGTCAAAACTTAAATTAGGATCTGAAACCTCTAATACCTCACCCGCAGTCCAGTCGTTTAGACTAGGTACTCCAGAATCTGAAACATCGTCATCAGTAGTCAACCATAAGGCATTACCCTGGGCTACAGCATTAAGGGTGATTGTGCCGTCTGTTGGTGCAGAAGCTTCTGCGTCTTCGATATGGGTAGTAATGGTTACCTGGTCTGTGGTTGTTTGGGAGACAGGAGAAAAACTGACCGCAGCAAGCGCGGCATTCACATCACTCACAGAACCTGAAACAGTCCATACACCCGTATTACTATTATAACTACTTATGGCAACGCCAAAAGTACCCGTAGTCAAACTACCCGCCGCTGCATTTGTCAGCGTTAATGTAGCGGTCACAATATCCCCCGTATCCTGATCGGTAATGACGATATCATCCAGCGCAACAACGGCAGTGCCTTCAATATAATTTAGCGTTTGGAAGAGGTTAGTTGCTTCAGGTACATTATTAGGTGAAGTGGAGAATAACGATAAACCATTTATTTCACCGTCACTGCTAATGTAAAGATTGATATCCGAACCATCAAATAAAATTTGTGCATCAACGTCGGTATTAGGAGTTCCATCCTGTTCAGATTCGTTAACTGTTAAAGCCACAATATCAACCTGTTGAGCTGCAACGGTTGTACCACCAGAAGAGCCAACAGTGACCGGATCATTAACCGTTATCAATATAGTGCCAGCTGAAACAGTTTGCCCACCTACGACTATATCTGACTCAACCAATTCAAGGCCCTGAATTTGTTTGTCAGAGTCACTCAAGTACTGATCGCCAAACAGTAAATTTTGAAGGCCATTAGTATTGCTGTAGGTCGAGATATCAGCATGTACCGCATCATCAGAACGCGCCAAAAGATAAGTTCCAGCAGTTAACAATGTGCCATCACCAATAACTGTATCCTTTTCAACAATAGATACGGCATGAATATTAGCAGCTGTTACATCATCTGATTCAAAAATTGTATCTTCAAGAAGAAACTCAAAGGTATAGGTGGAAGGAGTAAAAACCAGAAGATCGGTATTATTAACATTAATAACACCGCCGCCTACCGTCGGGACAGACTTATCAGGATTACCACTATCAGTGCTTATTAATGATACCACTATTTGCCCTACTTGCAGCTCGTAGGTTCCCGATGAATCACCACCAACAAAGGTATCAACGGTGACAGCAGTACTCACATAATGCATTGCCATCAGGTCGGCAGGTAAAGTGTTATTCTCCGTATAAAAAGTACCGTCGGTTTCCCCCGAGGTTCCATCGCCTGATTCAAGTACTAATGATGGATTAGAGAATGATAGAATATCATGGTTAACGCCAACTATTTCATCACTTGACGCAGTGCCATTGGTCGTTAACCAAAGCTCACCGCTGGTTGCTAAAACATGTTGCCATGTTCCCTGTGCGTCCTGGGTAAAGGCTATTTGAGTATTAATTTCACCGGTCTGATACTCAAGCTCCCAATTCCCGCCTAATTCGGTTGCCCCTGTCGTATCGTCACTTGCGGCGACATCTGCACCGGTCAACTCAGCTAAAGAGTTAATTAACTGCTCACCACTTAAATTACCTGCTAAATCACAGCCATAAATAAGAATATCTGCATCATCATCAAAAACACCTTGCCAAGTGCCAATTTGCTCAGAGTATTGGTCGAGGTTATCCGTACTTAACCAACTGCTACCTAATTGAATACCGCCTTCGTTACCGTGGCTAATGAGATGTACGGCATCAAGATCTGAATGAGTGGTTAACAAATCTGTTATTTGTTGTACGCCATCTTCTTCAGCATCTAGCATATAAACTAAATAATCACTGCCACTATCCGTTGATATCCCTTCCATCAACTGCAGATAATCGGGGGTGCGCGGATCAACAATAATCAATTCTAATGGCTGTTCATTTATTTGCGATGCTGTCACCGCTGCATCGGCAAGTAATTGCCCTAAATCATCGCTATTATGTTGTGCTTGTTGATCGGCAAAAAAAGTTGCTAAGCCATCCAAAGCGAGATTCGAAGAAGGGCTATCAACGCTTGGTTCTTCGCTTGAAGTGTTACTCGTCACTTGATTAACAAATTGACTGGTCCATTGATCTAATTCAACTTGAGAGGTGAAGTGTTCGTCACTCTGCTCCGTAGTAAATGAGGAGCCATCGATCATTCCACCAACTAATTCAGCAGAAAGTAAAATTTTAGGCTCAAGTGTTTCAAGACTAAAAGGCGGCGTCACTTTTTTATGCTTTGTCAAAGCATGCTTCAAGCGAGTTGTTTTAAAAAAACTCAAGCAAATTGGTTTCAGCCAATTCATAGTCTACTTCCTGTAAAAATAGCGATACGACCAATTAGGGTGAACCTTGAACCATGTGACATTAGTTGGTGCTTGCCACAGCAACAGCGTTAAATTTCATCTCACATTTTAAACCAGCGGGGATTTTAAACTCAGGATTGGGTAATTCTAATCTCACCCCAAATGTTCGACTTGCGGCATCGCCCATTCGATCAACGGCAACAACCTGCGCTTGTTTGGGATCATCTGAATATAACTCTGGGTAAACTAAACCGACCATACCAATCTCTATTTTTCCAAATAGCTCCATTGGCACGATGGCTTCAATCAGTAAAGGGTCAAACTGTGCAATACGAACAATAGGGAGATCTTCTACATATTCACCTTCTGCCTTGAACTTCTGAATCACAAAACCATCAAATGGCGCGCGAATAGTTTTTTGCTTTACTTGTTCCTTAGCCCGTTGCAATTCAAGTTTTCGCACTTTTTTCATATCTTTTGCTTGCTGCACTTCCCAATTAGATAACTCGACTTCTCGATCCGCTTCATCTTTACTTTTGTAAGACACAACGTTACGTTCATACAGTTTCCCAATACGAGCTTGATATTTTTCATCAAAGGCCAGATTTACTTTGCTTAAGTTAATTTCTGAATCTATGTCTGCACGCACTTTCGCTAAGGCTAATGAAGCCCGTTCAATGCCACTCTCTAAGGTAGCAATGACCTGCCCTTTCTTGACCCAGTCACTACGCTCAACTTTTACAGCATCAAGTACGCCAGAAACAGCGCTGCTCACATCTACAACTTTATAAGGATTAATGACACAATCTACCGGTTGGAACTCCTCCGCTACGGCTAAATCTGTCGCGACAACAGCAACAAAACCGATGACAATAAAACGTACTGAGGTTAACATTTTTTCTAAACCGGTAAGGGCAGAGTTTAAATACTGATTACTTTTTAAATTCATACTGTTATCCATGTATGCGGAAATTTATTTATCTATAAAACCATTGTAGTTTAAAATACGAAGAATACCTAAAAAGTAGTAATAGTTATTTAAAAATTAGATGGGAATTACAAATATGATGGGGAGCAAATTAATAGCGTTGACTTGTTAGCTAAGTACTTAGTCTTTATTTTATTGAAAATGAGTGGAGATGGAGAGTGTGAGTATTCGGAATAGGTAAGCGGCGAAGCTTTCTGGTTGATGATTAACTTTCACAATAACTTTCGCGGCTAAATAGTGCTCAGTATAATTTACAAACATCAATTCAACTTGATACACGGCCTCAAGCACTGTTCGTCCCTCTTTATCCCGAGCATCAACGAGTATTGCACCGCCACCAGCAGTCCCTAGTTTAGCACTCGGTAATTGGAATGACGCCTGTGGAATTTCTTGTCCAGTCGTAGCATTGAAGGTTGAAAAAGGCTGACTATTTAACTTAACCTGCCAATTGAGCTGCTTAATTTTAAGTTGTTCAAACTTATTCTGAGGAATAATCGCTTTGACAGACACTTTATTTAGGTCAATAACAAAACCTAAAATATCTCCTTTACGATAAAAACGACCGGGCATATCCAGTGCTTTGGGGATAGATATCACTCCGGCCAATTCACTCTTTACCACTAAGCTATCAATTTCAACTTGTATATCCGCTAGCGTTGCTTGAGCATGTTGAATATCTAATTTAATAACCTGAGTTGCCAAAGGCCCTTCCATAAATGCTTGATTTTCTCGCATTTCAAGTTCCGCTATTTGTGCTTGAATCAATTGTTTTTTAGTTACTAACTCTGGATTTTCAAGTTCAAATAAAATATCGCCGACCTTCACTTTATCATTATTATTTTTCAATACTGCTTTCATAAAACCGTCACTTTTTACTCGTATAGAGGCGGCTTCTGGTAAGGTTGCAATCCCTTCAATATGTGAACTCCAATGCAAAGGATAAAAGAGCAACAACAAAAGCAATGAAACGATTGGTAAAGTCGTTAACGTTAATCGCTTAAATCGACCGTGTGCTTTTGCTACCTTAAGTAATGCGGTAAGTGCTGAGAAAGTCGGCCATAGCAGCTGTTGTATCAAATACCATACAGCTAAAATAACGCCGATAATAAAATAATGGCTAGCAACAAAAAAAGCGATGCTAAAACTGATAAGTAGCTTGTAAATACCTGCTGCTACACCATAAAAAACGAACCAACTACGTTCTCCATCGGCGGTTAATGGACAACAATTTACTAAAGCTGAGCGGTCCACCCCCAATAGAAAACGCTGACACAGATAGCCAAGATATTTATTTGAGCGACTCGCGAGATTAGGAATTTCAATCGCATCAGAAAAGACATAATAACCATCAAAGCGAAGCAAAGGGTTACCATTCACAAACAGTGTCGACAACCCTGCGACAACGGCAATATTAAAGGCAATATCACGCCCAATACCGTCATCCATCATCGACCAAATAATAATGCCTAAGGCCGCTAATAATAACTCAATAAAAATGCCTGCCGCGGCGACCATCATACGTTGATGTTTATTGCTAAACTGATGGCTAGTAGAGGCATCGACATAGGGGACCGGCATAAACACGATAAATAAGACTCCCATGTCATGCACTTCACCGCCCCAATATTTGGTTGAAATCGCGTGCCCTAGTTCATGAAAAAATTTAACCAAAGGATATAACAACCAGATAAGAACTAGGTTTTGAGGGCCGATAAAGCGAACCGAAAAATGCTCTGCCAATGCTTGCCAATGACCTAAAGCAACACTGCTACCCAACACAATTAAGCATGCACTGAGTATCAATACCCAGCGATTAAATACTCCTTTCAATAAAGGCGTAACCTTCTCAAGCCATAGGTCAGGATCCCACAACGATAACTTAAATGATAAAGGGTGCGACCAAATACGCATTTTTTTCTGTCGTTGATGTTGGCTATAGCGCTGATAAAGATCCTGAACAGAAACAGGAATGTCACCTTGTAATAAACCTTTCAGCTGAAGCGTAGCAATAACGTTAATAATATCGACGTGTTCAAGCGTTTGCTCCCCCTCGAGGTCGAGACAATGCTGATAGGCTTGTTCAATACTATTTGAGCCGTCAAGGCATTGAATAAACTGAAACACCAATTCCGTACAACGAAAATGCGAGCTCGACAGCGTATCCGCAACAATATGCCATGTTCGTTGACGATACACATGCTGATAAAAAGTCACATGCGACCGAAGTTTAGGTTTAAGCTGGACAATTGAATCCCATGTCTGTTGGTCAACTCTCATGGTTTAAGGCGTCCATGACCAAAGCCACAAACGCAACCAATCTGTTAAGCGGTGTAGTCCTATCCAAGCCAGACTTTTTTGACCCACTTCTATTTTCCCTAACCCTGCCATGCCAGGACGTAATAGTATATTGTCAGGCAAATGCTCAGAGGAAAGGCTTGCTTCGGTTCGATACCAAGTGTAATCCCCTTCTTGCTCATAGACGATAGCCACTTGCTCGATAGTTAACGGTATAGAGTGATTAGGGTAAGCGGTTAACATCAATGAACCTTTTTGCCCTGTTTGCAAATATGCGATATCACGTTCATGAATTTTTAATACCACACGGTAATCATCTAACGGGGCTACCTCAAAAAGTACCTGCCCTTGTTCGACGGGTGCCCCTAATGAACGAGACAAATCCCCCTCAATAATAATTCCAGATAATGGAGAAAGTAGTTTGGCGCGTTGTAGACGACTATCAGCTTGATCGATATGTATGTCTGTTTGTGCAATTTGTGCTTTAATAATGCGTGATTTAGCATGGCTTAATGTCGCAAGTTCCTGCCGATATTGCTTTTGATATTCTTCTTTTTTACTCAACCAACCACGCTTTTCTAACTGTAAAGGACGATCGTCAAGTTGAGCCAATAGTTCCCCCTTTTGTACTTGCTCTCCCGCACGCGCAAAAGCGCTGTCGATATAACCATCAAAGGGTGCAACCACTGCGCGTTGTATACGTCCCTCAAGCGCTGCCTCGGTACTCACTCTGAAGTCACTATCAATAACAAAGGTCATCATCAATAACAAAATAACACCAAACGCTAAAGGTAATTTACCAAACCTACCTTGATTTAGCCGCGTTAAATAAGCACGGGAACGATCCATTATGTGTTCTGGAACACTTTGAGTACCGCGTTGATGCAACCCTACTAAGGGGCCCAACATGCTAGCTAAGAGAGTAAGCTCAGTTAAATATTTAGAAGCCATAAGCTTGGTATCAGCATGATCATCTATTGTATTTTGATAAGCTAAATCCTGTTCAAGATTTTCTTTGTTAGATAGCTTTTCGTTAGACAGTTTTTTGGTGGACAGTTTTTTAGTAGACAGTTTTTTAGTAGACAGAGCTTGTGATTGAAATTCACATAATAATATTGCAATCGTTTGTGCATTATTTTTAAGCGGTATAGAGATTAAGGCGTTATTCTCATGTTGTGCATGTTGTAATAGTAATCGCTGATGTTCTGGGTAATCAGTAAGTTCTTCAACCTGTGAACTTAGAAAATATCGTCCTTCTGTTTCGTTTTTCACTTCAATCATCGCCTGTTGTAAATTAACAACTAGGTTACTACGCTGATCAAAATGAGCACTATGTGACAACACTTTTATTTCAACGTCGTTGCCATTAACGATACCTAATGAGACTCGATCAAACGGCCAACAACGTGAAACTTCATTGACTAAGGTCATGTTAGCTTGTTGCGTTTCGGAGCAAGACAAGATCGCCTGAATAATCGCTAAATAATTTGAAGGGATTTGCTTAGGCTGCTCATGATGATGCTTCTCAGACTTTTCTTTTAATGAGTCCTGTGGCTGTCTGACAGTATCGCCAGTTTTTTCAATATTGTTTAATAATAATTGTAACCAACTTTGCCCCCATTTCAGCATCTGTAACAACACCGCTTGTTGATTAATTTTAGCTTCGACCTCAAGGATCACTGCACCAGATGAATCGGCACAAAAGGAAAGCGGAAAAGCAATGATCAGTGTGTCATTAGATTTTTTAGCCGTATTGTTATCTCTGGACAACGGTTTACCCATGGTCACTACTGGAGATAATTGCGCTTTCAATAAAGGCAAACTCTGCAATAACCTATCACAATCAATGGATTGGTTCGGCCAGTAAGCAATCGGTTGATCATCACTACCTTGATGAAAATGCTTAACAACTATTGATGCTTGAACATTTGGAATCATCAAGCATAGTTGTTCAAGCCAATTCTGAATTATCACTTACATCAACTTCCTGTAGATAAATTTATGTTCGCAGAGACGAACTAAAGTGCATAGCCATTTGACTTGCCTCGAAAAGGTAAGCAAAAAATATTGAGAATATAATCTCAATACAGAACAATTATTAAATAACAGGTTTAATATTTAGAAAACTGGTAAACGGCCACAATAAAACTCTATATTTAATACTCAAATAGGGTTAATCAAAGAGAGTATATACCCGTTATCATTCAAAGCACAAAAATCACAACGGCCTTGGGGTATATAACTTTCAAGTATTTATACAATAAGCGATATTAGCATAGACCATTGAATGACGATTGCATCATGGATGAGGAAAATATAATGCTAGATAGTATCTACTTTCAATCAGTTAACCATTCGAAAGTAGAATTAATAAGATGTCTAAGATTACTTTTACAGTAACATCAAGAAAAATGTATTGTGATTAAATACCATAATCACGCTCTACTTTTGAAATACGTACCTTGAAACTATCGTACCAATATTTACGTCCTGATTTTTGAGCCTGTAGATGTTCGCTGTTAGCTTTCCATTTTTTAATTGCCTCTAAATCAGCCCAGTAAGAGACGGTAATGCCCAACTCCTCCCTCGCGGATTCAATCCCTAAAAAACCTGGTTGCTGCTGCGCGAGTTCAACCATTCTGGTAGCCATCTCATTATAACCATCCTCTTTTTCAGTACGAGTAGAAGTAAAAATCACTGCATAATAAGGCGGAGTAGGTGTATTCGCGATTGCTGACATAATGGCTCCAGAGAATTAAATGTACGCATTAAAAACATACAATAAGAGTGAAAAAATAAGTATTTTGTAAGCTTATATATCCTGCGTAGTGACATAATGAATAATCAAGACACGCTTTTAGTCGCTTTACGATCAATACAGCCTAAGTCTTTATCTGGGGCGATAACATCTCTGACCAACTGTTTTAATTCGGTTATTTCGGGGAAGCCGCCCTTCTCTTTACGAGACCAAATAAGCGTACCATTTGCGAACATTTCAAATATGCCACCTTCTCCGGGTAATAATGACACCTCATCTAACTCGTTTTCAAAAGTGCTTAATAACTCTTGGGCCATCCACGATGAGCGCATTAACCAGCGACATTTTTTACAATACTTAATTTCTATTTTATTCATGGGTGTAACGCTCCAAAGATAGATTCAATCATTAAAAATAAATAATACTTCAACATCAAGTTTATTACGTGATTTATTGTGTTACACGAACAATTTTTTACTTGAGGTTAAGCAATAAATCGCCAATATTATTGTTCAGCCAGCAGGTTCAACTTTGAAGAACCCGTTTTCTTTGTCTCATTTACTAACCGAAATGGACCGTCGGAATAATGCCAAACTTGCTGATAAGAAGATCGCCCCAAGGCCAATAATAATCAACAGCTCAGACCAAATGATACTCAAACCAGCTCCTCGAAAAGCGACCGCTTGAAAGAAAGCCATATAATGGCGAGAAGGAAAAAACCAAGTTAAAGGTTGTATGATCATCGGTTGACTCTCAATTGGAGTTAATCCACCCGAAAGCATCATCATAGGCATGATCACCATCATCAGTAACAATGCAAACTGCGCCATTGTTCGTGCAATCGTTCCCAAAAAAATACCAATGGCAGCGGAAGCAAATAGATAGATACCAGTTCCGCCAAGTAATAACCATCGAGAACCTGCAACCGGCACATCGAGTAGACCTTCGACAACAAACAACATCGATAACATAAACGCGACAAGAATAATTAACCCATTCGCCCAGACTTTAGCTATCGCAATTTGAAATGAGGTTAACGGCATAACCAATAGATGTTCGATGGTCCCATGCTCACGTTCACGCAACAAAGCTGCACCTGTCAATATAATGGTGAGTAAGGTTATCTGATTAAGTAACGCATTAATTGCGCCAAACCACATTCCCGTTCCATTAGGGTTAAAAGCACGCCGCTGAACCAGTGTCACAGGATAAGTAGTAACCTTATCAGAACGATTTATAAAATGATTTACCTCACTGGTAACGATACTCTGAATATAACTATTACCAAGACTTGCCTGTGAAACAGCAGTGGCATCAATATCGATTTGCACACTGGGTTGGTTACCTTCACGCACTTGTTTTTCAAAATCAGGTGGAATACTCACCACAAACATAAAGCGGTCGTGATCCATTGATTGATCAACTTGATCTGGGCTAATTAACACCGGTACTTTAAAATAAGGAGGATAAAGAGCACTGGCAATACTCCGAGAGAGTTCAGAATGATCTTCATCGACAATCGCAACCGATGCATTATTTACCGACTCACTCATCGCAGTCGCCTGAGTGTAGATGTCTAACGTAAATGCAAATACGATAAATCCAACCACAAAAATATCAGCAAAAACACTACGCAACTCTTTAACGCCAAGCCAGAAGATATTAATCCCAGTTTTGAACATTTAGGCCTCCTGTTTTTTCAAAATAGCAGCCGCAATGACTAAAAATATCGGTCCAAAAAGAGTCAATATAAGCAAGTCGCCGGTTAGGTCAGAGAAACCTAACCCTTTGGTGAATGCAGCGACACTCAAATGCATATAATAGGTTGCAGGCCAAACAGAGCCAATAAAATTACCAACGCCTTCTAAGGTGGAAGTCGGTTGAATCATTCCCGAAAACTGAATCGTCGGCATCAATGACAGAATAGAAGTAGCAAATATAGCGGCAACTTGAGATTTAGTCAGCGAAGAAATTAGTAAACCAAAGCTAGTCGATGCACAAACATACAAAAAAGCACCCAAGGTTAATCCCAATAAACTTCCTTTTAGAGGAACCTGTAACAGAAAGACAACTAACAGCGTCAAAATTACAAAATTAGCCATTCCTATCGCAACATAAGGAAGCTGTTTACCAATCAAATATTCAAACCGGTTGGTTGGAGTAACATAAAAGTTAGTAATTGTTCCAATCTCTTTTTCTCGCGAAATACTAACCGCCATCAAAATAGCTGGGAACAAAAGTAATAATAGAGCAGGGGTTTTTGGGCCAATTGAATAGATAGTTTCAAAGGACGGGTTATAACGATAACGAGATTCGATTAAAACATGTGCAGCAGCACTAGCGTCAATACCAGCATTGGTAGCAAGTTCTGTAAGATAATGGAGATGACTGCCTGCTACATAACCGGCGATAGTACTTGCTCGAGTGGTATTCGCACCGTCTATCCATGTTGATATAGTTGTATTTTCACCCTTTTTAAGATTACGTCCAAAGCTTGGAGGGATCTCAATAGCGAGGGTAATATCATTAGACTTTAAGCGCTGTTCAAGTTGGTCTTTGCTATATAAGACAGGTTGTTCGAGAAAATATCGTGAACCTTCAAAATTACTTAAATATTGTCGACTTTCAGGTGAATGATCCAAGTCTAATGCCGCATAACGTAAGTCTTCAACATCGAGAGAAACACCATAAGCAATAACGATCAGTAAAATCGCACTGCCAAAAAAGGCAAAGGCTAAACGCACTGAGTCTCGCATTACTTCCATTGTCTCAAGATAACTGTAAGCGAAAAGACGCTTAAGGCTAAACTGACCAGTAACAGAAAAGCCTTTTTTTGATCTTGTATTAAGAGTTGCATTAGATGTTGTATTTGATGCAATACCAACTAAATCAGGAGGCACTTTCGTTGTGCTGGAGTTTTTAGAGACTGTTTCAGCAATGCCTTCTTTAATATAACTAATAAAAGCCGCTTCTAGAGAATCCGCGCCCTTCGCTTCAATTAAATGTTGAGGAGTATCACAAACAAGTACTTGGCCTGCATTCATCAATGAAATGCGATCACAACGTAATGCTTCGTTCATAAAATGTGTTGAAATAAAAATCGTTACTTTATCGTGGCGAGATAATTCAACTAATAGTTGCCAAAAACTATCCCTTGCAACGGGATCTACGCCCGAAGTTGGCTCATCGAGGATCAGCATTTCAGGCTCATGAATGACAGCCACAGCAAGGGAAAGACGTTGACGCATACCAAGCGGGAGCGATGAGGCAAGGGAATTCATATGTTTACGTAAATCAAAACGGTCAACCAAGGTAGCAATACGCTCAATCGTTTTTTTAGCACTGAGATGAAATAAGCGAGCATGTAATGTTAAATTTTGCTCCACGGTTAGCTCACCATAAAGTGAAAAGGCTTGTGACATAAAACCTACACGATGCCTGATTGCTAAGTTATTCGCATCGACTAGTTTACCAAATAAGAAAGCTTCTCCCTCTGAAACGGGCAGCAAGCCAGTTAACATTTTCATGGTGGTGGTTTTACCACATCCATTCGAGCCAAGAAAACCAAAGATCTCGCCAGCCTGAATTTCAAAACTAACATCACTAACGGCAACGAAATCACCAAAACGTCGAGTTAATCCCTGTGCTTTAATGGCTACAACGCCTTGTTTTTTGTCTAAAGGAGGGATCACCAGTTCGTTCGCTGTACCTCGTTTTTCTTTAGGTAATAAACGAACAAATGCAGTCTCGATATCTTTTGCACCTGTTTTAGCTTTTAGTGCAAGTGGAGTCCCGGTATCAAGAATTTTTCCATCATCCATTGCCACTAACCAATCAAAACCTTCCGCTTCATCCATATAAGCGGTGGAAACAAGCACACTCATGCTAGGGCGTTCGCTACGAATATCTGTAATTAACTGCCAAAACTGGCGACGAGAAAGTGGATCAACCCCCGTGGTTGGTTCATCTAATATCAATAAATCAGGGTCATGGATAAGCGCACAACAAAGCCCTAATTTTTGTTTCATCCCGCCAGAAAGTTTACCCGCAGGACGAGATAAGAAAGCGCCAAGCCCCGTTGCATTAGTGAGCCTGTAGATACGTATTTTGCGTTCAGCACTGCCCTGCCCAAAAAGCTTACCAAAAAAATCAAGGTTCTCTTCAACACTAAGCTCTGCATAAAGATTTTTTCCAAGACCCTGTGGCATATAAGCAATACGCGGCCCGACACTATTTCGATGTTGCACTGAGGCCATATCGCCCCCAAGTACATTTAGGTAACCTAACTGCAGCTTACGCGCACCTGAAATCAATCCCATCAAGGTAGACTTACCGACACCATCGGGTCCAAGTAAACCGACCATTAAGCCCGCAGGTATGTCTAATGTGAGATCATTAACAGCAGGCCTATTTCGATAGTAATGTGTTATCCCCTTAAGACAAATAACGGGATTATTTTGTGCAACCATAATGACTCCATCAATTTACAACTAATTGACATTTACTCTGATTGTCAAAGCAACATTTACAGTAGTTGTTAATCAACATTTTCTGTAGATGTCTGATCGACATTTGAGGGTAATTTCTGAAGAAACTCAGGCCATACAGATGGCGCTTCGCCAGGCAATGGTGTCAATCGAATATAAGCATCGCCACGAATACCCGTTTTCACTCGCTCAATGTAATTCAAAACCAATTGTTCAGGGACTCGCACTTTGACACGAAACATTAGCTTTTCTCGTTCACTTTGTGTTTCAACCTGTTTTGGCGTAAATTGCGCCTCTGGTGAAACAAAACTCACGGTTGCAGGAATAGCAACATCAAGCACATCTAGCTTAATTCTAGCTTCAGCACCGATGGCAATACGATGAGCCTGCGCGGTGGGTAAAAAAACCTCCATATAAACATCAGCGAGATTGATCAGCGTCAGCACTTTACCACCACTACCTAACACTTCACCTGGTTCTGAAAGACGATATAACACTCGACCAATCGTTGGTGAAATCAGTGTTGCATCATCAAGTTGAGTTTGAATTTCAGTGACATTTGCATTGGCAGCATCGACATTGCGTTGTCGTGAAATAAGCATCGCTTGAGCTGCATCTAGATTTGCTTTAGCCACCGACACATTACTGACCCTAAGGTCATAATTTTCTTTGCTGGTATGACCTTTATCAATCAACGCTTTAATACGAGCAAGCTCTTGTTTTGCAAGAAGTTGTTGAGCCTTATTCATTGAGATCGATGCTTGCGCAGAAGCAACAAGGCTTTTAGCACTGGCAACATCGGCTTCTGCTCGAAGTTTCTGAGCATATAATTGAGCAGTATCAATCTGCGCCAGTATTTGCTCTGCTTGAACAAGGTCACCCTCTTTGACTAGTACCGTTTTAACTCGCCCTGCAATTTTAGTGGATATATCAACCTGAACGGCTTCAATTCGTCCATTACTCACCGCAAAATCAGAGGCTAATTGCGGCGCTTTAAATGATTGCCATAGCCACCAACCTGATATAATGACCAGTATTAATACAGAGCCAGCTATTACCTGTTTTACACTTTTATTCATGTGCTAAAACCTCGCTATATTTCAGTTCTTTATCACCTCTAAATTGTAGTCTTCTCCTCTGCAAATAAAAACCAATACATTCACAAATTAAAATATAAATTTTATTTTTATTTTATATGTTTACAAGGGTTAATTGAAGAGGATAATAGGAAAGGATCACCCCTGAATTAATAAAGAAAAGCAAGATACAATTAACTTAAAAGTTGGTCTATGAATGTTTTTAAGCTATTTTAAATCTTCATTTATTAATGCATCTTGATGGCTAAGGAAAAGAAAAATAATAGCGAAGTAATATTGAGATACCGTTAAATTACTTATTTAAATGGGTAGGAAAATTGCCTATTTAAATGGCTAGATAATAAAATGTAACGCCCATTGAAAGCTCAACAATAAACAAACAATCTTATCGATATACTTACTAGATCCAGCACTGAAATCTGCTTATTTAATTTTAAAAATGCTTATCAATTGCTATTAACAGCAGTATAAGTTGTCGTTTTTAATAAGTCAGTGTCCAATATTAATTTATGAAGTACGGTTGGTTTTCCTATTTTCAGAGTGGATCTCATTCTATCTCTGGCTTGATTCGTATCGATAGGCCAATAATGATCATTTTCATACACATCTAAACTTGGCCATTGCGCATAGGCGATAAATTTTCCGTTCTCTGAATGGTGTAATCTGGAACCTAAACTACCAAAGTGCTGATAAATCAACTTCGTTGTTTCAGCCCATGACGTTTTAAATTGCTCTTCCATACCATCAATAACATCAAATTCTAGAATCACAGCTAACATTGAGTTTCCTTTTAATATTTACTATTCCCGAGTCATTAAAAGACTTAGCTTAATTAACAGATGGTTTATTTAGCTACCATTCAAAGAGTTAAATAAATCAATTAGAAAATTTGCTGCCTTTGTTGTTGGTCTAAATAAGTCCATGCAATAAAGCGGCTTATTTTATGCCCCTGTGACATCTCAATCACTTTCACTTGTTGAGGACTGTGCTTTTCTAGAGCTTTTTTCAAAGGGTTCACATTTTCACTTTTAGAAAGTAAACAAGTGAACCAACCAACTTGCTCTTTAATCTGCGCACTTTCAGCGATCATCTGCTTCACAAAAGCAATTTCACCACCAGCACAACTTAACTCATGCGATTGCCCAGAAAAATTTAAGTCAGTATCATTGTTAATTGTTTTATTCGCATTAGATAGTGCATGCTTACCAAGATTTTTTTGTTTTAATAAACTACCTGCAGTTGCTGCCTCCATTGAGGCATGAAAAGGAGGATTACACATCGAAAAAGCAAATTTATCCGACTTTTTCACCATACCCAATAAAATTTGTTGTGTATTTTTTTGTTCACGAATAGTAATTTTTTTGCTGATATTTTTGTTCGCATTAACTAATAATGTCGCTGTTTTCACTGCCAACTTATCAATATCAACGCCAACAAAAGACCAATCGTAGCTACGACTACCTAGAATAGGATAAATACAGTTTGCACCACAGCCTATATCTAATCCTTTAATATGACTACCAGTAGGAACTCCTCCTACAAGATCTTCACTTAATAAATCAGCAATGTAATGTACATAATCCACTCGTCCTGGAATAGGTGGGCATAGATAACCAGCGGGGATTTGCCAAAAATCTATTTGATAAAAATGCGCTAATAATGCTTTATTCAATAATAAGACCGATTGTGCATCACTAAAGTTGATACTTAAGTCGCCTTTAGGGTTTTGTATCAAACAAGCCGCTAGTTCAGGGCATGACTTAACCAAAGCCGTAAAATCATACCGACCGATATGCTTATTACGAGGATGTAACGCCCCTTTACTGATTTTATTCTTTTTCACTTTCATCCTATTTCACTGTCATCATTTTTATGATTTTTATGATTTTTATCACGGTGCCGGTATCAAATTAAAAATCAGTGCCATGCTCAACCAGCTCGCCATGGATATCTAACACTTTTCTTTGATATTCAAATTTAACCATTTGATAATCAAAATGAGGAGCAAACCAAGCAATAAACGTACGATCTTTCTTTCTGGTTTGTTGTACTCGATATACTTCCATTTCGCCGAACTTAGTTTTGATGACTTCAGTCCCTTTTAACTGAAAGTAATAATGTGCAATATCGTCAGATGTTTGCATATAAAACTCGAAATCTGTTTGTCCTTTTTTTAAACCTTCCCCTATTTGTAAGGTCACGGTATTAAAGTCAACAATGGGTCCTTCTTGGTTTGAGTATTCAGCACTTTCACCATTATTAACGACCTCTGAATGATGGCCTGTTGGGTCAAATTTAGCGCTCATTTTGACCGTACTAAACCCAACACTTTCTCTAAAAAATGAACGACTTAAAAATAAATCTTTTGTCTCATCCCAGACGATGTCTGATTGTTGACTACCACCAAATGAAAAATATAAAAAAGAAAAATCAGCAACTGAGTTAACCTCAACATTTTTTCCTTTCCAACGGTACTCTTGAGTCATATCACCAATCGATATACTTTTATAATAAACATCATAAACATAACGATGTTCACTATTAGCGGCTACTCCACTATTTATTTCAGCATCTGTAGATACATTAGCAGCGACACTTACTTGTTGTTGTGCAGACGCCTCATTTGTTGTCGCAAAAACAGAGTGAGTGAGTAAAAATAAGCTAGAAAAAACAATCTTAAGTTGAAACTTAGTCAATGGTATTGACTCCTTTAATAGTATTTATAATGGCAAATAAACCATTGGCACGAGATGGACTCAAATGATTTAACAACCCTAATTGAGCAAACAGCTCCTGATAATCAATATCCTCTATTTGCTGTTTTGTTTTTCCTTGAAAAATTAACCAAATAATTTTCATTAACCCTTTGACCACACGAGTGTCACTGTCCATTTTAAAATCATAAACACCGTTTTCTTCGGTGATCACTAACCACGCTAAACTCTCACAACCTTTTACTTGATGCAGTTCTAATTTTAACTGTTCAGGAAAGCTATCTAACTTTTTACCTAATTGAATAATGAGCCGGTATTGTGCATCCCAACTTTTATTATGAGAAAATGCATCCCGTAGCTGCTCTACATTAGTTATTGGTGTTAATTGTTGCACTTTAGTTCCCTACTTTTGCTTTCATATAGTCAGAGAACAAGACTAATGCCCCGCTACTGCCTGTTAACTCTGCACTTTTATTATTATCTTTCCCAACCCATGTGGTGACCACTTCATCTTTATCAAACCCGACAAACCAGCTATCGTTAAGATTATTGGTGGTCCCCGTTTTACCAGCAAAGTCTTGCCCAGGGTTGCGCCAACGTAGACTACGAGCAGTCCCTTCTGTAGTCACTTTATGTAACGCATTAGATAATTGTGACACCGATTGTGATGAAAATATTTGCTGGGCATGTTGACTACGTTGATAAACCACCTCGCCTTGACTCGATACAATGGAGCGAATCATTGTTAACGGTTTATACACTCCTTTCATGCTAATTGGTTGATACATTTGCGCGACTTGAAAAGGAGATAATGACACACTGCCTAGCACTAAAGATGGATAAGCAGGTATTTTTTCATTAACCCCCATTTTATGCAAACTATCAATAACATTGCCTAAACCTACTTGCATCCCAAGGTTTACGGTCGGGACATTCAATGAGTGCACTAATGCATATTCAACGGTCACCTCTCCACGGAATTTTCGATCGTAATTTTTAGGACGCCAGCGCTGACCGGTGCTATTTTTGAGAATAATCGCTTTATCATTTAATGTATCGGTTAATGCATACCCTTGATCTAGTGCAGTTAAATAAACCGCAGGTTTAACCAAAGAACCAATTGGCCGACTTGCGTCTAAGGCTCGATTAAAACCACTAAACTTAACATTCTTACCGGAAACAATCGCACGCACTTCGGCATATTCGCGGTCAGTAATAACCATTGCGCCTTGTAAGTCACGCTGCCCCTCTTTTTGTACTTTTGGTACCCCATTCTGTATCGCCATTTCAGCATTTTTTTGCGCTAAAGGAGAAATTGACGTAAAGATCGATAAGCCACTTTTTTTACGTACACTTGCCGGTACATCACTTTGTAACTCTCGGTTTAACAAACTCACAAAAGCTGGATTAGCACGGTTATTTAACGCCTTGGCATTACTTAAATTAAGGTTTCCCTTAGCCGCTATACGATATTGTGCGGTATTAATATAGTTATGCTCGAGCATTAAACGTAACACTAAATCTCGACGTGCCAGTGCTCGTTCAGGATTCCTTCTTGGGTTGTAATAGGAAGGACCTTTGATAATTGCCACCAATAATGCAATTTGCTCAACGCGCAACTCATCAACCGGACGTGCAAAATAAAAATCGCTAGCTAACTCAATACCATAAATACCCGTCGCACCATTTTGAGCTAAATACACTTCATTTAAGTAAGCTTCTAATATTTTGTCTTTACTGTATTTATGATCAATTAACACCGCCATATACGCTTCTTGAAACTTACGCCATAAGCTACGCTCTTGAGATAAAAACAAATTTTTTGCTAATTGCTGCGTTAATGTACTACCTCCTTGTACCGTTCTCCCCGCTTTAAAATTAACAATAAACGCGCGCAAAATAGCAAAAGGTGACACACCTTGATGATGATAAAAATCACGATCTTCCATTAATAGCAATGTATTAATAAAGAGATCTGGTATTTTTTCAAAAGGCACAAAGACCCGGTCTTGAATTTGCTTGCTATTCAGCCTGTCTAATAATAAAGGGTCTAAACGAAATTGTTGCAAATGCCTTTGCTGACTACTGCTAAGATCACTCACCCCTTGCCCATTAAAACTCAACGTCACTAATTGTGCAGGCTCAGACCGGTCGGAGAAATCAAACGCACGACGATATATAGTGACTTTATTACCACTGGTTGCAAACTGTCCTGCGCTTTGTACATTTCTCACAGGACGATAATTCAATAACCTGAGCTCCCCAACCAAGGCGTGTTGGGTTAATGGCGATGCGACCTGTAATGTAAGAGGCCTTGCATATAATGCGGCAGGCAGAGTCCACGTAGATCCATCTAAACGGCGCTCTATTTTTTTATCAAAATAGATGCCACAAATAATAATAAACGCAATAAAAGCAAGACTCGCTTTCCAGATAATTGACCATAAGCCTTTAAAGAAACGCTGTTTAAAGGAAGGTGTCAGCGATTTATTGGTACTTTTTTTAGTATTTTTTCTTGCTGTAGGTTTACGAGTTGTTTTGGGTTTTTTAGCGGTACTTTTTTCCCCATTTTCTTTTTTAGCGCCTTGTTTGAGTTTACCTTTTGTCGTTTCTTTCGGTTTGCTCTTAGCGCTTTCATTTTTAGGTGTTTTTGCCATAACAGATTTAGTTAACTCATTTTTTAATAAATTTTAGGTATGTATTAGCCATGTAAAGCACGATCATCGCGCACCATAACATTATCTAGATAAATGTTTTTTAGTTTTCCGTGTTGCTAATGCATTCGCTGGGTCGTCGGGCCAAAAATGTTTCGGATAGCGCCCTTTCATCTCTTTTTGTACTTCTTTGTAAGCGCCAGACCAAAATGAATGCAAATTTTGAGTAACTTGTAATGGTTTCATCGCCGGTGATAACAAGGCTAATTGAATATCGATACGCCCATCAAAGATACACGGAGTTTGTGCCTGACCATATAATTCCTGCATTTTAACCGACAATAATGGATTTTGTTGCTCTCGATATTGTAATTTTATCACCGAGCCCGTAGGCACGGTGATCGTTTGTGGAAACTGTGCCTCTAATTTTTGTTGCTGTGACCAAGTTAAACGAGATAATAATGCAGCTTTTAAATCAATTTTTTTAAATTGCTCTGGTTGCGTAATCCCTGTACAAAAAGGGGCGAGCCATAATTCTAATTGTTCAATTAATGCCACCTCACTGAAGTCAACGGCCTCTTTTTCACCCGCTAACTTATACTGTTCAGAGGCATAACGTAAACGGGTTAATAAGGCTTTGTTCGCGTCACTCCAATGTAAAATAGACAGTCCAGCTTGTCTTAAACCATTTAATAATGCACTTAACTTTTGTTGCTTCGAGACCTTAGCAAGCGGTAAACGGCTGATTGTAATTTTACCCAACATCAAACGTTGCTCAGCAATCAGTTTATTTTCTTTTAATGACCAACATAAGTAATCAACAGACTTTAAGTAATGTGGAAGGTAAGCTTTTATGGTCTCTAAATTGATACTACAGGCTTTAAAGATAAGGCTATTAGTTTTTTGCTCCGACAGCGCAAGGTCTGCAACCACCAGCATCTTTTCATTTAATAGTGCAGAATGATTAACCAAACATGCTCCCGCTCCATTACTCAATAAATAGTCAAGAGATTGCCCGTTACTACGACTCATTGCAATACGATCAGGGAAAGCAATCGCTAATAGCAGCCCACAATATTGCATTGGTAAACTGCTAGGCATTTTCTGAGAGCATTTTTTAAGCAATATTTGATATTGTTTTTTCACTGGATAAGAAACGGAATTTAACTGTGCTTCAATATCATCGTTCCCTTTTTCATTTGCTTCTAAAAATGCGGCGATTAAACAGCCTAATGCTACCACTCCAGATTGCTTTAAGGTGCACTCTAAGGTTTTAGCGGTGATCAGCATATGTCCTAATCGAGGTGTTAAGGCAAGTTCAATGATCTGCTCACCATGGGCAGTACAACGGCCACGAGAATCTATTGCGTTAATACTTTGCAATAACTGTTGTGCCACCTGAATATTATTCTCGTTTGGCTGAGTTAAAAAAGGCAATTGTTTAGGATGAGTAACTCCCCAAGCACTTACTTCAAGCATTAAAGTCGTTAATTCACTTTGTAAAATAGGCGCTTCATTCTGTGCCCTTAAACGCTTTTCTTTAGCCCAAAGTCGATAACAAGTACCTGCACTTAAACGCCCGGCTCGACCTGCGCGTTGCGTGGCGCTTGCCTCGCTGATGGTCTGGCTTTTCAACTTGCCAATCCCCGTTTGAGCTTGAAAATGAAAACTTCGCTCAACACCGGAGTCAACCACCACAGTAATGCCATCGATAGTTAAACTGGTTTCTGCAATATTAGTAGCGACCACTATCTTACGCATTTTATTAGGAGGAGATTGAATCGCTAATTGCTGATCATCTAAACTTAATTTACCGTATAAGGGGGCTAATAAAATGGGTAGCTGTAGAGCATCAATCCAATGTTGTAAATCCCGGCAACAGCGAAGAATTTCTTTCACTCCTGCAACGAATACCAATATATTGCCAGTTTGTTGCTGATAAGCCACTTTAATTAATGCGACTAATGCTTGTTGCTGAGCAACGCCCCCTTCCTGCCCCATAACAGGTTGATAAACATATTCGAGAGGGTAACCCCGACCTTCACAACTGACGTAAGCCGCGGCGGGTAAATGTTGTTGTAATGCCTGATTATCCAAAGTTGCAGACATCACCAACAAGGTTAAATCTTCGCGCAAACTTGCCTGGGCATCTAAACATAAAGCCAAACCTAAATCAGCTTGAAGATTTCGCTCATGAAATTCATCAAAAATAACTAAATCAATTCCTGTTAGCTCGGGATCTTGCTGTAATAATCGAATCAAAATACCTTCAGTAACTATTTCAAGTTGTGTCTCAGCACTTACCTTAGATTCACCACGTAATCGATATCCTACTTGCTGGCCGATTGGTTGACCTAATTGTTTAGCAAGATAGTGAGCAATATTTCGCGCGGCTAAACGACGCGGCTCTAACATAATAATTTTGCCGCCAAACCACCGTTCTTTTAACAAAACTAAGGGGAGACAAGTAGATTTACCCGCACCTGGTGGTGCTTGAAGGATCACTTGAGGGCACAAATTAAGTTGTTGTTTAAGTTCAGCGAGAACCGCTTGAATAGGTAGCATCGAAGATAAAATCCTTTAAAAATATAACTACATGCAAAAGACAAAACAGCACAGAGAATAATCAAATATGATAAAAAAAAGATCATAGCGTCACAATTAGTAACTGATCATTTGACTCGGGTAACAATTATTGCTATAGATAGCCGCCGAAAAAAACTGATGTCTCTATGTTAGCAAAGTTTGTTCGACCTACTACTTATATTTATCACCGTTTTGATGCGTCTAAAGCGTATTTACACTGCATCGGAAGAAGGAAAATTTATGCCCGCTATTAAAAGCAAAAAAACACTCGGTATTTTAGCCATTGCTGGAGTAGAGCCATACCAAGAAAAAGCTGGTGAGGAATACATGGGTAAACCTCAACGTGATCATTTCACCAGTATTCTTAAAGCATGGACTACACAGCTTCGCGAAGAAGTCGACCGCACTGTTGATCATATGAAAGATGAAGCATCAAATTTCCCAGATCCTGTTGACCGCGCAACACAAGAAGAAGAGTTCAGTTTGGAATTGCGTGCACGCGATCGTGAACGTCAATTAATCACTAAAATTGCAAAAACACTGAAAAAAATCGAAGCTGATGATTTCGGATTTTGTGAATCTTGTGGTGTTGAAATTGGTATTCGCCGTTTAGAAGCTCGTCCTACTGCAGATTTATGTATCGACTGTAAAACACTGGCAGAGATAAAAGAAAAACAAAGTATTGGTTAATCCTTGTGATTAAACGAATTAAAAAACGGTTAGCATTTGCTAGCCGTTTTTGTTTTTAGAGAAAATAATTTGTTATTAAAAGAGAACAAGCAATATATTGGACGATTTGCTCCTTCACCTTCAGGACCATTACATTTTGGTTCTTTAGTGGCTGCGGTTGGTAGTTATTTGCAAGCTAAATCTCAGCATGGAGTATGGCAAGTTCGTATTGAAGATATCGACCCGCCTCGAGAAATTGCCGGTGCCAGTGAAGATATATTACAAACACTCCAAGCTTATGGTTTATTATGGGATGGTAATGTAATCTATCAACATCAAAGAAGCCAAGCCTATGAAGCCATATTAGACGCATTAACTAAACAAAATCTCTGCTATGCATGCAGTTGCACACGTAAAATGATCAAGCAACAAGGCGGTTTTTATCAAGGTCAGTGTCGAGATAAACAGCACTCACCCGTTGCGAATGCATTACGCATTAACTTGTCATCTATCCGTTACAAAACCACCCATTTTAAAGATAAGTTACAAGGCTTGATTGAACTGGATGCCACTCAAGTGGACGATGATTTTATTATTAAACGTAAAGATGGCTTATATGCTTATAATCTTGCCGTGGTGATAGATGATATTGAGCAAGGTGTTACGGAAGTGGTAAGAGGTGCAGACTTAATTAGCACAACAGGTAAACAAATAAGTCTTTACCAACTACTTGGTGCTAAAGTGCCCAGTTATGTTCATTTACCTTTAGCGGTGACAGCGCCAGGGTTTAAACTTTCGAAACAAAATCATGCGACAGCGGTGGATAAAAAAAATCCAGTGCAAACCTTGCTAAAAGTGTTGGCTTTTTTAGGTCACCCAGTGCCGAAGAACATAGCACAATCGAACTGTGCAGAAATTTTACTGTGGGCACAGCAGCATTGGCGTTTAAACAATGTGCCTAAACAGCTAGAAATTCAGCTGCCTGTCACGCATTAATAAAGGACTTTATTAAAGCACTGTAGTAGTACATAAAATGCCTACTTTAATAAAGCGAAATATACAGAAGCAAATTTAATTTGTTTTTAATAACTTGCGCACATAAAATGAGCGCATTATTTTCAGACTAATTCCATCTAAGTAGATGCAAAGGATAGAGCTATTAAACGCTTAAGCAAACTTGTAAAAAAAGTATTTCAAAAGAAAAAAACGCCACAAGCCGCAGTATCGCTTGATCAATATAAGATCCCACGCGAAGAACATTCAATTTCTCGTTCGGATATTGACGAAAATGCATTGAAGGTTTTGTATCGTTTACATAATGCAGGTTACCGCGCTTTATTGGTTGGTGGTGGTGTGCGTGACTTATTATTAGGCTTGAAGCCTAAAGATTTTGATATTACGACAAATGCTACCCCTGAAGAAGTTAAAGCTTTATTTAGGAATTGCCGCTTAATTGGTCGCCGTTTCCGTCTTGCACACATTTTATTTGGTCGTGAAATCATTGAAGTTGCCACTTTTCGAGGCCATCACGATGAAGCTGAGCAAGACAAACAAAAGGTCAAACAATCGCAAGAAGGTATGTTGTTACGCGATAATGTTTACGGCTCTTTAGAAGAAGATGCTGAACGTCGTGACTTTACTGTTAACGCACTGTATTACGATATCGCTGATTTCTCTTTATATGACTTCTGCGGTGGAATGAACGATTTAGCAAAACGTCGTTTAACCTTAATCGGTGAACCAGAGGTTCGTTATCGTGAAGATCCTGTGCGTATGTTGCGCGCGATCCGATTTGCAGCAAAATTAGATTTATCTATCAGTGAAGAATGTGCTGAGCCAATTCGCCGTTTAGCTTCTTTATTACAAGATATTCCTGCGGCACGCCATTTTGATGAAGTAATAAAATTACTATTATCAGGTCAAGGTTTAGCAACTTATCGATTATTAAAAGAATATAAATTATTAGCGGTACTATTCCCGATTTTATTTAAAGATGGCGAAGATGACAAAGCCACTAAAATGATTGAACAAGCTTTAATGGATACTGATAAGCGTATCTCTGAAGGTAAGCGAGTGACCCCTGCTTATATCTATGCAGTGATGTTATGGTACCCGCTTGAGCAACGAGCATTAGAGATGAGCTTTGAAAGTGGTATCGAATTACACGATGCATTTATGCTAGCGATGAATGAAGTGTTAACCATTCAAGTCAAAACTATTGCTATTCCTAAGCGCTTCACCGCGGCTATTCGTGATATCTGGGTTTTACAGCATCGTCTACCCCGCTTTGGAGGTAAACGCGCACAGCGTGTTTATGCGCATGAGAAGTTCCGAGCTGCCTTTGACTTTTTAGCATTAAGAGCACGTGTTGAACAAAGTCGTGAACTAGCCGAACTAACGGCATGGTGGGAAGAATATCAATTGCACAATAAATTGCCTGAGCATCAATATGCTCGTCAAAATGTCAATAAAGCAAAAGAATACAAACCAGAAGCAAATCAACCAGCTAAAAAGCGTCGCTATAGCAAAGCCAAGCGTAAACCCGCACCGAGTAAAAGCAATGATTAGTTATATTGGTATTGGCAGTAACCAAGCTCAGCCAATTGAACAAGCAAAACAAGCCATCACAGCACTTTCTAATATAAAAGACACCAAACTACTGATGTGTTCATCTTTATATAGAAGTGCGCCTATGGGGCCACAGGATCAACCTGATTATATCAATGCTGTCGCTAAACTAGAGACAAGACTATCTGCACTTGAATTACTAGATGCACTACAGGTCATTGAACAGGAACAAGGACGCGAACGAAAAGCTTTGCGTTGGGGGCCACGTACCTTAGATTTAGATATTCTTTTGTATGCAGATCAAGAGATAGAAAATGAGCGCTTAACCGTACCTCATTATGGGATGAAAGAACGTGAGTTTGTACTTTACCCACTATTTGAAATAGCACCAACATTGCAAATGCCCAATGGCACTTCTTTGATCGAGATACTTAAACATTGCGATAAAAATGGTTTGACCGCTATTACAGGTTGAATTAATTCATCACCTCAGTAAAATCATGCAACAATTACCCCACTGCTAGTTAGGAGCAATAATGGCTAAAGTAAACGTTTCGCGTTTAGCTAAAATGAAACAAGAGCAAGAAAAAATTACTTGTATCACCGCATATGATGCGAGTTTTGCAGCTATTTTTGATCAAGCAGGTATTCAAGTTTTATTGGTCGGTGACTCTTTAGGCATGGTATTACAAGGGCATGACTCTACCTTACCAGTGACTGTAGAGCATATTGCATATCACACATCAGCCGTTGCTAGTACGACAGAAAAATCTTTAATTATTGCCGACTTACCATTTATGTCTTACGCAACACCAGAGCAAACTTACAGCAATGCAGCGACGCTAATGCGTGCAGGTGCAAATATGGTCAAGCTTGAAGGCGGTACTTGGTTAACAGCATCTGTAAAAGGTTTGATCGAACGCGGTATTCCTGTTTGTGGGCATTTAGGGTTAACACCACAATCTGTTAATGTTTTCGGTGGTTATAAGGTCCAAGGTAGAGCTGATGATCAGGCAGATAAATTACTTGCAGATGCTCTAGCATTGCAAACAGCAGGTATACAACTTTTAGTACTTGAATGTGTACCTGTTTCTTTAGCTGAGCGAGTGACTAAAGCGTTACATATTCCTGTTATCGGTATTGGCGCAGGAACAGAAACAGACGGCCAAATATTAGTAATGCACGATGCATTTGGTATTTCAGCTGGGTTTTGTCCTAAATTTTCTAAAAATTTTTTAGTAGAGACCGGCGATATTCGTCGTGCTGTTGTTCTTTATAAAGAACAAGTAGAAAATAAAACTTTCCCAGGCGCTGAGCATAGCTTTTATTAACGCCAACAACCGTTATTAATAACAATTTTTTTTGTTAAGAGTTAACCATGCAAATAATTAAAGATCCGACTTTACTACGTAATGAAATAAAAAAAATTAAACAGCAAGGTACGCAAGTTAGCTTTGTACCAACCATGGGTAACTTACATCAAGGGCACTTAACGCTTGTTAAAGAAGCTCAACAACATGCCGAAGTTACTGTTGTTAGTATTTTTGTTAACCCAATGCAGTTTAACAACGCGAATGACCTTGCGAATTACCCAAAAACATTAGATGCAGATTGTGCCAAGCTTGAACAAGCAGGCGTTGATATTGTATTTATCCCTTTTGCACAGGTCATTTACCCAAATGGGTTAAATTCTCAAACGGTTGTTGAAGTACCAGGTATTTCAGATTGTTTAGAGGGTGAATTACGCCCGGGACATTTTCGTGGCGTAAGTACTATCGTTGCTAAACTATTTAATTTAGTACAACCCGATTTTTCCTGCTTTGGAGAAAAAGATTTTCAACAACTGTGTGTGATAAAAAAAATGGTAGCTGATTTAGCCATGCCCATTGAAATTATTGCAGTACCTACCGTTAGAGAATCTTCGGGCTTAGCAATGAGCTCGCGCAATAACAAGTTATCAGCCGATCAAAAAACAATTGCACCAAAAGTTGCAGAAGTAATGAATGATCTTGGACAAAAAGTACAAGTTAATCCTGAAAACTGTAAGCAATTAATTGAAGAGGCAAGCCAAACTTTAAACAAAGTAGGCTTTGAAACTGATAAAATTCATGTGGTTGACCCACTTACATTGGCACCTTTAAACTCAGACAGTAAACAAGCTGTGGTGTTAATGGCCGCTTTCTTGGGAGAGACTCGCTTAATTGATAACTTAGTTGTTAATTTGCACCAATAAAGTTTTTACTTTATAGTCGCCCCTGTTGAAAAAACAAACATTTTAAATTTTTAGACTCAAAGGTTTTGTATGAAAAAGACACTGCTAACAGGCAAATTGCACCAAGCGCGCGTTACCCATGCTGAATTAAATTACGAAGGTTCATGTGCAATCGATCAAGACCTTCTTGAGCAATCGGGTATTTTAGAATACGAACAGATTGAGATTTACAACATCGATAATGGCGCTCGCTTTTCTACCTATGCAATCGTTGGTGAACGTGGTTCAAAAATAATTTCTGTTAATGGTGCTGCTGCACGACAAGCTGCAGTCGGAGACCGTGTCATTATCTGTACTTATGCGAGTTTCGAAGCTGAAGAGATTAAAGGCCATAAACCTAGCCTAGTATATTTAGATAAAGACAATAATATTGTCCGCACCAGCAAAGATGTTCCAATCCAAGTAGCGTAGTTAATACCTAAACGCTCCAGCAGATTGAAAAAAGCCGCTAATATTTATTATTAGCGGCTTTTTTGTGTATGTTCGGGCTGAATCCTCGCTTTATACCTATACCTGATAAGTTATTAATTTGAAGGCTTAGGTGCCTTTTTAATAGCCGTCATTAGCATTTTAAATTTTGCTCTAAAGTAAGCGTTACGCTCTCTGAGCAGAATAAAACAAATAACAAAGTAAATACTCGGTTCGATTAAGCCAGACTTTACTGACCAATAATAATGCACTGTGCCCAATAAAACAGCAACGTATACCCAGCGGTGTAACGTAAACCAAGTTTGTTTCATTTTCTTTCTAATAGCAGTTAATGAAGTAATACTGAGTAACAATAAAATAAACCAAGCCAACATACCTAATGTTAAATAAGGTCGTTTAATTACTTCATCGAATAATAAGAATACTTCCCAGTTTAACTCTAACCATAAAAATGCAATCAAGTGTAAGCATATCCAAGCAAAGGAATATAAGCCTAGAACACGCTTTAAACGTCCTAATAGAGGCTGTTTAAAGCGTTTACTAATAGGAGTTATAGCAAGTGTGATTAACAAGTAATTTAAACCTGTTTTTCCCAAAAAATGAATCATCTCTTTAACAGGGTCTGCACCTAACTGGTTACTATCAATTAACAGGTAAAAATACAATAACACCGATAGCGAAGCGATATGAATAATCGCTTTTATTAATGTTATCGCCAAAGGTGGTATTTTATTCATGCTTAACGCGCTCTGTTATAAGGTTAAGGTTAATGAGATTAAGTTTAGAAATTACGTAGTAGATCCATGCCTTTATACAAATGACCTACTTCTTCTTCATAACCATTAAACATCTGTGTATTTTGGCGGCTTTGTTGGAATACATTACCTTCACCAATAAAGCGTTCACTTGCCTGGCTCCAACGAGGATGATCAGCACGCGGATTAACATTCGCAAAGAAACCATACTCATCAGGACCAAGCGCTTGCCATGTATTAACGGGTGCTTTATCTGTAAGGGTGATTTTCACAATCGACTTAATACTCTTAAAGCCATACTTCCAGGGCACAACCAAGCGAATAGGCGCTCCATTTTGCGGTGCTAATGTTTTGCCATAGAGACCAACAGAGAGCAATGCAAGCGGGTTCATCGCTTCTTCAATGGTTAAACCTTCCACATATGGAAAGTTAATACTGCCCCCGACGAACCGAGAAGCTTGCCCACGCATTTGGTCTGGGTCAAAGACAGTTTCAAAGCGAACATACTTAGCATCGGACTTAACACCCGCTTGCTTTAATAGCGTTGCCAAAGTGAAACCTAACCAAGGAATATTCATCGACCAAGCTTCAACGCAACGCATGCGATATAAACGTTCTTCGATATCGAATTTTTTAAGTAGGTCTTCGTAGTTTAATGTTTGTGGATTATCCACTAGGCCATCAATAGTTAATGACCAAGGATCAGCTTTAAATTGCTGACTATATTGAGCGGGATCCCCCTTCCCTGTACCAAATTCATAAAAGTTATTATATTGAATAACTTTATCTTCAGGCGTCAATGGTGTTAGCGATTGGTAGTTAGTATTTTTAGTAAATGATACAGCAGAGCGTTGGAATAATGCATTTTTATCCTGATCGTTACCACTAGAAAAAATATCGAAAACACTGGCACTAGCAGGTTTAATAAAAGGGATAGTTAAAGCAGCAAGGCCTAGACCTTTGATGATATTACGGCGCTCTTTATAGACTGACTCGCTAGTTAATTGTGATTCTTTTAATTGCGATTTTTTAGTGTGTTTTATTAGCATCTTTTTTCCTCTCTCCGTTTTCACTTCGACTGTATAAAAAGATAGACCGCTAAAACACACTTTATATTTCATGTGATTAAAAAATAGTTGAAGTTTATATGCCTCCCCTATTTATAAACACAGATTATAAATCACAGGTCAAACGCAAAGACTGCTGACCGCTTGCCCAATATTTACGTTCAAAGGGTGTAATCGCTTGTTCTGCGCTATAAATTTCAGTCTTACTCTCAACGTTAGCTAATTGTAATGCCCGTTGAAACTCTTCAACATAAGTAAACCAATTGCTGCGCAAATCAAGTTGACCACCTAATTTAATTATCGATGGGAAAACAGCACTACCGTGCCAACGACGTTGCAAATGTTTAGATTTAGGCCACGGATTAGGATATAGCAAATAATGGTGTGATAGAGCCCAATTTGCTTCCACAGCAAGACGCCAAAAATCATTTAAATTAACTTGTAACAAACGATAGTTATCTAAATCTTCAGAACCATTAGCATTTAAATGATCATGGCTGCCTGTCACTAAAGGCTCACCATCAACAGCATGTTTTGATAACCGGTCTGCAGATTTATCCATTCCTAGCACAATTGCTTCGGGGTGTGCTTTTGCAATATGATAAGTGCTTTCACCAACACCACAACATGAATCGAATATAATCGGCTTACCTTGTTGCTCAACCCACTTTTCAACTTCCTTAAACGCTTCTAGAGTATGCGTTTGATAAGGTTTTTTAAAGTCATGTTGTAAATGCTTTAGCACCACGTCATCTAATTTCTCGTGTAAGCCCACTTGATTAGATGTAATAATCCTTGAGTCACCAGTAATTTCATTCATGAGCGAATACCTGCGCCTTTTTTAAGTAACACCGCTGCTAACGTGTAACCTATAATGATAAATGTAAATATCACAGTAAACGACCAAATTACAGGTACATCAGAGACCCCTAAAAATCCATAACGAAAAGCGTTGATCATGTAAAATACCGGATTAAAATGAGACACACCTTGCCAAAACTCTGGAAGCAGTGAAATAGAATAAAAAACACCACCAAGATACGTTAAAGGTGTTAACACAAAAGTAGGAATAATACTGATATCATCAAAGGTTTTAGCGAAAATAGCATTCAATAAACCACCGATAGAAAAAAGAATAGAAGTACAAAGTACACTCGCTATCAGGACCAATACATTATGGATATGTAAATCAACAAAAAACAAAGAAACTAAAGTAACAATAAATCCGACCATCAAACCTCGCGCAACACCACCTCCAACATACCCCCAAATAATTAGATAGTTTGGAACAGGTGCAACGAGCAATTCTTCAATATTACGCTGGAATTTAGCGCTAAAGAATGATGAAGCTACATTTGAATAGGAGTTGGTGATCACAGACATCATGATCAAACCAGGAACGATGAAAGCCATATAGCTAAACCCATTCATTTCACCAATTCTTGCCCCAATAAGGTTACCAAAAATAACAAAATACAAAGACATGGTGATAGCAGGTGGGACTAATGTTTGCACCCATATACGCAAAAAGCGATTAACTTCTTTAGTCCAAATACTTTTAACTGCTATCACATATTGTTTATTTAGCATCGATAACTCCATTTTTAACTAACTCTAAAAATAATTCTTCTAAGCGATTAGATTTGTTTCTAAGGCTTTTGACTTCAACACCTTGCTTTGTTAATAATTCAAAAATATTGTTCAATGAATGGGCTTTAGCTAACTCTAATTCGACTGTTCGCTCATCAATTATGGTTAATTTGTAATCTTTGGTTTCTGGCAAATGTGCCGTAGAGTTAACATCTAAAATGAAAGTCTCATTCTCTAAACGGCCAATTAATTCCTTCATACTGGTATTAATCACTAATTCACCTTTATTGATAATACCGATGTTACGACATAAACTTTCCGCTTCCTCTAAATAGTGAGTTGTTAAAATAATAGTCACCCCCTGTTTATTGAGTTTTGTTAAAAACTCCCACATCGAGCGACGTAATTCGATATCAACACCTGCAGTCGGTTCATCAAGGATCAATAATTTTGGTTCATGCATTAATGCTCTCGCAATCATCAGACGTCGTTTCATTCCGCCAGATAACTCCCTTGCAGGTTCATTACGTTTTTCCCATAAGTCGAGCTGTTTTAGATACTTTTCAGCTCTAATAAATGCTTCTTTTCGCGGCGTACCATAAAAGCCCGCTTGATTAACTAATATCTGTAATGGCGGTTCGAATGGATTGAAGTTAAATTCCTGTGGTACTAAACCAATTTGGCTTTTGGCAGCTTCAAGTTGTGTATCGATGTCGTAACCGAATACGCGTACCTGGCCTGAGCTTTTATTCACTAACGATGAAATGATACCTATAGTTGTTGATTTGCCCGCACCATTTGGCCCTAACAGAGCATAAAAGTCGCCTTCAGCAACTTCTAGAGAAACACCTTTTAGGGCAACAACACCGCCTTTATAGGTTTTAGTTATATTTTGAAGTTCGATTGCATTCATAACAATATAAGCCTTAGTAATTGATAGTTCATGCGTTGCAATAATGAAATTGGAGCGATGACTGAAAATATTGAATAACGGTAAATTGTAACATTAATCGTTGATAAAAATAGGATTAACAAATACCGAAAATTTGTAAGGGTTTATTGAGATAAAGTTCAATGAGAGTATTCAAATAGTCAATATTTCAAAAATAATTAACAATGTCCCACATATTAAAAGTACATAACAGCTTTCAGTAAAATACGCTCAACTCCTCTATTCAGATAATTATCTACTAAATTTTATTCAAAAAAACTGTAAAAACCGCTTCTACCAAGTAGTTACTGTTGACTTATGACAAGCACCTCTTAATGAGTAAATTATTAATTATATTTACTAAAGATAATGCAACAGGTGCCGATATAGTTTTTTGTATCTCTGTAATTTTTAGTAAAAAAGAACAAAAAAATTAATAAGTTAACAAGTAATGATACACATAAAATAGTTCCTAAAATTAATTAACACTGAAAGCCTAGTATTGGCTATGACTGTTGCATTTAAAAAATAAAGTGCTCCATGGAGAAGATATGAAAGAAGTTAAATTCCGTAATGTAGATAAACTATTCATAAAGATGTCAATTAATGACAAGTTTTGGATCATTTTAGGTTTGTTTTTAATTGTGTTAACAGCACTGTCCTTTAGTCGATATCAAAATGATCTACAACAAATCGAAAAACAATCAATGTTCGCTTTAGAAAGTGAGTTGTCAGGTATAGTTTTAGCATTAGAGTCTAGTGAACAACTAAATAAACTGAGCTCATTTAATATTACTGAATCCAGTTCAAAAAAAGTATCAGCACGAAGCGAAGACAAATTAACAGCCGTTATTCAAACTAATTCTCAAAAATATGCTTCATTAACGAAAGCGGTGACATCACAAGAAAAAGCGGCGAAACAACAAGCCTTAAATTCTTTGTACTTCTCATATCTTTGGTTACTACCCTTTGCTCTTGTCCTCTATTGGACCGCAACTTTTCTCGGAGGCGCATTATGGGTATTGTGGAATACCACTGAAAATATTTCTAAAGGAGACCTCACTTCCCGTTTAGGCTTTCACCCTGGTAGAGATGAGTTTGGCACCATTGGTTGTGGACTTGACGACGCGATGGACACTTTAACTGAATTAGTAGAGATCGTTAAAGAGAATGCAGAAACACTTCATCATGCATCGTCTTCTTTTGCGAATGAAACACGCCAAAGCGAAGAACATATAAATCATCAATATGTTTCACTCGATGCAGTAGCAACAGCCATGGAAGAAATGACAGCATCGTCACAGGAAGTCACCGACATTTCTAAAAAAGCATCACTGCAGATTGAAAATAATTCGGAATATATTAAACAAAGTGATAACCGTGTACAGCATGCAGTGAAAGAGATCCAACAATTATCTTCTTACATCGATCAAACATCTGACTCGGTCATCACTCTGCAAGAGAATACGATAAAAATTAATGACGTAGTCACAACTATTAACTCTATCTCAGAGCAAACTAATTTACTTGCGCTTAATGCAGCAATTGAAGCAGCCCGAGCTGGAGAAATGGGAAGAGGTTTTGCAGTTGTTGCCGATGAGGTTAGAACGTTGGCGGGGAGAACTCAATCAGCCACACTTGAGATTCAATCAATGATTGAAAATTTACAATTAGAAACCAATAACATTTCAAATATGACTCAAAATACGGTCAAGCAAGCACAAATAAGTCGCGAATTGATTGTAGAGATTGGCAGCGATGTCAATTCTATTAAAGAATCTTCACAAACGATCAATGACATGAGCTATCAAATATCAGTTTCTTCGGAAGAACAAAGTTCAGTATCTAATAATATATCTGAAGAACTGAGCAGTATTCGTTTACAATCTAATACAGTTAAAGACTTAGTAAGTCAGTCAGCAAAAGGTGTGGTTAAATTATCTAGTGCATCGGAAAATCTAGGTAATATTTTGGCACGTTATCAAACCAAATAGATAATTTGCATTACCTTTATAGCTATATATGCCCGTTATCTTTTAATTTTAAAACAGTCAGTAAACCGTAAGGTGGAATGATTTAATGGATAAAATTGATAACGGGTATACATTGCGTATTTATGAACAGAAAAATTATAAATATGCAAAACGCTGCTTAATTGGTGAATCTGATTTAACTGACGATACGTTAAACGTTTTATCCGCAATGATTTGATCATTTAACGTTATAGTCATATGCCACGGGCCACATTTATCATCAATGGGAGTCCAAATAGTATCACCCAGATAAAAACTCCAATCATTATTAGTAACATGTACTTCCCCTGTAAATGCAGATCGTACACTCCCATCAGCATCATATATACCTGGATGTTCGATACAATAGTAAGCTTTTTGTCCGCGTGCATTTTTTACATTAATGATAAATCCAAATTCAATATCAATTTGAGCAGGGATATTAGTGGTAAATTCAAGCACTTTTGGTAAAGCTTTAGATTTGGCTTCCCATTTAGAATGAATACCATAGGTTTGCATCTTAATCACCGGCTTTTTCTGGCCATATTTTCTACTCATCAATAATTATTCAGTAAATTATAGCCAAAAATGAACCTATAAAATAGATACTTGTATGGAAAACATAGCAAAGTCCCGAACCATTATTCTAGGCTGAAATAATTAATAACGGGTATCGATAGCTAGGGTATGCAGTGCTTAGTCCGATCATAATTGGAAGCAGTCAAATCATTCGCCGCTATCTACTACACTAAAAGAAGCTGCCAACGACAGAGGCTACTCACTTTGATATTCAAATAGGCTATTGTCACCAAAGCCCTAAATGAAAAAATCTCTGCTAACGTCAGTCAACAGGGATTGTTATGAATATAATGTAAGCTTGTCGATGGGTTGACATTGCTCATGACCCTCGCTGTCGCGATATTCGCCCTACTATCGCACTCAAGGATAGCCACTGCGTGGCGCTTTATTTATCCCCTGCTCAGCAGGACATCACCAGCCAAAGCCCTAAACGAAAAAACCCTGAATACTATGCAAGCTTGGCGATGGAACGGTCCTCGCAGAGCTCCTCCGCTCGTAAACCTTGCATGTCGGCAAACTCACCCTACTTTCTGCGTAGGTCATAAATCTACAGAATTAAAAAAGCCCCACCGGAACTAACCAGTGGGGCTATTTTAAATTAGGCGCTTGGCGATGACCTACTTTCGCATGGGGAGACCCCACACTATCATCGGCGAAGCTGCGTTTCACTTCTGAGTTCGGCATGGGATCAGGTGGTACCACAGCGCTATTGTCGCCAAGCATAAAAAATA
>NZ_JALAAC010000040.1:0-38154 GCF_037546855.1 Vibrio sp. 1-Bac 57 | reverse complement strand
ACTATTAATCGTAATCGCGATCATCGGTATTCTAGCTGCGGTAGCATTGCCTGCTTATAATACTTACACTGCTAAAGCAAAATTTTCTGAGGTTGTAATTGCTACCAGCTCTGCAAAGCAAGCTTTAGAAGTATGTAAGCAAATTGATGATTCATTCGCTAATTGTATCCCTGCAACATTAGCTGTGAGTGGTGCGACATCAACTTACTTAAGCTCAATTACTATAACAGGTGTAACAGCTTCAGCAGCTATAATAACAGCACAAGCTGTAGCTTCTGGTGGATTAGCTTCTCAGACTTACATCTTAACTGCTTCAGAAAATAATGGTGCAGTAGCTTGGGCTGAAAGCGGTACATGTGAAAATGCTGGTATTTGTTAATACCTAATGGCAATCCATAATATTAGCGGCTTGGCTTCTAGCCTGGCCGCTCGTGGTTTACTTGACCAAGATAAACTACAACAAATCTGTACCTCCGCAGCTTCTGAACAGAAAGCGTTAGTCTCCTACCTGGTTGAAAATAATTTTATTACAAGTTTAGCCTTAGCAGAGTTTTGTGAAGCTGAATATGGTATTCCTCTATTAGATAGCGATGCATTAGAGCTGGATAATATTCCTGAAAAGTTTATTAACCAAAAACTAATAGAGAAACATCATGCCTTACCCGTGTATATGCAGCAAAATACACTTTATATTGCCATGTCAGACCCCACCAATGTGTCCGCCCTAGAGGATTTTGGCTTTAGCTTTAGTATGCACACTGAAGCATTATTGGTGGAAGAAAGTAAGCTTAATGAAGCCATTGAAACGTTATTAGACGATGGCACTAGCTCATTAGAAGATATGGGCAGCATTGATGATATTGAAATTGATGAAACAGAGTCTCGCTTAGACCAAGCACAAGCAGCAGATGATGATGCGCCGATTGTTAAATACATTAATGGCATATTAGGTGACGCGGTAAAAAAAGGTGCATCGGATTTACATTTTGAACCCTATGAAAAAAAATACCGTATTCGTTTTCGCGTAGATGGTATTTTGCATGAAGTGGCTTCTCCACCTGTTAATCTAGCCAACCGTTTTTCCGCGCGTTTAAAAGTAATGTCGAAGTTAGATATTGCAGAAAGACGTTTGCCACAAGATGGCCGTATTAAATTAAAAATCTCCAATAAACGAAATATTGATTTACGTGTTAGTACGCTACCCACTATGTGGGGGGAAAAAATTGTAATGCGTATTTTGGATTCGTCTGCCGCCAGTTTAGATATTGATAAACTAGGTTATACGGATGAGCAAAAAGCTAAATATATGAATGCCTTATCTAAACCACAGGGCATGATATTGATAACTGGCCCCACAGGGAGTGGTAAAACCGTTTCGCTTTATACGGGATTAAATATTCTAAATACCGTCGAACGTAATATTTCGACGGCGGAAGATCCGGTAGAAATTAATTTAACTGGTATCAACCAAGTACAAATCAATAACAAAGCAGGGCTGACTTTTGCTTCTGCCTTGCGTTCGTTTTTACGTCAAGATCCCGATATTGTGATGGTCGGTGAGATTCGTGATTTGGAAACCGCTGAAATAGGTATTAAAGCCGCTCAAACTGGGCATTTAGTTTTATCAACTTTACATACCAATTCAGCAGCAGAAACCCTAACACGTTTATTAAATATGGGCGTACCTGCTTTTAATATTGCATCTTCTGTATCATTAATTATTGCCCAACGTTTAGCACGTCGTTTATGCGATCACTGTAAAGCACCGTTGCAGATGTCTGATCCCGAGTTGGTTGAATTGGGTTTTAAACCTGAGCATTTGGCTGAAAAACAGCATTTGTGTAAACCCGTAGGCTGTAATAAATGCACCGATGGTTATAAAGGCCGTGTAGGTATTTATGAAGTGATGGAGATGTCAGAGGAATTGGGACGCATTATTTTAAATGATGGTAATGCCATGCAAATAGCCGATGCCGCCGTTGATGAAGGGATGCATACCCTGCGTCAATCTGCGATTAAGCAAGCGCTAAATGGTGTCACCAGTTTAAATGAAGTCACGCGCGTCACTTAAGGTTAAAGTATAAAACTAATTGGTAGCATTAATTAACACTCCTATTTTTAAAAAAGCTTTATTTATTAAATGAAGTCAATAATAACAGTCGCTTATGGTGCTAATAGGTTTATGTTGTTTCCACTCAAAAACGTTGATAGCAGTTAAATAATTATTAAAGGATTTTTAATGGCGAAGAAAAAAACAGTGGCCGATATACATACCTTTACCTGGCAGGGAATTAACCGTAAAGGGGCAAAATTATCAGGTGAATTACAAGCTGAAAGCGCGATTGAAATAAAGTCTGAGTTACGTAAACAGGGTGTGAGTGTCACGAAAACACAAAAGAAAGCAAAGTCGCTGTTTTCTTTTGGTGATAAAATTCAACCTATGGATATCGCCGTTGTGTCTCGACAAATTGCTACTATGTTGAGTGCGGGTGTACCTCTCGTTCAAAGCTTAGAGCTGATAGCAAAAAGTAATGAAAAGGCTTCCTTGAGAACGTTAATGACTTCCATAGCTAATGACGTTTCCACGGGCACACCACTTTCTCAAGCTTTGCGTGCATTCCCGAGAAATTTCGATGATTTATATTGTGACTTAGTTGATGCCGGTGAACAGTCTGGTTCCTTAGATACCATCTACGACCGAATTTCTACCTATAAAGAAAAGTCAGAAGCGTTAAAATCAAAAATTAAAAAAGCCATGTTTTATCCCATTGCTGTTTTAGTGGTTGCTGGGGTTGTTACGTTGCTTCTACTACTATTTGTTATTCCACAATTCCAAGATATTTTTGCTGGGTTTGGTGCCGAATTACCTGCATTCACTCTCTTTGTACTAGGTATTTCTGATTTTGTACAAAGCTATTGGTATGTCATTATTGGCGCTTGTATGTTAGCGGTATTTTTGTTTAAAAGGGCACATCGTAGTAATGAAAAAGTGCGTAATAATACTGATAAATTTGTACTTAAAATTCCTGTTATTAAAACGATTCTCAATAAAGCCGCAGTAGCACGTTTTGCACGTACGTTATCTACGACTTCAGCTGCGGGTATCCCCCTAGTGGATGCCTTGGTCTCTGCTGCCGGTGCTTCGGGTAACTATGTTTACCGTACCGCTGTAAATACCATGCGTAACGAAGTGATGGGTGGTATGCAAATTAATGTTGCTATGAAAACCACCGCTGCATTCCCGGATATGGTTTCTCAAATGGTCATGATAGGTGAGGAATCCGGCGATCTAGATGGTATGTTAAGTAAGGTGGCCGATATTTATGAGCAGCAAGTTGATGATGCCGTTGATGGCCTTACTAGTTTATTGGAGCCCATGATCATGGTGGTGTTAGGTGTGGTGGTAGGGGGACTTATAGTCGCCATGTATTTACCTATATTCCAATTAGGTAGTGTTATTGGTTAACAGCTGATCAGCGACAATTAAGTTGGAAACTCTAAACAACACAAAGCGGTCTGAAATTAGTTCGCTTTTTTGATTGCTCTGCAGATTTTAAATTATTATCGCGTTTTGAGTAAGTGGCTTTTATGTCACGTTGAATGTGATTAAGTATTTCTTATTACGTATTGAATATTCTGTTTTTAAGGCTTTTACTGCCTATTTTTTGTCTATACCTTGTCCTTTGCGAAGTGTTTTTCTAGATTGGCTAAGCGTTGATCATATAGAGTATCGATTTAAGCAATGAGCTCTGCATTTTTATGCCTACAGTCTTTTACCTCATTGCTTACTTTTCTTGCATCTTGAACCATTACAGGTATTTATTGTGGCTATGAATAATAGTCACCTAACAAGGTGTTGGTATTGTTAAGGGCAACTTCAGTTATAGTGGTCAATAGCTTAGGCATTATTTTATAACGACCGAGAGTATTAGTGTGGTTACTCCCTCAGAATGTCATTATATTTGTTTTACTGTCAGCCATTGAGCAAATAATTCATGTGAGCAGTGATAGATATATAGATTTTATGAAGGCAATACTTCAGCAACACTTTTACTGCCGTTAAAAAGCTCGGTGATAGTGCTTTTCTTCGGTGGGTTTATGATCGTAAATAAAAGTGCTTTAGCAACGTCATCTCGCGTTATTGTCGCGTGTTCTTTTTGCGCTGGTTGTTGATTAGTAAACTTACCTTTCTCTGCCTCATTAGTAAGCGTCCCAGGACGAATAATAGAATAATGTAAGCCGCTACGTATTAGATGTTCATCAGCCATATGTTTGGCAACTAAATAGGGTTGCATGCTTTCAGATCCTTTTGATGGTGTGTCTGCACCTATTGAACTGACCATTACAAAGTGTTTTACATCATTCTTTTGGGCGTAATCAGCTGCTCTGCACGCTGCCCATAAATCAATGAGTATGGTTTTATCGGCACCTGTGTTGCCGCCAGATCCCGCCGCAAAAACAACATTTTCACAATGCTGGAAAGCATGCTCAAAATCTTTGCTCAGGTCACCTTCTACAATTGATAGTTTGTCATTATGAATATCTGATAGCTTACTTTTATCACGCACTAGCGCTATTACCTCTTGATTGTTATCTAGCATCAATTGGGTAAGCTTCTTACCTATTTGTCCGCTTGCTCCAATAATTAATGTCTGTTTCATTTTATCTCCCTCTAGATTTATATGATTAGATTTATATAGTTAGGTGTTATTTTTAACATAGCTATCTACCACTCAGCTATTTACCTTTTGATTATTTGTCACTTATTATGAGATAAGTTTCAGCCCCAATATCACTAACATGGCTATATTTGCCACAACACCAATCAAAAAGAAGTACGTACGTGGGCTTGGATTTTTTTCGGTTGCAATTGCATAGTACAAAACCATATGCACAATTCTGGCAACAAGGTAAGCCCATATTAAAATAGCAAAAATAGGACTTTGAACGTTGAGTACAAATGCTAAGAGAACCGTCCCTGCAAATAGAGGGCTGTTTTCTAACGTATTGTGAAATGTACGATGCGCTCTAAAAATAAAACTATCGTGAGATAGATTTTTATCAATTTTCCCTGGAACTGCGTCGGGTTGCTTAGATTTACTAAAAGTGGCTACTATCCACTGAATGAGTAACATCATTAAATATAAATAAAATGCTATATATCCTGAATTGGCAATATCGTTCATTTTTATTTCCCTTTTATGAATTTAATAGTATTTAATAGTATTTAATAGTATTTAAGAGCAACTATCATGCCTGTTATAATGCATTGAAATATAATACTTAAATAAAATTTTCTATAATAAGGGGGCAACATGTACAAGGAGGATTGTAAAATTTACATACGTATTCAGGCTTATTAATAGTAATCAACATATAGCCGTTAGCAATCAAGTTGCTTATTCAATTGCTAGATCGACGATCAAGAAAAGGTCTAACATGATAACCTTTCGAGCGATTAACTGTATTAATTCGTTATTGGTAGACTTAAAGAATCAGATTTGCTTTGGATAGGGCTAGCCGTGAGACGAATAATTTCGTTGCTGTCATAAATAGCAATAGAGGCATGATTTAAGCCATTATAACCTCATCTTTACGCCTAGGATCTGTTCACCTATACCACTACAATCTAGGTTTGCTAATTTTTGCATCTTAAATGCGGATCCGTATAAATAGTCAAAACATCACTATTTATACGTCCCGAGTTATCGATAAAAGAGAGTTAAGCTATCACTAAGTTATTACTTAATGGACGGGTTTAACTTTTCACCGGTACTTTGTTAGGCTTAGATTTTGTTCTTGTCACGAAAAAACAGATCAATGATCCTAGCGTTACCAAAGCGACACCTTTCCAGAAGGAATTGGTTAGAGAAATTGATAAATAAATAGAAGCAAAAAGCGTAGAAAATACGGGGGTAAAATAGGAAATCGTACCTAATAAAATGATATTGCCACCTATTACCGCTTGATTCCATAAAGCATAACCAGTGCCTATTACTATGCCTGAAATGATTAATGTTAACGTTGATGGTAGTGTAAAGTGCAAGCTAGGTTCATTACTAAAAAAGTACTTTACCCATAACGTTATCGCCGTAGCAGCAAAAAATAGCACAATAGCATTTTTACCTTTGCTAATTTTTTTGGTAATTACACAATAGAATGCCCAAATGAAGGCTGCTGAAAAAGCCATTAAGTAGGTTATTGGGTTATCTGAAATATTATTCATTAAAGTGTTGATTGAGATGCCTTGGTCACCGGCAATACACCATCCGACACCAGTAAATGCAATAAGAATACTTGGGTATACTAATATGTTTACTTTTTTAGGGCTGATTAGCACACTCAATAATATGGTCAACGCAGGCCATAGGTAATTGATAATAGACATTTCCATTGCTTGGTGTCGACTATTTGCCATACCCAAAGACAATGCTAAGCAGATTTCATAGGTAACAAATAAACTGCCGCCAATTAACACATAACGTATCGGATAGTCTTTTATTTTTGGTACACCCATGACGGACATTAAAAAAATAGCACTAACACTATACATCATGGCTGCGCCTGCGATAGGGCTGAACAACTCTGATAAGTCTCTAATCAAAGCGGTGACAGAGCTCCAAAGTAGGATCGCAATAACGCCATAAAACGTATATTTATTTTCATTAATAAAAGACATAAAAAACCAACGTTATCATTAGATTAGAATTAGTGTCACATTATCGTGTTTAATCATTTGGATGCAATACATAAACGTATTTATTTACTCTTGTTGTTAATCGTTGTGGTTTGACTTAAAGCTATGACTTAAAAAGCAAAGACTTAAAGGTAATCTTTATTTGATACACGTTAGCAAAGTTTATCGATAAGGTATCTTGCTAAGATAGTGATTATTGTCGTTTTACAGTTGTGCTTTTGTTAGTGCTTTATTTTATAACGTTTATAGAGAGAAGTTGATGTTAGATGTCATCTGTATTTTGCCGAAAAAAGACAACGTTGAAGGTGATACTCAGCGGGTAGAAGATGAAACTAAAACTACTTTCTCTATTTTTGAGTTTAAATTACTGTCGGCTGAAAAAATAGCATTATACCGACATTCATTATTTTGCCCTGAATGTTTACAGAGTGCCTATTTTAGACGCGCTTCTAAAGATGGTAAACAAGCTTGTTTTGGCTCCCGTTATCATTTGCCAACCTGCTCTGCTTTAAATAGCCGACCTAAAAAAAACTTACCAGAAAATGATAAAGACAAGGCTCAATCTGTCAATAAACATGAATCGCAACAAAAGGCACAACAAAGTGTTGAGTTTGAGGATGGATTTAAAATTGATTTCTCGACCAGGTTTAGCACTCGGGTTTTCGCCAATACAGTACCTTTACGTAATAAAAAAAGCAAAAATGATAGTTTAAAATCCACCACAAAAATTGAAGCTGAATGTGAGTTAGAAAATGATTTAGAAGGCGTGACTGACTTGAATTTATCATCGAGTATAGCCGCTAAAAAAAGCATTAAACAAACATTACCTAAGTTATTAAAGAGCTTATTAAATAACAGCTCTTTAGCTACCTCTGATGTGTGGGTCTATACCAGTGATAAGCATAAGTGGCGGGCAAAGAATTTGTTTGTGTCTTTAACTAAAGCTGAAGTATTAGAAAATTTTGCACCTCGAATGTACTGGGGAACAATAAGTCATGCTGATAAAGAACTTTTATGGCTGAATGCTGCAGAGGCTAAGGATCTTGCCATTCCAATTAAACCTTTTCAGCAGGCGTTACTAAAACAATATGCAATACAGAAAAGTAGTGATTTGATTGGCGCCAATATTATTCTATTTGCAAAATGCCTGACTAATAAAGATAAATCACGTAAATTCTTACAGTTATGGAGTAATGACTTGCAGTATTTACATTTGTTATTAAAAAAAGGTTAAAAAGGAAACCTGTGTAGAAACTGTAATAAAAAATCTTTACCTAGTTACCTTGGTGTCATCCTCTTGTAATATTCGCTCTGTATTTTCGACTATTTTAAATTATCAGTAATTGCTGCCCCTTTTTATCTGGATCTGGAAGTATGTGGGAAATATTCAAAACCTTTTTTATATTAGGCTGTATCAGTTTTGGTGGTCCAGCTGCGCATATTGGCTACTTTAGAGAAACCTTTGTACAACGCTTAGCTTGGTTAAGCGAAAAGCAATATGCAGACTTTGTGGCGTTAAGTCAGTTTTTACCCGGGCCCGGTTCAAGCCAAGTTGGCTTTGCTATTGGCTATCATCGAGCGGGATTAACCGGAGCTTGTTGTGCTTTTCTAGGCTTTACATTACCTTCCATTATTATCATGTTATTACTGGTGATAACTGCGGGTCAGTTAGCTGGCCATCATCTTTTCCAGTCAGTAATACATGGTCTTAAGTTATTAGCCGTGGTGGTGGTTTTTGATGCTGTCTTAATGATGTATAAAAATTTCTGTAAAGATAATACGCGCATTTTTTTATGCCTATTAACAGCAACGCGGCTAGGCGTTATGAAAAACCGGAAGGGGGCAATACAATATTTAGCTTTTTTTTGACCTAACCTTCTTTTACTAGGTGCCTTCGTGGTTAACCGGCTTTTTATTTTGAAAACGATATTAACCACGAAGCGCTACGCTTCACGAAGAACACGAAGGTAAAAGATAAAAAATTTAAAGCATGTTTTTATCTAGCCTTCTTTTTTACTTTGTTGCTTCGTGGTTAATCGGCTTTTGGTTTTAAAAAAGTCAAATTAACCAAGAATTGCTAGGCGTTATGAAAAACCGGAAGGGGGCAATACAGTATTTTGCTTTTTGTTTTGACCTAACCTTCTTTTACTTCGGGCCTTCGTGGTTAATCGGCTTTTTATTTTGAAAACGATATTAACCACGAAGCGCTCCGTTTCACGAAAAGCACGAAGGTAAAAGATAAAAAATTTAAAGCATGTTTTTATCTAGCCTTCTCCGTTCTTTTCACTTCGTGCCTTCGTGGTTAATTGACTTTTATTTTTAAAAACCGATATTAACCACGAAGCGCTTCGCTTCACGAAGAACACGAAGGTAAAAAATGAAAAATTTAAAGCTTGTTTTGACCTAACCTTCTTTTCACTTCGAGCCTTCGTGGTTAATTAGCTTTTGACCTAATCTTATGCACTCTTTGTCCTTTGTGTTTACAGCGGGCGTTTCGACGGCAAATAAAAGGCATAAAAAAATCCGATGCCTTGTGGGCATCGGATTCTAAAGTAGTCAGTCTTAAGGGACTAGATCGCTAAACACTTAAAGCAAGTAAGTGATCACTAACTTTTTTGATTAAACACCTTGGCTTTTTAGATATTCATCATAAGTACCATGGAAATCAATAACTTTATCTTGTTTAATTTCAATAATACGAGTTGCTAGTGAAGATACAAATTCACGGTCATGACTGACAAACAATAGTGTACCTTCGTAGTTTTCTAAGGCTAAGTTTAATGACTCAATAGATTCCATATCCAAGTGATTGGTTGGTTCATCCATTAATAGAATATTTGGTTTGTTCATCATCAACTTACCAAATAACATACGGCCTTGCTCACCACCTGAAATTATTTTTACAGATTTAGTAATGTCATTAGCACCAAATAATAAACGTCCTAAAGTTCCGCGAACAGCTTGCTCGTCATCACCTTCTTGCATCCATTGACCCATCCAGTCCATTAGATTTTGGTCTTTTTCAAAGTCTGATGAATGATCCTGTGCGTAATAACCTAATTGTGCATTTTCAGACCATTTGTATTCACCAGAAGATAATTCAACTTCGCCCATTAAAGTGCGTAATAACGTTGTTTTACCAACACCATTCTGACCAATGATAGCAACACGTTCGCCTACTTCAATCATCAGGTTTAAGTCTTTGAATAAGGTATTCTCATCGAAGCTTTTTGTCATCGATACTGTTTCTAATGCATTACGGAACAGTTTTTTCTCTTGTTTGAATACGATGTAAGGATTTACACGGCTAGAAGCTTTAACCTCTGCTAGTTCAATCTTATCCATCTGCTTTGCACGTGATGTCGCTTGCTTAGCTTTTGATGCGTTTGCAGAGAAACGACTTACAAAGTCTTGTAGCTCAGATAGTTGTGCTTTTTTCTTCGCATTTTCAGACAGTAGACGTTCACGAGTTTGCGTTGCCGCCGTCATGTACTCGTCGTAGTTACCAGGGAAAAGACGTAGTTCACCATAATCGATATCTGCCATGTGCGAACAGACTGAGTTTAAGAAATGACGGTCATGCGAGATGATTACCATAGTACATTGACGTGCTTTTAATTCCGTTTCTAACCAACGAATAGTATCAATGTCCAAGTTATTGGTTGGCTCATCAAGTAACATGATATCTGGATTAGAGAAAAGCACCTGTGCTAGTAATACACGTAGTTTCCAACCTGGAGCAATATCTGACATTGGGCCATAATGTTGATCAAGTGGAATTCCAACGCTTAACAATATTTCCCCTGCACGCGAATCGGCAGTGTAACCGTCCATTTCTGCGAATTGATTTTCCAAATCGCCAACATGCATTCCTTCAGCTTCAGTCATTTCAGGTAATGAGTAAATACGATTACGCTCGTTCATTACTTCCCACATCTCTTTGTGGCCCATCAATACCGTATCGAGTACTGTATGCTCTTCAAAAGCAAACTGGTCTTGATGTAGTTTAGCAATACGTTCGTTAGGATCTCTGGTCACATTACCTGCGCTAGGCTCAAGGTCACCGGTTAATATTTTCATGAAAGTTGATTTACCACAACCATTTGCACCGATTAAACCGTAACGGTTTCCAGTACCAAATTTTACAGAAATGTTTTCAAAAAGTGGTTTTGCACCAAATTGCATGGTGATGTTATTTGTACTTAACACGGCTTATTCCTAAATTGTTGGAGTCTTGCTTTTATGGGCATTTTTAAGGGGGGTATTATACATATTATGCGAGGTTAATCACGTTAGAATTGTATGAATTTTATGCATTGCCGTTGAAACTAACTGATAGCGTGAAAAGGTTCCTTAAGGTAAGCTACGCGTCTTAAGGCATATGCCGTATTTTAATGAGATTTTATATGAGTTTTGATTCCCTAGGTTTACCCGCGTCGTTAGTAGAAGCAGTGAAAAATGCTGGCTATGAAACGCCTTCCCCTATCCAAGAACAGGCTATTCCTGCCGTATTAGCAGGTAAAGATGTCATGGCTGCTGCGCAAACTGGTACAGGGAAAACGGCTGGGTTTACATTGCCATTATTAGCAATGCTAGAAAAAGGTGAACGCGCTAAACCGAATCAAGTTCGTGCATTAATATTAACACCAACACGTGAGCTAGCGGCTCAAGTGCAAGCAAGCGTACAAAAATATGGTCAAAATATGCCATTACGCAGCATGGTTGTGTACGGAGGTGTGAAAATTAACCCGCAAATGCAAATGTTACGTGGTGGCATTGATATTTTGGTTGCTACGCCTGGTCGTTTATTAGACCTTTATCAACAAAACGCAGTACGCTTTCAACAGTTAGAAGTCTTAATATTAGATGAAGCTGACCGTATGTTAGATATGGGCTTTATTCACGATATTAAAAAGATCCTAAAAGCGTTACCGCCTAAACGTCAAAACTTATTATTCTCTGCTACTTTCTCCGATGAAATTCGTTCATTAGCTAAAGGTCTGGTTAATAATCCTGTTGAAATTTCAGTTAGCCCGCGTAATACAACGGTTGAGAAAATCGAACAGACGTTATACGAAGTTGATAAGACTAAAAAAACGGCCTTATTAAGTCAGTTAATTCTTGATAATAAATGGCGACAAGTTCTAGTGTTTGTAAAAACTAAACATGGAGCAAACCGATTGGTTAAAAACTTGGATGCTCGTGGCATTCGTAGTGCAGCTATCCATGGTAATAAAAGCCAAGGTGCACGTACTAAAGCATTAGCGCAATTTAAAGATAGCCAAATTCAAGTGTTAGTGGCGACAGATATTGCCGCTCGTGGTATCGATATAGACCAACTACCCAATGTAGTTAACTTCGACTTACCTAATGTAAGTGAAGATTATGTGCATCGTATCGGTCGTACTGGTCGTGCTGGTAATGAAGGTTTAGCTGTTTCACTAGTTTGCCAAGAAGAGTTCAAGTTATTAAAAGATATTGAACGTCTTATTAAAAAGGTTATTCCTCGCAAAGTATTTGCAGGTTTTGAACCTGGTGAACCATTACAGCCTTCTGTATTGGGTACACACGAGAAGCAAATCAAGAAGCCTAAAGCGCCAAAAGTTCCGCATAAAGATGGTGTTCGTTCAGGCGCAAGAACGGGTAGTGCTAAGAAACAAAACGGTCCAAGAAATAATTTTGTAGGCGGTTAGAAGGTTAGATTTTTAATTACGCAAAAATTTAGCGTGATTTAAGCCCTTATTATTTGTTCAGTACGTGATTACTGGAATGATAATAGGGGCTTTTTTGTATCTACTGTTTGTCTGGTTATACAGGGCAGTTAACTCGTCTGCGCTCGTCGGATTATCTTGATTATTGCATGCAGTGTTTTCGCCCTGTCGGCGACCATCTTTTTGGAAAGCTCAACGGTGGGGATGGATGTCGCCACATTTAACAAAATTTTAGCGTAGCCAATTGATATTGTTGATTTCAGCCATCGACTTTCCAGCACTTTCACTTTCAACTCCAAAAGTCTAAATACCGAATACGTCACTTATTCAAAGTGCTACACTGCAACCAAAGATCACCTACCAAGGTTGCACAAGGTTACTTGTTATGAAAAAAATTGCTGTTTTTGCTGATGTTCAGAACATTTACTACACTACTCGCCAAGCTTATGGCAAACAATTTAATTACCGTAAATTATGGCAGCAGATTTCACAGCAAGGTGAGATTGTGTGTGCATTGGCTTATGCCATTGACCGCGGAGACAACCAACAACAAAAGTTTCAAGAGGTGTTAAAGCATATAGGTTTTCAAGTTAAGCTTAAACCTTATATACAACGCAGCGATGGCTCTGCTAAAGGTGATTGGGATGTGGGTATTACTATTGATGTGATGGAAGTTGCTGCTTCCGTTGATACGATCATTTTATTAACGGGTGATGGCGATTTTGCTATTTTGCTGGATAAAGTAAAAGATGTCTATCAAGTCACAGCAGAAGCTTACGGTGTGCCAAAGTTAACAGCTAAAGCATTAATAGATGCGTGTACCGTATTTCATCCTATTGAAAAAGACCTGTTATTACCTTAATCAGTTTTTGCTTTTAAAAAACCAGTTTTAACCACAGAGCACGCTTCATGAAAAATAGAGAGAAAATCAACGCAATATATAACTTCTTTTGACCTAACCTTCTTTTTGCTTCGTGTCTTCGCGGTTAATCAGCTTTTGGTTTTAAAAAACAGTATTAACCACGAAGCGCTGCGCTTCACGAAGAGCACGAAGGTAAAAGAGGACAAAATTTAAAGCATGTTTTTATCTTATATTTTTTTGTTACCCATGTTTTTTTGGTTAATAAGCTTTTGATTTTAAAAATGATAATAACCATTAAGCACGCTTCATGAAAATAGAGAGAAAATCAACGCAATATTTAAAACGTGATTTGACCTAACCTTCTTTTTGCTTCGTGTCTTCGTGGTTAATCAGCTTTTTGTTTTAAAAAAGAGTATTAACCACGAAGCGCTGCGCTTCACGAAGAACACTAAGGTAAAAGATAAAAATTTAAAGTCTGTTTTGACCTAATCTTCTTTTCACTTCGTGCCTTCGTTGTTAAATGGCTTTTGCTTTTAAAGGTTAATTATTTTTTTCTTCTTTTAGCCATTGCGCTACTTGCTTCGCAAAGTAGGTCAAAATACCATTTGCTCCAGCGCGTTTAAAGCATAATAAAGATTCTAAAACACATTCTCTTTCTTTTAACCAACCGTTATCAATGGCTGCTTTATGCATCGCATATTCTCCACTTACTTGATAGGCAAATGTTGGTACTTTTAACTCAGTTTTAACGCGGCGTACAATATCTAAATATGGCATACCTGGTTTAACCATCACCATATCTGCCCCTTCTTGAATATCTAAGGCAACTTCATGGATTGCTTCGTCGCTGTTCGCAGGATCCATTTGATAAGTAAATTTGTTCGCGCCTTTTAAGTTACCAGCACTGCCTACTGCATCTCGAAAAGGGCCATAATAAGTAGATGCATATTTTGCGCTGTAGGCCATGATTTGGGTGTTAATAAAGCCTGCATTTTCAAGCGCTTCACGGATTGCGCCGATTCGGCCATCCATCATATCTGATGGCGCAACAATGTCAGCACCCGCTTGGGCGTGCGAAAGGGCTTGTTTTACTAAAATTTCAGTGGTGATGTCATTTAATACATAACCTTCACTATCGATAATGCCATCTTGCCCATGTGTGGTGAAAGGGTCTAAAGCAACGTCGGTGATCACTCCTAGCTCTGGGCAAGCTTCTTTAATACGCATTACTGCACGTTGCGCGAGTCCATTCTCGTTATAGGCCTCTTCAGCCATCTCTGTTTTAATTTCACTCGGAGTGACCGGAAATAGCGCAACAGCAGGGATACCTAATGCGGCTAGTTCTTTGACTTCAATTTCTAATAAGTCAATTGATAAGCGTTCTATACCTGGCATTGAAGGAATTGTTTCACGGCGATTTGTGCCTTCAACTACAAACATTGGGTAAATTAAATCGTCTACAGTAAGACGGTTTTCTTGTACTAAACGGCGTGAAAAATCGTGTTTACGTAATCTGCGTAAACGACGAGCAGGAAAGCTTTGAGAAACGGTCATAATAATTCCTGTAGCCTTTTTTAAGCGATCTATTTTAAGGACTTAATAATGCGTAAAAATAGAGGCTTAATAAAAAGCGAAAAGTTAAGTTAAATTAAAAAAAGAGCGGGTTGTTTTTTCTGTGTTGTCGAGAAAATATTGTAACTCTTGCTGACGAGCATGCGCAATGACCTCAGCAATATAGGGTAAGTATTTTGGCTCATTTCGGCTAGATTTTGGCTTAGGGCGCATTGAACGAGGCAATAAATAGGGGCTATCTGTTTCAATCATTAACCGATTATCTGGTATCAGTTTCACTAACTCAAGCAAGTGTTGGCCTCTGCGCTCATCACATATCCAACCGGTTATACCAATATGTAAATCAAGTGCTAAACAACGTTCTAGCTCTTTTTGATCACCAGTAAAACAGTGTAATACTGTATTAGGTAATTGATTAATATAAGGCTTTAGTAATGCTAAAAAACGCTGGTTTGCATCTCGCTCATGCATGAATACAGGTAACTGACATTCAACGGCTAGCTCTAGTTGCTGCACAAATGCTTTTTCTTGCTCTGCTGGTGTTGAAAAGTTGCGGTTAAAGTCTAATCCACATTCTCCAATAGCTTTCACCTGAGGCTGCGCAGCTAACTTTTTCAGCTGTGTTAAGCTTTGTTCAGTAAAGTGGCTAGCATCATGCGGATGGATCCCTGCTGTACTATAAATAAAGTCAGGGTATGCCTTTGCTAAGGTAAGTGCTTGCTCACTTTCTGTGATATTGGTGCCGGTTACAATAAGTTGCTTCACACCTACTTGCTTGGCGTTGCTAATTACCGACTCTAGATCTTTGTCAAAGCGCTTATTAGTTAGATTAATGCCGATATCAATCATAACGGTTAATCACTCTGTTTTGATTGTTTGTGGATTGTGTTTTCTACCTCTTCATCGTCTTCTGGCTTTTTCACATAAAAACGAGCAAACAATAACCCTAGTTCAAATAAAATCAACATGGGTACGGCTAAGAGAGTTTGAGAGATAACATCAGGCGGTGTTAATAACATGCCAAAGACAAACGCGGCGACCACAATGTAAGGGCGTTTTGCTCTTAATGCTTCGGGTGTAGTTGCACCTGTCCAACATAAAACTAAAGTAGCAACGGGTATTTCAAAGGCTAAGCCAAAGGCAAAAAAGAGTTTTAATACAAAGTCCAAATAGCTACTTATATCGGTGGCAATTGTCACACCTTCTGGAGCGGTGCTAGTAAAGAAGGAGAAGGCCAAAGGAAATACTACATAATACGCAAACATCATGCCTAGATAAAACAAAAGCGCGCTACTGATCACCAAGGGCGCAATAAGTCGGCGCTCATGCTTGTATAAGCCGGGTGCAATAAAAGCCCATACTTGGTGCAAAATAGCCGGTATTGCGACAAAAATAGATAATACGATAGTTAGTTTAATTGGTGTGAAAAAGGGCGTAGCAACCCCTGTTGCAATCATGCTTGAGCCAATAGGTAATTGGCTAGTCAGTGGGATGGCAATATAGTGATAAATATCGTTAGCAAAATAAACTAAGCTAAAAAATATCACCAACACCACGATCACCACTTTAAGAATGCGATCTCTTAACTCTAAAAGATGAGTAATTAAAGGCAAGCTATGTTGCGTTTGATCTGACGATTGCTCGCTCATGAGTTATTTATCCTGCTGAGAAACGTGGCTTGAAGATGCATGGTCTGATTGCTCTGCTTCAGTTACTGGCACTTTAATAGCTGAGCTCTTATCGAAACCATTATCGAACCTATTATTACCTGATGGGGTGTGTTGTGATTGTAGGTTTTCTTCCGTGGTTTTATCTTGTGCGGATGTATTCGCTTGCTCTATAGCCGGATTTTTAGCATCGGTGCTGTCTTTTTTAGTCGTGGCTTGTGCATTAATTAAGTCATCTACATTATTTTTATAGGGATGGGTTAATTCGCTAACACTATTTTTCATTTCATCAATGGAAGCTTTTAAATCAGGATCTAGTTTATCCAGCCCTTGTTTGCTTGCTTTGATCATATTTTCATTCATTTCATGTAATTCAAGCTCTTGTGAAATCTCATTTTTCACTGAATTAGCCATACTTTTGGCCGTATTTACCCATTTCATTACCGTACGAATGGCAATAGGTAAACGTTGTGGGCCTAATACTACTAATCCAATTATAGAGATCAACATGATCTCCCAAAAGCCAATATCAAACATTAATTAAAGTACCTTTTACTGAGCAATTTAGCGGCTGTAATAAACTTCTACAGACTTACTTGCATGACTGAACCATTGTTTAATGAGTTATTGTTTAATGACTCATTTGGATTAATAGCCGAACACATTACTTGTGGCCAAACATATCATCTATCATTAAATATCTAATCTATCGTCAAACATATTTTCTATCACTAAAAAGTATGAGCGACGATATTTAGCATACATAATCAACTATTAGATAATAAGCCCATTAAACGGTGACAGAAAAATATTGAAAGTTAACTTATTAACCTATTAATTTATCAACCTATTAACCTATTAACCTATCAACCGATTAATCTTTTAGTCACTTTTTTCTGTTTCAGTTTTTTTCTGCTCAGATTTTAAATTTGTGTCTGGTTTTTTTTCTAACTCAGTCGGTGTTGTATCTTCGTCTTTAATCGCTTTTTTAAAACCTTTGATTGCACCACCAAGATCACCGCCAATACCGCGTAATTTTTTTGTGCCGAATAAAACAATAACAATCACAGCAATAATAATTAACTGCCAAATTCCGATACCGCCCATAATCTATTTCCTATATGTAATGATGTTGTTAAAAATAAAGTGATTAAAAAATCGTTAAAAATAATATAAATTAATCAATAGCTTTTTATCTGCTATTAAAAATATTAAGATTTGTTGCTAAAACGCCACGCAATTACCCATGATATTACTGCGGGTAAGGCAAAATACAAGTTAAACCTACCCTCTGATTGTAAATAGAAAAGTGCAGTGATGATACTCAACGTGATCGCCAGTGATGTTACCACTTGGTTTTTGTTATTTTTTTGTTGCTGATCATTAAAGCGTTGCATTAATAATTGCTGTTGTTGTTGGATTTGTTTGCTTTGCGCTAAATTGTGATAAACCAACTCTGGAATGTCAGGCAATTTTTCTAACCAGAACGGCGCTTTTAATTTGATTTTATTGAGCAGTGTTTTAGGACTTACCTGTTCACGCATCCAGTTTTCTAAGAAGGGTTTTGCTGTATCCCATAAATCTAGTTGTGGATATAACTGACGGCCTAATCCTTCGATATAAAGTAAGGTTTTTTGCAATAACACTAATTGCGGCTGGACTTGCATGTTAAAGCGTCGAGCAGTATTAAAAAGATTGATCAATACTTGAGCAAATGAAATTTCTGAAAGTGGTTTTTCAAAAATAGGTTCGCAGACGGCGCGAATAGCAAATTCAAACTCTTCTACTGGTGTGTCTGCTGGTACCCAACCAGAATCAATATGCAGTAGTGCAACTTGTCTGTAATCACGATTAAAGAAGGCTAAAAAATTCTCTGCTAAATAGCGTTTATCTTCATTGGTTAATGTCCCAACAATGCCGCAATCTATGCCTATCCATAATGGGTCTTCTGGATGTTCGTAGGAAACAAATACATTACCTGGGTGCATATCCGCATGAAAAAAACTATCTCTAAATACTTGGGTAAAGAAAGCTTCAACCCCGCGCTCTGCGAGTAATTTAAGGTCAGTATTTTGTGCTTTTAATGCATCAATATCTGAAACGGGAATACCATAGATTCGTTCCATTACTAATGCGTCTTTTGTACAGTAGTCGGAATATATTTCAGGTACATACAATACTTTAGAGTTTAGAAAGTTTCGTCTTAATTGGATTGCATTGGCGCCTTCACGCATTAAATCCAATTCATCAATAATAGTTTTTTCGTATTCTTTGATCACTTCAACAGGGCGCAGGCGTCTTGCATCTTTAACAAAACGCTGAACTAATGCTGCTAGCCATTTCATTAATTGAATATCAGCGGCAATAGTTTTTTTAATGCCAGGGCGTGTCACTTTAATAACTACTTCTCTGCCATCTTCTTTTAAAATAGCCGTATGAACTTGGGCAATGGAAGCTGATGCTAATGCGACTTTATCAAAATCATCAAAAATCTCATCGATTGGACATTGAAATGATTTTTCTATTTGTTTGATTGCTAAATCACCACAAAAAGCTGGAACATTGTCTTGTAAATGCGCCAGTTGATCGGCATAAATTGGCGCTAACAAATCACGACGGGTTGACAGCATTTGTCCTAATTTTATGTAGATAGGTCCGAGTGATTGTAAACTTAAACGCAGGCGTTCAGGTAAATCCATGTCTTGATGTTGGTTTTGTAACCAAAATAAACACAGACGTAATAACCAGTAACTTTTAGGGATTTGCGCTTTGGGAACTAATTCAATTAAACCGTACTCAATAAAGGTCTTATTGATTTGGTACAAACGCGATAATTCTTTTATTTTAATCATCTATCTTCCAGCTAACTTGTTAGCATATGGTTAATTTACTTTATTTATTTGTGTACTGGTTTAACTTCAACAATAGTTTATCTGCTTGCTTATCTAGCGTTTTTACTTGCTCACAAAAATAAGCAACTTCTAAGCCACTAGGCGCAAGTTTAACCTCTTCGGTAATATAGAGCGCCGTTTGTTTTTCTACATTCATTAACTGCTGGTGAACACTTTGCTGGATTTTTTTGGCGTGGTAACAAAACTTATGAGCAATCACATCGCCGACTTTATGCGATAAGTGCTCTTCCCAATCTATCTCCATATCCGTTAATAGTTGTGCAAACTGTTGCACTAATTGAATATCACCTTCAACTTCTAATTGTCCGGTTTTAATCAGGTGAGTTAATTGATGATTATCTTGTAATTTAGGTAACGCACTAACACTGACGCGAATAAAGCAATCAGGATCGCCGGAGAACTTGTTGAGTATATCAACCTGTTGCGATGAAATAACAAAATACAAAGGGAAATTAAGCTCTTTTAAACTAACCCCAATAATAGTGCCATTAAGTTGTTTCCGTTTTATGACAGCGCTGCTATCTAATTGATGTAGTTGATTTACACCTGTTTCTAATAAACCGCAAAGCAAGTTATTTAATGGCATATTGAGTCTCGTTGTAATGGGTTTTATCTGTTATTGGTTTTTTTGAATAACACGCTTAATATTTATAACCACGGTGTAAAGCCACAATACCTGCGCTTAAATTAAAGTATTCAGTTCCTTCAAACCCAACATTTTCCATCATCTCTTTTAGCGCCTCTTGACCTGGGTGCATACGAATACTTTCCGCAAGATATTGGTAACTTTCGCTATCATTAGCAATCAATTTACCTAATTTTGGCAGTATATTAAAAGAATAGAAGTCATAGAATTTTTTAACCGGCGTGTAAATAGGCTTTGAAAACTCTAACACTAATAAACGCCCACCTGGTTTTAAAACTCGGTAGATAGACGCCAGTGCTTTATCTTTATCCGTTACATTACGTAATCCAAAAGCAATGGTAATTAAATCAAAGTGATTATCAGGGAAGGGCAGTTCTTCTGCATTCGCTTGCACATAACTCACATTGCCTTCAATACCCATGTCGCGTAACTTTGTACGGCCAACTTTTAACATAGAATCATTAATGTCAGCTAAAACCACATTACCTTTAGGGCCTACAATACGAGAAAATTTTGCTGTTAAATCGCCAGTTCCACCTGCAAGGTCTAATACTTTTTGACCTTGGCGTACACCTGAACAATCAATAGTAAAACGCTTCCAAATTCGATGGATACCCATTGATAAGACATCGTTCATAATGTCATATTTAGCAGCAACAGAGTGGAAAACGTCTGCAACTAGTTCCACTTTTTTATCTTCTTCAACGGTTTTAAAACCAAAATGAGTCGTATTGTCTGGCTTTTCTTGCATGGTTATCTCTTTACCTTAAGGATAAAATTATTGGGTATTATGCTCAAACTACCTGAAGATATTAAGTTCAGCAAGGCACACATTAATACAGTTTTAATTAAAGCAGTTTGATCTCTGTATTTAAAATCAATGCTTTCAAAATTATAATGCCTGTACTTTCATATTGCCGTTTTATAAAAAGCTAAATCTACATCTTCTGTCATTCAAGTATAAATATGACACTATGATAACAATTTTCCTTTGTAATTGGATCTTTATTGTTTGCTCTTTTATTGATTTAAGTAGCTTATTTTCTTTTGTTTTTAATGTTACGCTTTATCACAGAAATACTGTGAATTTGGCGATATTATCAAATTAAAAGAATAACTGATTACTATGGCTATGTGCCATCTTTACTGCTTTTACATGCTAGTTATAAATATTACATGACTCTGTGCCGCTTTGATTGACTGGCGAGCACACATGAGTAGATACGATTTAATATCATAAACTTGGGAACTCCATATGTTGAAAAATATCCAACCTACACAAACCGCTGCTTGGTCAACCTTACAAAACTTATTTGATGACCATGCTGATATGCAAATATCTCAATTATTTGCTGAAAACCCAGAACGTTTTGAAACATTCTCTCGTCAATTTAATGAAGATTTTTTACTCGATTTCTCTAAAAATTTAATAACTGAAGAAATACTAGCGAGTTTGATTGATCTCGCTAAAGAAGTTGATTTAGCGTCGGCTATCAAAGCGCAGTTTTCTGGTGAAAAGATAAATATTACAGAAGGACGTGCAGTGTTACATACGGCATTACGTAACCGTAGTAATACGCCGGTGATGGTTGATGGTGAAGATGTGATGCCTAAAATCAACCAAGTGTTAGCTCAGATGAAAACATTCTGTGAAAAAGTGCATTCTGGTGAGTGGCTGGGTTATACCGGTAAACGTATTACAGATGTGGTCAATATCGGAATCGGTGGTTCTGACTTAGGTCCATTCATGGTTACTGAAGCATTACGTCCTTATAAAGTAGAAGGTATTGAAACTCATTTTGTATCTAATGTTGATGGTACCCATATTGTTGAAACGTTAACAAAAGTAGATCCAGAAACGACGTTGTTTTTAATCGCCTCTAAAACATTTACTACACAGGAAACTATGACCAATGCACATAGTGCGCGTGATTGGTTCTTAAACTTTGCGCAAGATGAAGCATTTGTTGCTAAGCACTTTGCTGCGTTATCAACGAATGCGGATGCCGTAACTGAGTTTGGTATTGATACTGCAAATATGTTTGAATTCTGGGATTGGGTTGGCGGTCGTTACTCGATTTGGTCAGCGATTGGTTTATCGATTGCATTAACCATTGGCTTTGAAAATTACGAAGAGTTACTGGCTGGTGCTCACGATATGGATAAGCATTTTGCCACTACAGAATTTGAAAATAATATTCCTGTGTTATTAGCGGTAATTGGGATTTGGTATAACAACTTCTATGGCGCTGAGTCAGAAGCTATTCTTCCTTATGACCAATATATGCATCGTTTCCCTGCTTATTTCCAACAGGGAAATATGGAGTCTAACGGTAAATGTACAGATCGTAATGGTGACCCGGTTGATTACCAAACAGGTCCAATTATTTGGGGTGAACCTGGTACTAATGGCCAACATGCTTTCTATCAATTGATTCACCAAGGAACCAAATTAATTCCTTGTGACTTTATTGCTCCTGCTGTAAGCCATAATCCGGCTGGTGATCACCATGCTAAATTATTATCTAACTTCTTTGCTCAAACTGAAGCATTAGCTTTTGGTAAAAGCAAAATGCAAGTGGAGTCTGAGTTTACTGCTGCGGGTAAATCTGCTGAAGAAGTGGCTGATTTAGTCCCTTATAAAGTGTTTGAAGGTAATAAACCAACTAACTCTATTTTAGTTAAAAAGATTACCCCTAAAACATTAGGCCAATTAATTGCAATGTATGAGCAAAAGATTTTCACTCAAGGGGTTATCTGGAATATCTTCACATTTGATCAATGGGGGGTTGAGTTAGGTAAGCAACTAGCAGGACAAATTTTACCTGAGTTGAGTAATGACGATAGTGTGAATAGCCACGACTGTTCAACCAACGGTTTAATTAATGCCTGGAAAGCTTGGAAATAAGAAAGCTTGAAAATAAACGTGAATAGCTAATTTTTATTGTTAATTTTGAGCTGCTATGGGCGTCTTAATGTAATCGAGTTATTGGTTATATTTAGGCGCTTTTTTGTTTTTGTATGAGAACTATTTTACTCCGCATTGATAAATCACTACTATAGCTGCAATTATAGCTGCAATGTCTGAGCTAGTTGAATAGTCACTCTAAAAAATAAAAAGCAAAAATAAAAAATGACCTACATTTAGGAGTTAATATGAAATATCTTGTAACGGGTGCCGCTGGCTTCATTGGTAGTGTAGTAGTGGAACGTTTAACAGCAGCGGGGCATCAAGTCATTGGTATTGATAATATTAATGATTATTACGATATCGCATTAAAAGAAGCGAGATTGCAACGTATTGAGCATGAACAGTTTGAGTTTATTAAATTAGACCTCGCTGACCGTGACGGCATTAAAGCTTTATTTGCACAGCAGCAATTTGACCGAGTCATACATCTAGGTGCACAAGCAGGCGTTCGCTATTCTATTGAAAATCCACTTGCTTACGCTGATAGTAATCTAGTAGGTCATGTTAATATTCTTGAAGGTTGTCGTCAGAATAAAGTTGGGCATTTAATTTATGCTTCTTCAAGTTCTGTTTATGGTCTTAATGCTAAAGTTCCTTTCTCCACTAACGATTCGGTTGACCATCCCATTTCTCTTTATGCGGCCACTAAAAAATCTAATGAGTTAATGGCGCATACATACTCTCATCTTTACGATATTCCTACGACAGGGTTACGTTTCTTTACTGTTTATGGTCCTTGGGGGCGTCCTGATATGGCACCGTTCATCTTCACTAAAAAAATTCTAGAAGGTGAAACAATCGATATCAATAACAATGGCGATATGTGGCGTGATTTTACCTATATTGATGACATTGTAGAAGGTGTTATTCGTATTGCAGACGTTGAACCTGTTAAAAACCCAGATTGGACCGTGGAGGCCGGAAGCCCTGCAACCAGCTCTGCACCTTATGCTGTTTACAATATTGGCCACGGTTCTCCGATTAGTTTGATGGACTTTGTGCAAGCGATTGAAAGTGAATTAGGTATTGAAGCGAAGAAAAACTTTCGAGAAATGCAAGCTGGTGATGTCTATCAAACCTATGCAGATACCAGTGACTTATTTAAGGCTATCGGTTACACGCCAGCGGTTACTGTTAAAGAAGGTGTTGCTGAATTTGTTAAATGGTATAAAGAATTTTACCAAAAGTAACTTTACAATCCTCCCATAAGCTTGGCTAAAATAGTGAAATGTTAGGGCTAATTGTATTAGCCCTTTTTTATTGCTTAAGCATAAATGCTAAATTGACATCAGTGCTAAATTGATATAGGTGTAGAAGAGCAGTTTGACTGCGTTAAATTAGCGAGTCGGTTGATTTATTAAACTGTTCTATCACTTGGCCTGTACTTATATCTTGCATAATATGATCACCCTTAGCGCGCGCACTCCAAGGTAGGTCTTGCAAAGGTTTTTTATGTTGTTCTTGTACATGTTTTTCATAAACACTAACAACACTATCTTTACTTAGGTAAGGGCCTGTTCGTTTAGGATTACTATGACCGTATAAACCTATCACTCGTGTTCCTTGTGTTGTTGCTATATGGGCAGGACCAGAGTCTGGGGCTAATACCAGTGAAGCTTCTTTTAATACGGCGGTTAATTGTTTTAACGATGTTTTACCAATTAGATTAATGACCGGCTGGTGCATTTTTCTCTCTATGGCTTCACCGAGTTTTTGTTCTCTAGGGGTCGGTGAACCGCATAACACCACTGCAAAACCTGTTTTAGCTGCATAGTCCGCGACCATAGCATAGCGAGGAATCAACCAGTTGCGCTCGTCTTTGCTGGCAGCGGGGCTGATCACAAACAAAGGTCGGTTTAAATGACTCACTTGATTTGCAAATTCAATATCTGCATCACTAAGTGGAATATTCCAAGTCGGTGTTGTTTTATCAATACCTAGAAAGTAGGCAAACTCAAAAAAGCTATCTAACACATGTTGTGAGGCCGTATCTGGGATCTTTTTATTGGTAAATAACCATTGCCCTTCTTTAGCGCGTTTACGGTTAAATCCTACTTTGTATTTAGCTTTAATACCCAGTGTTAGTGCACTCGCTCGCAGTGCTAATTGCATATGCAATAAGGCATCAAATTTTCTGCCAGACAGTTGCTTCCAAATTGCCTTCATTCCCGAGAAGCCAGTTTTTTTATCGAAAACGATCACCTCTACATCGGGTAAGTCATGCAACAATTGCGCTTCAATTTTACCCATGATCCACGTTATCTTAGTGGTCGGCCATTGTTTTTGAATGGCTTGCACCATCGCGACTGCATGGCATACATCGCCAATAGCGGAGAGGCGTAGTAGACAGATAGATTTTGGTGCAGTTGTAAATAGAGGCATGTTAATATCTTATCTTTGAAATAAATGGATTAGAGTCATGTTGAAAACGCTTGAGCAAAATAAACACTATATAATATTCGATGATAGCTTAATTAGCGATGATATTGAACGTTGTTTTGATGCTCAATTTTGGCTTGAACAAGATAAAGTAGTCGGCTCTGCGACGGGGCGAGGTACAACATGGTTTGTTCAATTGGCAAAAATGCAAGCTGCGCTGCGTCATTATCGACGAGGTGGCTTATTTGGCAAGATAATATCAGACCATTATTTATTTAATGGCTGGCCAAAAACACGCTCAGTGGCTGAATTTCATTTGTTACAAACCTTAAAGCAACATGATGTGAATGTGCCTAAACCCATTGCGGCGCGCGTGATTAAAAGAAATTTTTGTTATCAGGCGGATCTGCTGTCAGAAAAAATACCAAATGCACAGGATTTAGTGGCGGTGTTACAGCAACGGCCATTAACTGAAACGGAATATAGCGCGATTGCGATACAAATAAAAAAAATGCATCAAGCTCAGGTAAATCATACGGACTTAAACATTCATAATATTCTTTTAGATAATGATGGGAAAGCTTGGATCATTGATTTTGATAAATGTTATCAGCAACAGGGGGAAGCTTGGAAAGAAGCAAACCTTCAACGCTTATTAAGATCTTTTAATAAAGAGCTTAATAAACGCCAGATAAAATGGACTCAGAATGATTGGCAGTGCTTATTTAACGCTTATCAACATGCTTAGTTTATTTAGTTTGCACCGCGTCTTTCGTTTTAACTTTGTCGATAGTTTGAATCTTATCGGTTTACATCTTATTTGTTTGCATCTTATCAATAGTTTTCTGCAATGCTCCTTGATTCTGCTGTACAAAACTAAACGCTATCTCGCCTTGTTCAAGGCGCATTTTTTTATTATCAAATAATTGCATTAAAGAATGTGTTATTTCACTACTATCATTGCAGACCGCACAAGCGCCAAGCTCGACTAACTGCTCGGTTATTTGCTTAAAGTTAAAATAACTTGGACCAGTTAAAATTGGCTTTTTAAGTGCTGCGGGCTCTAACAAGTTATGTCCACCCACTTTATCTCCAATTAAACTACCGGCGATAAAACAAACATCAGCGGCTCCTAATAAAACCATCATTTCGCCCATTGAGTCACCTAAATAGACCTGAGTATTCTCAGTAATTGCTTGTTGACTACTGCGAGTGGTCACTGATAAACCAGTTTGCTCTGCCAATATTTGCACCGATAAAAAGCGCTCCGGATGACGAGGGACTAGGATTAATAATGCGTTAGGTTTCTTCGATAATAGCTGTTGGTGAGCTTTTATAAGTTGTTCGTCTTCACCTTTATGCGTGCTGGCGGCAATCCATATAGGTCTGTCTTGTCCTAGCGAATGACGCAATAATGAAGCTTGTGTTAGCTGCTCGTCATTCACCTTAATATCAAACTTAATTGAACCTGTAACACTGACTTGTTCTGTTTTTAATCCCAAGTTCACAAAACGCTGTGCATCTTGTTTTGTCTGCGCCAAAATATAATTAATATTTTTAAGCAATAAACTGAAAACAAAGGGGAATTTTTTATAACGAGCTTCAGATCGTGCTGAAAGACGCGCATTAATAATAGTGACGGGGATATTATTTACTTGGCAGCAGTGTAAGGTATTTGGCCACAGTTCTGTTTCCATAATAAACAGCGCTTGCGGTTGAATAGCGCTAATAAATCCATTAACTGCAAATGAAAAGTCGACAGGCATATAACGGTGTTCAACTAAATCTCCAAGTTTTTCTGCTTCTGCCGCACCTGTGCTGGTGGTGGTAGTAATGATAATTGATACTGTAGGATTTTGTTTTTTGAATGTTTTTATTAAAGGTGTAACGGCTAATACCTCTCCAACAGAAACCGCATGGATCCAGAACGGCGCATTTATCGTATCCTGTAACTTAGGTGTAAACCCGAAGTGCTCCTTCCAACGTACACCAAACTTAGGCTTGTTAGGCTTTGATTTATAGAGTGAATAAAGGAAAAATGGGGAAACGATCATAAGCACAATACTATAAAACCATCGAAGAATCATTGTTACCCCTAACTGTTCAAGTAAAAATATATATCATATATAAATTCCACGATATAATCATTGATACTTAACGATTTGTTTTATTAATACGGAATATGCTGCGTATGCTTCCTCAAAAATATCTAATGTACATTTCTCAAAATTATTCCTACGCAATGCTACGTCCTATACAGTCTGTAATCCTCGCTAGAGGGGGGAGTGTTAAATGGTTTTTAGAAGGCAAGGAAGTTTCTGATAAGTATTTATTAAGCGATGAAATTCAATTGAATACGGTTGAAAAAGTGAATCAGTGGGGAGCTGATTTTGTTTTAGTCCCTGGTAATGTTGTGCCTAGTTTCATTAAAGGGATCAAGGTGGGTTTATTTCATGGCTTTAACTCTGGCAAACGAGGTAACGATGCTCATTTTAAAATTCGTCAGTGTTTTGATATGTACTGTACCCAAGGGCCAAATACGACACAACGATTTTTAAAATTATCAGAGCAATACCAAACCTTTACCGTTAAAGAAACCGGCTGGGCAATGCTCGATCCTTTATTTACAGCTGTTGAAGTAAATCCTTATCGCATTCAAGGGGATAACCGCCCAACAATTTTACTTTGTTCTACTTTTTCGGCAGAAACTTCTTATGCTGATGAGTTATTTCCTACTATTAAACAATTAAGCCAGTCACCTGAATATCGTTGGTTAGTACAGTTCCATCCTAAAATGCCAGCTGATATTGTAGAAAAATACAAAGCAATACAGAACGAAAATTTGCAATTTGTTGAAACAGATGATGTTATTCCTCTATTGCAAGCTGCTGATGTGATGATATGTGATACTTCGTCGATTATGACTATGTTCTTATTACAAAAAAAGCCGGTAATTGCCTATAAAAACAAAACAACAAACGACAGTTTTATTCATATAAATAATGTGAATGATCTTGATAAAACCATCGAGCAGGCCTTAAATAGCTCAGAAAAACTTTTAAATAAAATTGATCTGTATTGTTCGCAAACACATCCTTATAGTGATGGTGAGTCCAGTAGAAGAGTCGTAGAGGCTTGTGAACAGTTGAAAAAAGAAGGGGTTGAAAATATAAAACCTAAACCGTTAAATCTTATTCGACAGTTAAAACTACGCAAAAAATTAAAATATTGGAAAATATGATGAGTGTAAAAAAACATAGTTTATCAGTGATTGTTATTACTAAAAATGAAGCCGATAGGATCTCTCGTTGCCTAGAGTCAGTTAAAAATGTTGCAGATGAAATCATTGTCTTAGATAGTGGTTCAATCGATGATACTGTGGCTATTTGTAAACAATATACTGAGCATGTATTCGTGACTGATTGGCCTGGTTTTGGTAAACAAAAACAAAGAGCGCTAGATAAGGCAACCTGCGATTGGGTGTTATCAATTGATGCCGATGAAGCGTTGGATGAAAAAATGCAAGCTGAATTATCTAAGTTACTCGCACAGCCAATCATTCAACATGATGCCTATAAACTTCCTTGGGGTGTGACTATTCATGGTAAAACCTTAAAATATGGCCGAAGTGCTCGTGCTGTTTTACGTTTATTTAAAAGAGAAGGTGCTGAATTTTCTTTGGATGAGGTACATGAAAAAGTGATTCCAATAGGTACCAATTTTGGGAAAATGAAAGGTATTTTATTGCATTACACACATCGTGACTTTAAACATGGATTAGATAAATCAGCCAATTATGCTTGGTTAGGCTCACAAAAATATTTTCGTAAAGGTAAAAAATCACATGGTTTATTGTTAGCATTATTAAGATCTATGTGGGTATTTTTTCATATTTATGTATTAAGGCTAGGTATGTTAGATGGCAGCATCGGGTTTTTAGTCGCAATGCGTTATGCACATGGTAATTTTAATAAATATGCAGGTCTGTGGTTACTTGAGAACGATCGAAGTTGATAGACATTTAATTACTTTTAGGCATGATTTACGAAGTATATAAATTAAGATACTTAATACATATTTGAAATGGATTACATTATTAATGAAAAAACTAATTGTTGATTTAGATGGCACTATTACTAAAGCAGATACAAATGATTATATTAATGTTTCACCTAATTTAGAGGTTATTAAACAGCTTCGTCATTATAAAGAATTAGGTTATAGCATAACTATTCATACCGCTCGAAACATGCGTACTTATAAAGGTAATGTAGGAAAGATTAATATATTTACCTTACCTATTATTACTGCTTGGTTAGAAAAACACCAAGTTCCATTCGATGAAATATTAGTTGGTAAGCCTTGGTGTGGGCATGATGGGTTTTATATCGATGATCGTGCTATTCGCCCATCAGAGTTTTCTGCTTTAAGCATCAATGAAATAGAAGAGCTATTGGCTAAGGAAAAGTAATGTTCTTGATTATGTCGGGTGATTATATCACTCAAGAACTACGTTCAGAATTTGGTAAAATTCCTCCATCATTTTTGCCACTAGGTAATAGGCGTCTATTTCAGCATCAAGTAAAATCAGCGCCTGAAGATAAAAAAATATTTCTGAGTATACCCGAAGGTTTTACCCCTGATCATCATGATTTAACTTGGCTTGCTCTACACAATGTAACGATTCTAAAAATTCCTGAAGGCTTATCACTAGGCGAGTCTTTAGTATCTGCATTAAATTTAGCTGAATATGATAATCAGGTCTCATTAAGTATTCTTTTTGGTGATACGTTATTACCTAACTTGCCAGGTAATGAAAATATTATTTCTATTTCTCAAGTCGATAGTAGTTACCATTGGGCTGTTGTTAATAATGATAATAGTATTTGGCTAAACACTAGTGAGGGGGGGGAAGAGTTAGACAAGCATAATGTAGTGTGTGGTTACTTTAATTTCAATCAACCTAAACAACTTGTTAGGGCTCTAGTTATGGCACATTGGGATTTTATTGAGAGCCTTAATTATTATCATAAAAAGTGTAATTTAAGCGTACTCGAGGTCGATAATTGGTTAGATTTTGGGCACCTAAATACTTACTATAGATCTAAAGCAAAATTTACTACTCAACGTGCTTTTAATAACCTTGAGATTACTCCTCGTTGGATTAGAAAATCTAGTCATAAAATTGAAAAAATCTCTGCAGAAGCTAACTGGTTTGAAAATGTACCTGCTCAATTAAGAATATTTTTGCCCCAATACCTTGGTTCAATTATCACTAAAGAAAGTGCTTCTTATCAATTAGAGTACCTTCATTATACTGCGCTCAATGAACTGTATGTTTTTTCTGTTCTTCCTGAAATTGTATGGAAAAAAATACTTAGTAATTGCTTGTTTTTTATAGAGGAATGCCATAAATATAAAGCACCTAATCAATCTGAAGGTGTTGATTTAAAGGACATGTTTCAAGATAAAACTAGAGTTAGACTTAATGAGTATTGTCAGGAAATTGGCTGTACTATGGAGACTAAATGGTTGTACAATCAAAATCTAAACGCTTCATTTTCTGATTTATTACAATGTAGTGAACAATTTTTACCCCCCTCAAGTCACCATAATAGCGTAGTTCATGGTGACTTTTGCTTTAGTAATATATTGTATGATTTTAGAACCAATAATATAAAAACAATTGATCCTCGAGGGATCGATTTAAATGAAAATTTTACTATTTTTGGTGATGGTCTTTATGATGTAGCTAAACTTAGCCATTCAATATTAGGGTTATATGATTGGATCATAGCAGAATATTATGAAGTTGATATTAAGCAGAATAGTATTCAATTTACACTCGACGTACCAAATTCAATTAAAGGTATCCAATCCTTATTTTTAACATTAGTGAATGATAAGTTTAATCTAACTAGTAATGCTTTATACGCAATGCAAATACAGCTATTTTTATCGATGTTACCTCTACATAGTGACGATAAAAAAAGGCAACAAGCATTAATGGCCAATGCATTTAGGTTATACAAAATAATTAAAGAGGTTAAATAATGATCGTTATCCCAATGGCTGGATTAAGTTCTCGTTTCTTTAAAGCTGGATACACAAAACCAAAATATATGCTTGAAGCTCATGGCAAGTCTCTTTTTGCACATGCTGTAAATAGTTTTTCTGAGTATTTTCAAACAGAAAGTTTTTTATTTATTGTTCGTGATATTTTAGGGACGGTTGAGTTCATTAAAAATGAGATCGCTGTTTTAGGAATAAAAGAAGCACATATTTTTATTTTGGATAAAGAGACAAAAGGGCAAGCAGAAACTGTCTACCTTGGTTTGCAATCAATAGCTAATAGTGAAGAAGCAATCACTATTTTTAATATTGATACCTTTAGACCTGCATTTAATTACCCTAAGAATATCGAACGTTGGGATGGTTATTTAGAGGTATTTGAAGGGGAAGGTGATAATTGGTCATTTGCAAAGCCAGAGTCTAGCAACAGCACTAAAGTCATTGAAACAGCAGAAAAACGAGCTATTTCAAACTTGTGTAGTACAGGTTTATATTATTTCAAAAGTATCGCTATTTTTAACCAAGCTTATAATAATTATATTGCAAAACCAGAAAGCGAATGGGAAAAAGGAGAACTATATATTGCACCTTTATATAATTACCTTATTGATCAAAAAAATGAAGTTCATTATCACCGAATCAAGCGTGATGAAGTTATTTTTTGCGGTGTTCCAGATGAATATTTATTGTTTTTGAAAAAGGATTGAGTGTGGATCTAGTATTCCAAAAAATCAGTGTTGTTGTACAAGGACCAGTACAGTCTTCTAAAGCTCGAAAGCAACAAGAAGGCATAACTGAAAAGTGCTTGTTAAGTATTCGCCAACATTTACCGGGTGCCACTATTATCCTTTCGACGTGGAAAGGGCAGGATATTAGTCATTTAGAGTATGATAAATTAGTACTAAGTGACGACCCAGGACAAAATGAAGATGCTTATTGCCCTCCTAATTACCATCGCCAAGTCCTTTCTACAAAAGCTGGTCTGGCAGTTGTGACAACGCCTTATGCGATGAAATTAAGAAGCGATAACTTCTTAATTGGAAATGAGTTTGTCAAAATCCAAAAAGCGTTCCCCAAAAACTCGAATAAATATAAACTTCTTACTGAGAAAGTCGTCATCAATAGTAATTTATTTCGTCGGACTTCCCACGGCCATAAAGTGGTTTTCAATGCGAGTGATTTTTTCTATTATGGTTTAACTACTGATTTAAAGTTGATCTGGGAACAACCTCTTTTTGAAGAGCAGCCTTTTGCCCAAGAGTTATTAAAGAAAAGTATATTACGTGAAAAAGGAAGTCAATCTTTAGAAGCAGAGCAGGTCTATTGTCAAATATGGTTGAGGAGATTAACTAAAGATGCTCCGTTATTGAAACATCGTTATGATTCTACTATACAGGATGTGAAATTTTGGGATGAATTTTTAGCGAATAATATTATTATTGCTGATCCAGAGGTCTTAGGGCTAGGTCTTAGGCATAGTTCAATAAGAAAATTAAAAAGAGCAAATGAGTATAGCCATATAGATTGGTTGAAGCTCTATCAGAAATATTGTAACAAAAAACAAAAAATCCCTTTTTCAAAAGCACAGCTAGGGCTATTGATAAGAAGATTTTTTAAACTACCCATTAGTAAACTTTATACTCATCTTAAATTGATTTTTAAATAAATATAATGGGGTGAAATTTAATCTAGTTCTGGACGAGCCAATAATATCAATATCTTTAGATAATTTACATCAATTGAAGTCAAAGATGTTGTTGGCTACTTACAGTCAGTCAATTTTTTAAAATACACATGAATAAAAAATGAATCGTTTACTTTGCTGGAATAGCTAGAGTTACTTAAAAGTAACTCTATAACATTAAGATACGTTATACTTTTTTCGTTTTAACTGACGGATCTTTGCTTCAAAATAAACGGGAAAGATGTATTTTAGACGATTAATAAACAACTTACATCTAAGTATGTATGTAGGTTCTATATTAAAAGTTGGGTCACAATATTTTTTGTAAAGATCTTGCCACTCATGAAAGTGGATATGAGCGCACTTTCCTCTCTCTCTAGATATTCTGACTTTTCCATTAGAAAATTTCTCGCCTAAATTAAGTCCGATTTCTTCAGGTGACGATATAATTACATTATTTGCATAACAGATATCTGATTGTTTAGTTTTCTCTTTATTGTTGTCTAATAGGTGCTCAAGTGTAATGGAAGGTTCAAATTTTTGTAATGATCGTAACCAGAACAATTGAGTACAATCAGTTATATAATTAGGGTGTGATGGGCTTAAATCGTGTTCAGACTTCTTTTTATAATCTTTGACTAAAGGCAAATCCCATAACGTGAGTAAATCACCAGTCAAACCGAAATAAAAAAAATCGCTTAGATGAAAAGCTACTTTTTGCCCTTTAGCGTACTTTCTAGTAAATGCGTTCGCTGTAACAACTCTTTCTTTAAGGTATCTATATTTATTACTTCGAGCAGGGAACTGCGTTTGTAATGATATAAAGTTATTAGATGTTAGATAATTATCACTTCTTAATTTGATCGCATACTTGGTTGTTACTCGTTTAAGACCTTCTAAAGTTGAAACAATTTGTCTATTATTATTATAATATTTAGGTGAGCCATCTTTATTGTATTTACGAATATTCTGACCTGGATCCTCACATAAAACTAATTCATCATAATCTAGACCATCTAAATTTTGATTGTGCCATGTAGATAAAATTATTTTTGCACCAGGTAAGTAGGTACGGACTGAATTAAGGCACTTGTTAGTAATACCTTGTTCTTGTCCTCTATTTCCTAAACTTTGCACCGGCCCTTGAACTACGACACTAATGTCAGTATAGGTTTTATTTTTCATAATGACTTCTTTTTCTGTGGATATTTATTATCAATGTCATGTGAAATTATCCAATAATGTATGTGAGTATATTTCAATTAATTGTTTTAATTAATATTGTTAAGCTAATAATTTATTAAAGAATGCTAGGTGTTCTTTAATCGTATTTTGTGCATGGAACTCGTTGTCCAGACGTTGTTGTGCGGCAATACTCATTGATTGAATTAGTTCTTTATTATTAATTAGCTTATTCATTGCATCTGCAAACTCTTGAACATTTCCGGCTTCCGCTATGAAGCCAGTTTTACCATCCACAACAAGTTCAGGTGAGCCTCCTGTTGTTGTTACGACGGATGGAGTTGCATTTGCCATTGCTTCAATAATGGTTCTAGGTAAACCCTCGCCACTAATTGATGGTTGAACCTGAAAATCTGCCATTGTCATTAATGACGGAATATCTGTTCTATGCCCAATATAGTGAATACGTTCACTCATTGGACTTGCTTTGATCTCATCAAAATACGGCTCAAATCCACTACCAGCTAAAATCAAATGAAAATCTGGGTTTGTAATCGAATGGGTCGCTTGTAATAAAAGAGAAATACCTTTGCTGGGCCTTACATGTGCGGCACAAACAGCAATAATATGCTCATCTGTTAAACCAAATTCACTACGTGGAGTAGGTGCAACTTGATACCACTCTAGCTTGTGACCTTTATAAATGGTTACTACATTATCTTTGTTTTTCCAAACTCGTTGAACAACATCTCTTTCTACTGCCTTTGAAACACATACAATCCCATCAACGCGAGGGTGTAACTGAGTTAAGTAAGCCGATGGGTCATGACGATACAAGCCGCCTGTTGTGCCCCGATAGACAACTAATTTAGCTTTACTCCCAATACATGCAAATGCAGCGTTAGGGATTGTTTTAGAATTAAATGCATAACAAATATCAATGTTGTTTTCTTGTAAAGCTTTACGAATTTTTTTGATCGTAGTAATGCATATTTTTTTTGTGGGGTAACCATCAATGACATCAACTCCACAGTCCAGGAACCTCTGTTTATAAGGGCTATCTCCTTGTGTCATTACTGTTACATGGTGCCCTTGATTGACCATTTCAATAAACATTTCAGCCTCAGGTCTTACACTGTTCCAAGCATGCTTATATGAACTGCAAACGAGAATTTTCATCGTACTACCCCTTTCTTTTCAGAAACTGATGTTTGGTTGGTATGAAGAAACATCGCGTAAAATATTATTGTATACATTAAATAATGCAGCATTCCAGAATGATGATTTATGTAGTTTTGAGTCATACAATATCCCATCACAAGTGTAATATGTGCAATGCCTAGCTGTGCAATAACACTGTTTTTAACATTTCTTTTGGATATGAAAAAATATAACGGGGAACAAAAGAACAGCATTAATGTAGCTAAGCCAATAATACCTTTAATAGATAGTTCTTCAATGTAACTATTGTGTAGCCTACCAAATTCAAGAACAATAGAATTAACTAACTTCTTATCTACTAGAGTTTGATTATGTTTTTGCCTATCCTTGTAGCCAATTCCAAATAGTGGATTTTCAATAAAATTATAAACACCACTTTTCCACATTTCTATCCGTGCACCAATAGATGAGGTACTGTAATCTTTTTCGTTAAGTTTAGTTATATCCTGAACTGCATTTACGATACGTTGTTCTACAATGTCATGAGATATTAAACTACTACTTACAAGTATTATCGCTAAGGCTACTCCTACTTTTATGGATATCAACTCACGGTTAATTATTAACAGCCAAATAATCACAAAGGGTGCAATTATCCACCCGCCACGAGCACCTGATAACATACTTGCTAGTACACCAAAAAATGCACATGTTAATGCTATAATTGTCCATGCAATTTTTTTGTCTTTGAGGTGTTGAATTGCAATGATTAAAGAAAAAATGCCTAGCGACATCGCAATATCACCTGATTGAATTACCATATATCCAAAATCATCAAATGCGCGTATACCTAAAACTTGATAATGATACAGTGCAATCAATCCACTGATAAAAGAGCCTGTTAAAATCCCTATAAAAACCCACTCCTTTTTCGGAGGGAAATTCAATAGAAGAATAAAGACTGGAAGGATGAAAAACGTTCGACTAGGCATATCTAAGTTACTAAGTTTACCGCCTAATATTAATAGTGATAAAGCGGTAACCAATGCATAACAAATGAAAGAAAATCCAATTTTATAAAACTCAGAAGGTAATCTGTTTTTTAAGGTTATAGGTAAAATTAACAAAGAAATAATACATAATAAAATAGCAATATAAGAATAACTTTTGCCTGACATAAGTATGGTTAAAGAGTATAGGAAAGTTAACAAAGAAGTGAGTAAAGTTAAATTCTTAGTGTTCATTAAATGGCTCTTTATTAAAGTTGTTTATATTTTTAGGGATAAATTTCAAGTGAAATTTATCCCTAAAAATATGTGAATTAAATAGACTTACATATGTAATGTCAGAGTTATATTGAATTTTTTATCGAAATGATTGGTCGGTATATCGATTGTTCAGGTTCTATATGGAATTTGCAAAAGCACTATTTTAGGGCATGATACGCATAGTTAAACTGAGTTAAAAGAGATATCATTATTTTATCTGTAATCTAATAAAAATAAAGTATTTTGCGTTCAAATTATAAGGAAAAAGTATGCCCACATTCAAGTTAATAGAAATAGCTGAAACAAAGCAACGATTACAAAATGAAGAAGCTATTCTTGTGGATACTCGCGATCTTCAATCTTATACAGCGGATCATGTCGAAGGTGCATTCAATTTAAACAATGATACGTTGAAAGCGTTTTTCGATAAAGTTGAGTTTGATACGCCAGTTTTTGTGGTTTGTTATCACGGAAATAGCAGTAAGGGTGTAGCTCAATATTTAGCTGAACAAGGTTATGAAGATACTTATAGTGTGGAAGGTGGTATGGCTATGTGGCGTCAACTATTCCCACTAAACTAGTCACATAGTTTAATTGTATAAGTTGATGGCATAGGCTGGTGGTGTAGATAAAAATAGATTATTCGTATCCCTGAATGATCAGTAAAATAAAAAAGATAAAATAAAGGTTATATATGAGTGTAGTAGATACAGATAGTATTGATGCAATTGGTATGGAGAAAGAAGCGAGACGAGTCTTTTTAAGTATTATCGATTCATTAGTGTGGGACCATGACGATGTTCATCTGTTCACGTTACAAGAAAAAATTAATACATATCTATATTTCATTGAATCAGGTGAGTTAGTTAACGCTTTTCCAGATGCCGAAGGATTTGATATAGCTATTGAATTAATCCTCAAGCATATGCCTACAGATCAAGCGATTACCTTTTTTGATAAAACCACTCAAATTCTTTTAGACAAAGGTATTATCTTTGTTTTTGGTCCGAATAAAAATGCAGGCTACGCGGAACAACATAGTTAAGCTTGCTCTATCCCAGATAAGGTGCATTAGTTTATCCTTATCTGGAATTCATTCCCTTCAGGTTCTCCTCCTTAGATTGATCTTTATTTTGTTTAAATATGTGATCAAATTTTAACTTTACCATTGCCCCTGCTCTGGGTATTTGGGATAATCCGCACCTCATATGTCCGCACTTTTCATTAATTCAAAATGTAATCAGGAGAAACAGATGCCTTCTCGTCAAGAGTTAGCTAACGCAATACGCGCCCTTAGTATGGATGCTGTCCAAAAAGCCAATTCAGGTCACCCAGGCGCACCAATGGGTATGGCTGATATTGCGCAGGTC